>JAQTYB010000130.1 GCA_028688475.1 Elusimicrobiales bacterium
ACGCGGCGACCTTGCTCTCTTGCGGCCTTTGAGACCTTGATTTTGCCGGACTGCCGCGCGCGTCGCCATCAGCTTATCACCTGTATGATACACAGATTCGCTTGATATAAGATTTCAGATTGGCTCTAAAGACCCAGTTCAAAAAGGGCCTTTGGCTCCATGCCGGGGAAGCATGTTTATGATAAACTTACCATAGATGGGAGGATGCCTTTGATGAAAAGCGCGGGAGTGCTGTTTCGCTGTCTTGTTGTTTTGGCAATATGCGCCGCGGTCGCGGCGGCGGAGGCAACGCCGGTAATCAACTCCGGCGGGTATCTGGCGCTGTCCGACGGAACGCCGCTGGGAGATTACCGGTCGGACGAAGCGTTGCTCAAACGGTATCATGACCTGTCCGACCCGTGCATAAAAGAGGTGGAACGCGACGAAACCGCCGCCATGCAGTCCGCCGCCTGCCGGCAGATAACCGCGCTCGCTCTGGCGAAGCTTGATATCAAAGCCCGCAAAATGAAGGCGGAACGTCCGGCGCTAAGGGATATTCCGACGGAAGAACTGGCGGGGGTGGCGCGTTATGTCGGGCATGGCTATAAATCCACTAACAGCAGCCTCTGGAACGGCGTGCTGCCTTCGCTGGCGAATACGCGGGATATGATGATGCTCATGCTGTCGGCGATGAACAGGCTGCCGGATTACAAAGGCGGGGCGGTGCGCGCGGATTTCTATCTCGCCACGGAGACAGTTGATGTTCCCGACAGGGAGGATATTGAGCGCAGGGCGGAGACGTATCGCAGCGCGCTCAGGCGGGGCAGTCCTTTCATCCCGCGCAGTTTCTGGAGTGCCAGTTGGGTTGATTCCGCGCACTACGCCCCGGCGAATAAAGAATGCACCGCGCTCACGCTGGAAATAGAATCCCGGACGGGCAAGAACATCAGCATCATGGCCGACGACCCCGGGGAAGAGCGTGAGGTATTGTTCCGCCCCGGTACGAAATTTGAAGTTGTCAGCGTGAGCGAGCCGGAAAAGTTTCTCAAAACCAAGTGCAACCCTTTAGGCTACGGATACACGGTACGGCTCCGCGAGTTGCCGTAATCAGGCAAACTCCATTGCCCAATCGTTATGTTTGTGCGGCGGGCCGTTGTATGAGATATCGGCCTCTCCGATTAACGAAAATCCTAGTTTGCGGCATACAGCGTTGGACGCGCCGTTTTCGCTTGAGGCAAGCGCGTGTACGGTTTTGAATTTTTTCTCCAGCCGAGCCCGCTCCAGCACCATAAGTCCTGCTTCGGTCGCGATTCCGCGGCCTTGATAAGCCGGTAGTATCATCCAGCCCATTTCCTGAACAGGAACTCCGTTTATATCCGAATCCCATATGCCGATGGTGCCCACGGGGCGGCTGGAGTTTTTGGGGATGATAACGAGCCACCAAACTTTGCCTTCCTCGACATTTTTGAGCCGTTTCTTATGTTTTTCCAGAATCGTCTCCTGCGGAGTGGGTCCGCCCAAATCCTTCATTACCACGGGGTCTGACTCCAGCGCCTGAGTAAGCCATAAATCATCCTGCGAGTAGTTTTTTAGTTCCATGTCGCGCCCTTTTTGAGGGCTTTTATGTTGAGCTCTATCATTTCGGGCTTGGCGCGTTTGAATACCTTCGGCAGCGCTTTGCCGAGGGCGTCTATCGAAACCGCTTTGGTCTGTCCGGCGAACGCGCCCAGCATGACTATGTTGGCGATTTTGGTGTTGCCCAGTTCCTCCGCCAGCGCGTTTACCGGCACGTAAACCACGCGCACGTCGGTGCGGGTCGGTTTTGACTTTACCAGCGAGCTGTTTATCAGCAGCAGCCCGCCTTTTTTGAGCAGCGGCTCGAATTTAGCCAGCGAGGGCTCGTTCATCACGATAACCGTGTCCGGCTGCGAGACTACGGGCGAGGCCACGTCGTCGTCGGAAATCACCACCGAGCAGTTGGCCGTGCCGCCGCGCATTTCCGCGCCGTAGGCGGGAAACCAGCTTACTTTCCTGCCCTCCAGCATGCCCGCGTAGGCCAGAATTACGCCGGCTGAAATAACGCCCTGTCCGCCGAAACCGGAAATTCTTATTCCCTGGTGCATTATTTTTTGCCTCCCACTTCGGAGTCGCGGAACACGCCGAGCGGATAATACGGAATCATCTCGTCGGCGAGGCGTTTGAGGCTGTCAACCGGAGTCATGCCCCAGTTGGTGGGGCAGGTCGCCAGCACTTCAACCAGCGTAAATCCCTGACCTTCCGTCTGGTATTTGAGCGCTTTCACGATGGCCTTTTTCGCCTTGAGTATGTTCTGCGGGGTGTTGACCGCCACGCGCTCGATATAACGCGGCCCGTCGAGCTGGCTGAGCATCTCGCTGACGCGGATGGGATAGCCGTTCACCTTCGGGTCGCGGCCTTTTATGGCGGTGGTGGCTACCTGCCCGATAAGCGTCGTCGGGGCCATCTGCCCGCCCGTCATGCCGTATATCGTGTTGTTGACGAAGATGATGGTGATGTTTTCCGAGCGCGCCGCCGAGTGCACGGTTTCCGCCATGCCGATGGACGCCAGATCGCCGTCGCCCTGATATGAAATCACTATGGTTTCCGGTTTGGCACGTTTTATCCCGGTGGCTATCGCGGGGCCGCGTCCGTGCGGGCCCTGAATCGTGTCGAAGTTGAAATAATCGTCCGCGAACACGGCGCAGCCGACGGGGGCCACGCCCACCGCGCGGTTGCGCACGCCCAGTTCGTCCACCGCTTCGGCTACCAGCCGGTGTATGATGCCGTGCCCGCAGCCGGGGCAGTAGTGCATCGGCATGTCCACAAGGCTTTCCGGCCTTTTGTTTACCTGATTGAGAGTGTTTTCCATTACCCGCGCACCTCCGTTAATTATAGAAACCGTCGTCGTAGAGTCCGGGGCCCTTGCCGCCCCGTTTGACGATGCTTTCAATGGCCTCGACTATGCCTTCGCCCGTGGGCACCGCGCCGCCGGGTTTGGCGTGCAGATAAACCGGCACCTTGCCGTTGACCGCGAGGCGCACGTCCGCTACAAACTGCCCGAGGCTCATCTCGACGGTCAGCACGGCTTTCACTTTGCCGTTGGACGCCGCCGCGCGGATTTCCCTCCGCGGAAAAGGCCACAGCGTTATCGGGCGGATGAGGCCGACTTTATAGCCCTTCTCGCGCGCCATCTTTAGCGCGGAGATGCAGGCGCGCGACGACGTGCCGTAGGCCGCCAGCAATATTTCCGCGTCTTGAGTCATCCGGCTTTCGCAGATAACTTCATGCTCTTCCACGGCGCGGTAGCGTTTTGCGCGCTCGAAATTGAGCTTTTCCAGCTCGCCTTCGCGCAGGTCGTAGGAGCGGACTATGTTTTTTTTGCGCCCGTTATTGACGCCCAGCGCCCATGCGGGCTCTTTGAGCGTTTTCGGGTCCACCGGCTCGAAATCGAATTCTATGGGCTCCATCATCTGGCCCAGTATTCCGTCGGCGAGAATCATGGAGGGGATGCGGTATTTTTCCGCCAGCTCGTAGCATTTGCGGGGGAAATTGCCCATCTCGGTGACGGAGTTCGGGGCGAGGACGAACACCCTGTAATCGCCGTGCCCTCCGCCGCGCGTGGACTGGAAATAGTCGCCCTGCGAGCCCGCGATGTTTCCGAGGCCGGGCCCGCCGCGCGTGACGTTGGCGAAAAATATAGGCAAATCCGCGCCCGCGCAGTATGAAATGCCTTCCTGCTTGAGGCTGATGCCGGGGCTTGAAGAAGATGTCATCGTGCGGATGCCCGTGCCCGCCGCGCCGTAAACCATGTTGATGGCGGCGGTTTCGGACTCCGCCTGCACGAACGCGCCGCCCTTTTCCGGCATGCGCCACGACATGTATTCAGGCACTTCGTTTTGCGGCGTTATCGGATACCCCGCGAAAAAGCGGCAGCCCGCGCGCACCGCGCCTTCGGCCAGCGCCTCATTGCCTTTCATCAAAATTTTGTCGCCCATTTGTTCTCCTTATAAACTAGATGAGACAAGGCTGCATTTCAGCCACGAAACACACGAAATACACGAAAAGGGGAATGTTATGGCTGTTCCTGTCGTTTTTCACTCGTCATTGCGAGGAGCGAAGCGACGCAGCAATCTGAGCCCTGAGCCCTGTTCCCCTTTCGTGTATTTCGTGTGTTTCGTGGCTCATGTCCTGTCCCCGAAAACGGCTACTTATAAACCATGATGGCCAGGTCGGGGCAGATTATTGCGCACATAGCGCAGCCGACGCAGCAGTCTTTTTTCGCGAGTTTCGCGGGATAATAACCCGTGGCGCTGAACGTTTCCGATATGACGATGCATTTTTTCGG
>JAQTYB010000044.1 GCA_028688475.1 Elusimicrobiales bacterium
GGTACTGTGCCGGGACCAAGAGGTCAACCAGTGCCGGCTATCGTTCATGGCGGCGAGCATGTATTGAGTTTACGGGATATGGACGCATTGGGTTCTGTGAATACCGGCAGCGTTGCGGCAGTCGCAGGTGGAAACGGTGGGAATATGACTCTCACTCTAAACGCGCCCATAACCATAGCTGGCGGAATCAATTCTCAAATGGACGCTCGCGTGGTTGCGCAGGAACTCACCGCAGCGATGCAAAATGGCGTTAACTGGGGAATATCAACAGCGAAAGCCGCTTATAAAGCCGGGCGTAAACATGACGGCGAGGTGGGATAATGACGACACCATCCGCAATTCAGATTTTTGGGCAGAACCGGCTGGATAAATACTGCGTGCTATCCGCCACCAGCGGCGTGGCGTTGCTGCCGAACATTTACGACCAGAAACCGGACACGGTATGGCAATCCTCTGGCGGAAATTCGGACACCGTTGTGCAAAATGTCGATATAAGTTTCAAAACCGCTGCAGGTATATCCGTGTCGCAGGATTTTGACACAGTGATTTTGCTCAATCACAATCTGAAATTGACCACCGCCATGCTCAGCCCCGACGGCACGAACTGGGATTATATAACCGGCTGGGTCCCCACTTTCACCGCGCCCAATATTATCTCCTCGTTGCCATACCCGCAACACACGCCGTCGTATGATTTTACCGGCGGCGTACCATATTTCCGATTGCACATGTTCAGCACTCAAACCGCAAATCAGGAAAAATCCATCGGCGAACTGAAGTTTGTCAAATCCATAGCCACGCTCAATGTCCTGTCCGACTGGAAACGCAAGGACGCTGTCAAATCCGGTTTCATGCGCATGTCCGACGGCAGCGCCGTGGCCTGGCAGGACTGGCAGAAAGTAGAAGGAACGCTCTCGCTTCAAAATGTTTCTCTGGTCGACAAGCAGGCTATTCTCGCCGCCATTGCTGCCAACGACTTTTTAACCTTCGCCTTTTTCTACAATTTCGACCCGACGGAAATCTTTGAATTCCGCGTCGTCGAACCGCCGCAAATTGGGTTTGACCGAAAGTCGCAACTCTATTCACTGGACCTTTCACTCAAGGAACGCTGATGCTGACGCTTTCAGATGAGGTGCGTAATATTTATGATGGGCAATCGCCGCGTTATTTCAAGCAGGTGAAGCTCTACCGTCGGCATTGGAACGGCTCCGCGTATGAATACGCCGCCGCGCTCGACCTCACATCCGACGTAAAAGAGGTTGGTTCAATTCCCGTCAAATTGGACACCGAGGAATACAACAAGTGGGGATTTTCAAACTGCACGGTAACTTTCCGCAACGACCGTGGTCAATGGCAGGAAGGAAACCCTGATGGATACTTCCCGGACAACTACGATATTTTCAATTCCAAAATCACCATCATCTCCGGCGTCTTGAAGGTGGACGGAACGCCGGACCCGCAGTCAGTGTACACCGGATACCTCACCGACGATTCCACGACATACCCGGAAGACCGAACTGCTCAGGTAACGTTGATGGACCGGATGACCGTCTTTTCGCAGTTCAGTGCCGAAACCATAGGCATGGTCGTTACCAACGAGCTTTTAGGCTCCGACTCCGGTACGGAGTTCACCACCGATTATAACGCTGTCGGAATAATAACGACGGTTAAGAAAGGCATCACATCCGCAGGTCCGGACGCGGCGACCGCGTTGCTCGCCGACAAGGATTATACCGTCTCCGACCTCAATCTGCATGACTCTCCGGGTAAAATAACACTCAACGCTGCGCTCACTGCCGGTTATTCCGTCTGGGAAACATACACGCATTGGTATCTCGATAAAACATTGGAGTGGATTGTCGCACAATTATGTGCGACGTCGGGAATTACCGATACTAAAATATCACCTGCCGTTTTCGCATCCAGCGCAAAAAGCACATGGAAACAGGAAACATTGGATGATTTTCAGCAAGGAACACTGTCTAGCGCGGCAATATATCATACTCCATACCCAGACCCTTCCGTAGCAGTTTACACGCCATATGTAACTAACGGAAATTATATTTCTCCTGCAATTGACGGAACCACGTCGTTGACACATTGGGGACAATTCAATGCGGTTTATGGCGGGATTTCGGGGACAACCAACGCATTTAGTTGGCGCGAAAGTGATGATGGTGCAAACTGGGGAGCTTGGAATTCAATAAATCCCGGCGATACTCTTCCCGCCACAAAACGATATGTTCAATTCAGATGGGAAGGCACTCAAATACCACATTATGGAGAGGTTGGATATTCCGCCTATTTGCATTTTTGGAGCGTTGACTATTATTTTAACACGGTAACCATTCCAGTAGTGAATATGACTGGTCTTACCTGTGCGGATGCGGTCTCCGAACTCGCCAAAATGTGCAGTTATGAAATCGGCTTCAATGGCTCGGATACTTTCATTTTTCGTCCAAGAATTTCAATCTCATCACCCGTCGCAGTTTTCGATGATGTTGTGGTCGAATCAGTATTAAGCGTTTCCAGCGGCACCAATCGTGTCTATAACCGAGTCAACGTGAATTACGGCGACTACAACGTTGTCGTTGACTCAAACACACAGGGCGAGGCGCAACCGAATAGCATCGACCGGCAAGGCGTCCGCTCTTACGATATTTCCAGCGGCAATTTTCTACCAGCCGAAAACGTGGACTTAGCGTACGCAATAGCGCCCACGGTTTACACTTACGTCAGCGGCCAACGCCGTCGTGTTCGTGTGAAAACGCGCTATTACATCCATCATGAAATTGGCGACATAATACAGATGAAACTTTCAAAGGGATGCTTCCTGAAACTTTGGAAATGGGGCGACGGTGTGTGCTACGGCGACAGTATCGTCTACTGGAACGACGATTACATTAAGGACCGGCTGCCGCTCTATCTCTCAATTTTCCGCATAGAAGGCGTCGAGCCGGACCCGGAGAACAAATTCACCATATTCGACCTTACCGAGGTGCTGTAATGCCAAACTGCGAAGGCTGCGAACGGATGCACGCTCACGAAAAAGATATCAACGGAAACGGCCAGCCGGGGCTTAAAACGGAGATGGCAAATATTAAAACTTCGATTGAGACCTTGAAAGAGCAGGTCAACAAGAATGACGAGCGGACGGATAGATTCATCGCGTCCGTCAACCGCGCCGCGCTGGCCGTGATGTTCGGCAGCATCGGCCTTATTTTCAAGACGCTCTGGGAACACGGAGGCAAATGATGTTCAGCAAAATCGTGGAGACAAACTTGAAATTCAACGGCCCGCTTTCGACACGCGCGGAAACACGGTTTATAGTCGTACATCATCTCGGCCCGATGCCGTCCAGCATGAAGCCGGAGGACATCGGCGCCGCGTGGATTCATCAGGTCCACATTGAGCGGCACTGGTGCGGAATCGGCTATCACTACGTCATAAAGCGCGACGGCGTAATCGAGCGCGGACGCCCAAAGGACGCGCTCGGCGCGCAATGCGAAAGCCATAACCATGAAAGCATCGGCATAAACGTGGTCGGAGATTTCAATATCATGTCGCCGACTCCCGGCCAGCGCGTGTCGCTCATAAACCTGCTGGCGGACCTCTGCCACAGTTACAATCTCATGCCCGGAGAGGAGACCATAGTAGGGCATCTCGACAAAGAGTCGCCCGGATACACCGAATGCCCCGGCCTCAATCTTTACAAGATTATGCCCGACATCCGCGAGGAAGTGGGGAAACTGCTCGTATGACGCGATTCGGCGAAATCGGAAACATCCCGCCTGGCGCGGTTTTCCTCGCAAACGGCAGCAGCAGCTTCTCGCGGTTGGTGCGCGCCATTTCCTTGCGCAATTTTCCGCGCGACCATTACACTCACGCCGGAATCTACCTCGGCGGTCGCCGCCGGCTTATCGCGCATGAACTATACGGTCCGGGCGCGACAATCCAGCCGCTGGAGGAGGAACTGGCGTCAGATAGTCTGGTATCGGTCTGGGCGCCGCCAGCGCCGCTGGTGGACGTGCTGCGCGTCTGTTATGAGAACAACGCGCCATATAGCCTCACAGCATCGCTCATGCGCGCGCTAGGCTGGCCAGTGCCCGCAAAAGCGGGCCTTATCTGCACGGAATTCGTTCTGCGCGCTTACCGGTCTGCCGGTGCGCCGCTGATGTGCGACCGCGTTGCCGGAGTGCTGCCGAACGAACTGCGCGACGCGCTGGAAAGCGCCGCCAACTGGAAACTGGTTTTCAGGCAGGAAAAATAAACCACAGGAGACTCATCATGGACTACAAAGCGAAAGCGAAGGAGTTGATTGAAAAATCAAAGGCCGCGCTGCTGGAACTGAAACAAATCAAAACCCTCGACGACGCGGCCAAGGTGCTGCCGGACGTCATAAAGCTCGTGGAAGGCGTCGGCGCGGACGAAGGCCTCAAAGGCGCGGACAAGCGCGAACTCGCCGTGGCAATCATCAACGAGCTGGTGGACGTCCCGTTCCTGCCGGAGAAACTGGAAGAGGTTCTCATCGGCTGGGGAGTGGACACGACCGTCCACGCGCTCAATAAACTGCTCGGTCAAGACTGGTTCGCCCAGCTCGCATAAATCGCAGTCTCGGTTCCGTATTCCGGCTCCGTTCCGTCTCGCGGAGCCGGAATTTTTCTGTGCAAAAAAGCCTTGACAATACAGCGTATATACTGTATTATTTTATCAAGAGAGGACACATGGAATACTTTATCGAACTGTATCAAACGCCGGGCGGAGATTATCCGGTAGATGATTTTCTGATGGGACTGCCGGATAAGGTTCGCGCGAAAGTGGCGACATGGATTAAACTCCTCAAGCAGGAAGGGCCAAACCTTAAACGTCCTCACGCGGACATGCTCCGCGACGGCATCCGCGAACTGCGGATTTCATTCGGACGGCTTGAAATACGGATTCTCTATTTCATTCACGGAAAGCAAATCGTTTTAACGAATGGCTTTCTGAAAAAGACCCAACAGACCCCCGCGAACGAGATTGACCGCGCGGAACGCTACAGGGCAGATTGGCTAAGATAGGAGGTGCTATGAAAAGAAAAAAACTCATGTTCGACGACTGGCTTAAACGGGAGATGAAAAACCCGACATTCAAAAAGGCGTTCGAGGAAGAGGATATCCGAACCCAACTTGCCTACCTTATCACCGAAAAGCGCCACAAAAAGCGCATAAGCCAGGCGGAACTGGCGCGGCGGATACATACCAAGCAGCAGGTGATATCGGACATAGAAACCCTGCGCCGTCCTAATCTAACCCTCGGTACCCTGCAAAAAATCGCTCACGCATTGGGCACACGGCTAAGCATTTCGCTGTTATAGCTATAAAATTGAAAAACGGGGCTTGTACCGGAACAAAAACCGGAACAAGCCCCGTCGGAGATGTACGCCCTCAAGGGGATTCGAACCCCTGATCTCTGCCTTGAAAGGGCAGCGTCCTAGGCCTCTAGACGATGAGGGCATGAAAACTCCAACAACATTTTATAGCAGATTAGCCGGCTTGAATTCAAGGCTCCCCGACGGAGATTTGCCGGAGTGCCAGTTCGCGCGCCTTCCGGTCGGACATCATAATCGGATTTCCGAATACTGCGGGCAGGAACAGATATGTACACATTGGCTTGTCGCTGCGGCGCCCGCGCCATGTCTGACAGACATCACCGAATTATTGCGGCCTTGCGGTACAGGGCGGCGGCGGTTTTATTCGCCTGTGCGGTTATCTCGCGCTCGCCGCGGCGCAGCAGACGGGCGTCCTTGACCGCAAGTTCACCGTTGACCAGCACGTATTTGGCGCGATGTCCCGTTCCGCAAAAAAGCAGCGCGGCCACGGGGTCGCTCATCGCGCCGGCGTAATCAATGCGGTCCATGTCGAAAACGGCGATATCCGCCGCCTTGCCGGGTTCGAGCGAGCCGATATCGTCTCGCCCCAGCACCGCCGCGCCGCCGCGCGTGGCAAGCCGCAAAGCGTCCCGCGCGGACATCGCCGCCACGCCGGTTTTGACGCGCGCCGACAGCATCGCGTTGCGCGTCTCGCCCATGATGTCGTTGCAGTCGTTGGAGGCGGAACCGTCCACGCCGATGCCGACCGCAACGCCGTGGTTCAGGTACATTCTGACCGGCGCGATGCCCGAACCCAGCCGCATATTCGACGACGGGCAATGCGCTACGCCGGTGCCAGTCTTGCCAAGCAGCCTGCTCTCGGCCTCGGTTAAATGCACGCAATGCGCAAACCAGCTCCGCCCCCCCTCCAGCCAGCCGGCGGAGTTCATATATTCCAGCGGACGCATTTTGCAGACGGATTTGCAGTAGTCGTTCTCGTCAGTCGTCTCGGCGAGATGGGTGTGCATGCGCACGTCCCATTTTTTTGCCATTTGCGCGGTAATCTTGAGCAGCTCCCCGGTAACGGAAAACGGCGAACAGGGCGCAAGAGCGATGCGCGTCATGGCAAAACGCCGGCGGTCGTGGTATTTGTTGACAAGACGCTCGCAGTCCTTCATTATCTCGTCTTCGGTCTGCACCACGTCGTCCGGCGGCAATCCGCCTTTCGACTTTCCGCGCGACATCGAGCCGCGGCACGGATGAAACCGGATTCCCAGGAGCCGCGCGGCCTCTATTTCGGCGTCTATCAAATCCGCGCTTGCGCCGCCCGGAAACAGATAAAAATGGTCGCTGGATGTGGTGCAGCCCGTCAACAGCAATTCGCCAAGCCCGACCTGCGCGCTGATGTTTACGCCTTCGGGAGTGATATGCCGCCAGACTTCGTAAAGGTACGCCAGCCAGTCGAAAAGCTTGCTGTCCTGCACGGCGGGCAGGTTGCGGGTCAGCGTCTGATACAGGTGGTGGTGCGTGTTGACCATGCCGGGTATTACAACGCAATTCTTCGCGTCCAGCACCGTATCGGCTTTCACCCGCAGGTTTTTGCCGGTTTTTTTTATCTCCGGGCCTTCGATATAGATATCGCCGCCGGAAATTTCTGTTCCCGCATCGTCCATAACGGCGATACGCAGCGCGTTTTTGATGAGAACGGTTTTTGCTTTCGCGGGCATGCTGCCTCCTAATAAGGCCTCAGCGATTTCCAATTCGGGTTGAAAACCGGTCTGGCGAACCGCCATTTCTCCGCGGCTGGCGGCGCGGCTTCATATTCAAAACAAAGCTTTTTACCCGACGGTGAAATTATACCCGAAAACCACGCGTTGGAACAGGAAACCGAGACCTCGCGTTCGCATTCCTGGCACTCCAGCGCGACGATGATTTTACTGCCGGCCCGCTCAACGGCAAGCTCAAAAGTCATTTCGCCAAGCGGCAGCCGCGCGGCCAGGTAATCCAACTGCGGCGGCAGCGAAGGCGCAAGCTCGACGCTGTTTTTCCCCGCAAACGGCCGCCAGCCCGCGAAACTTTCCGCGAAACTGCGCTGAAATTCCGCAAGGCTCCACGCCTGATTCACCGCGCCGCAAGGCCGCGGGCGCGCCTGCCCCGGACGCGCAAAAGGCTCCACCAGCTCCGAGAATCCGCCCAGGCAGCCGTCTTCCATGATTTGCCGCGCCTCCTCGGCGAAAAGGTCGAACGCGAGCCCGCTTTGTCCGTGCGCGCACAAAGCCTCTATGACAGCGCCGGCAAGCCAGGTCCAGATTGCGCCGTTATGGTACGCCTCATCCTTATGGCGGTAGGTTTCATGCTCATGCCACGGATGAAAGTTTTCATCGTCCGGCGAGAGCGAAAGCACTCCGTAAGGAAATGTCAGTTTTTCGGCCACGATGCGCGCGGTATTCTCCGCGAGTTCCCGTGGGATAACAGATGGCAATCCGCAACCCGCGCCGATGACGGCGGCGAAAATCTGGTTCGGGCGCAACTGCGAATCCGGCGTATCGTCGGCGTTTATATGGTCGAAAAGCCCGCCTTCCGGCCGGATGAAAAGTTTTGCGAAACTTTTGCGGACCTCGCCCGCGAGCAGTTTCCATTTAACGGACTTTTCGCGTTCCTCAAGCCGCAAGGCTATTTCCGCGCCCGCCAGCAGCGCGCCATGCCAGAGAGCCTGAATCTCAACGGCGCGGTTTCCGCGCGGAGTCCACGGGCCGTCCGCGCCCGCGGCGTCCATCCAGGTCTCCGCGTCGCCGTGGCGCAGCAGAAAATCCGCCCCGACGCCTTTTGACAGCGGGCCTTCAATTGCAAGCGAGACCGCCGGAAAAATTTCGCGCGCGAAACCCTCATCGCCGCGATAGCGCAGATATTTCAACGCCGAGAGGACAAACCAGCCGTTGGCGTCGGCGGTATTGTAATAAGCCTTGCCGCCTGTGATGACATTGGGGATGCGTCCATGCCAAAGCGAGCCGGCGTCCGGCAACCGGCGGGCGGCGAAATTCAGCAGCATCTCCCGCGCGGTTTTGAAATCGCCGTTGACAAGCGCCGCGCCGGGCAGGCTGATGAAAGTGTCCCGCCCCCAGAAATTGTTGAACCACGGCAGTCCGGCCCAGATGCCGGTCATGCCGCCGCGCATAACCAGCGAATCCAGCGAGATGCGCGACCACGAAAGCGCGTCGTTTATCTTTTCGCCGGAGCAGGAAAACGCGCACGGTCCGGCGGTATGCGCAATCCGCCGCGTCCGCGATTCAAGCAGGGCCGCGGCATTCCGCTCCACCCGCGAGATAATAGCCTGCGCCAGTGACTTGTCGTCCGAGACGGCAACAGTCAGCCGCGCCCCGCCGTCGGTTTTGCTGACGCGCGCGCCCAGCATCTTGCCGGCAATGAAGATATAGCGTTGCGCCCCATAGGATATTTTTTCAGAATTGGCAGCGGTGAACAGTTCAAACTCCGCCGACTTGAAACTGCCGGACAGTTCCACGCAAAACGCGTTCTCGCCGTCAACGAGAAAAAAAGTTTCGGTTATGCCGCACGGGTATGAACGCCGCAAAAGCTGCGGCTGGAAAACAATTTCGCGGGCAGCCCCTCTATCAAGCGGCTGCCCGCCGGCAATAATGCGATAATCGTAAAGGAAATGCGTCTCCGCTACATTCCAGCCGTGATGCGCGGTGGAGGACTGCGAATGCGTGCTGCCCAGGTAAAAAGCGGAGCGCCCGTCGGTGAAAGTATAAACGCGGTCTTGAGGCGGACGCAATGACAGCGGCTGCGGGCAGGGCACCGCTACCCCTTGTACGAATCTATCCACGCGAATTTTTCAAACGCCAGCCTCGGCGGGCGCTCGGCCTCGGCGGACGCCTGTTTTTCCGTCATAAGCGGATTCGGGACGGCGGATTTTTTGGCCACAATCAGCAGCGTTATCACCCTGAATTCCGCCGGTATGCCGAGTATCGCGGCGGCGGCCTCAGGGTCGTAACCCGCGATGGGATGCGCCATCAGCCCCAAATCCCACGCGCGCAGCACAAGCCCGGCGGTTCCAAGCCCGATATCGAACTGGTAATACTCGCGGTCCCC
The DNA here is from genome assembly GCA_028688475.1 of Elusimicrobiales bacterium. Taxonomy (GTDB): domain Bacteria; phylum Elusimicrobiota; class Elusimicrobia; order Elusimicrobiales; family Elusimicrobiaceae; genus JAQTYB01. The sequence goes on from JAQTYB010000044.1 coordinate 9,461, forward strand.
GAGCACGCAGTCCGAGTCTTTCCTGCCGAATACCGCCACGATAAGCGGCGCGGCCTTCGCCCATTCGTTGCCTTTTGAAAGCGCGCCGTGCAGTTTTTCAAGCACCCGCGGGTCTCGCGCGAACACGAACCGCCACGGCTGGTTGTTGAAGCACGACGGCATCAGAGCCGCCGCCTGAGCCAGTTCGCCGATGAGCGCATCCGTCACGGGCGCGGTTTCCAGCGAACGATAGGAGCGGCGTTCCTTAAGTATTTTTTCCAGTTCCATGATGTCTCCCCCTCAGAACCTGTTAAAAAATGATTGCAACGGCAACTTTATAATATAAAATTTGGCATGGGACAACCGGCTCTGCTGTTTCCGCTTTTTTGCCTGCTGGCGCAAACGGTTTCCGGCGCGCAAAACGCGCCTCCGCCCGCGGGCAACTGCAAAACCTGCGGCAGGGTGAATCCCGTCGTGGAAGAAACTCTTTCCAATTATTTCGAGGAACACCCGGTAAGACTGGAAAGCGATGCCCTCGCGCCGCAGTTGAGCCGCGCGGAGAAACCTCCGCCTTCCAAAACAGCGGCAAAGCAAAAACCGAAAGACCACAATCACAGCACTAAAAACCGCAAGCCGTCGGACTATGCCGTAAAATCAACCGCCGGCGCAAACGGAAAGGTTCGCGCAACCGCAAAAAACCCCGTCAGTAAATAGCACTACTCCGTTAAGTATAATCAGTCCCCCGCCGCCCGCCTCTTGCGGTTTTTGGCCCCGGCGCGCGGGACGCGCCGCCTTTGCGCAAGATGTATGGCGGACACCACCTCCATGATTCCGCCGTCGGCCTCCAGGTCCCACAATCTGCCGCGATACATATTCCCGCTGACGCAATAAAGCACGTCGGCGGTGGATACGCAGCCGCTTATTACCTCCGCTATCTGCCGTGTCCCATACAGATATATCGCCATCAGTGCCTCCCCGTCCTCCCCCAAAACTTGTTAGAATGGGATTAGTGGCAAAACACCTCATCGCACTTTCTGACTCAAGTCGAAAGAGCTCCCCGAGGTCGGACAGCCAGCGATTTATTTTCGCGTAACTGTTATTACCTGTATTATACAGAAAATAACAGGCAAGTGCAAGTCTTTTTGAAGAGGAACCTTAATCATGGTGTTCGAGGAACTGCTGGTCAGATGGAACGGAGGCAAGACCGTAGGCGCGCAAGTCCGGCTGGCCAAAGCCGCCGGAGTGACGCAGACTACTATATCGCGCTGGGTTTCGGGCGATTCGGTTCCCGCCGAGGAATTGCGCGCCAAAGTCGCGCGGCTGCTCGGCGTGGGCGAAGAGGAAATGCTTCAGGCGCTGGCGCAAACCCGCTCCGCTCGGGACGACGCGCGCGAAGCCGCCCTGCTGGAAAAAAATCTCAGCCCGCTGCGCGCGGGCGTGGTGCGCGACCGTTCCCCTTTCGCGGCGGGCGTGGTTCCCGTGAAAGGAACGGCGAAAAGCGACCCGTTCGCGTTTTCCCCGGATGCGGCGGCGGAGGAATATCTTCCGGTCGGCGCGGAAAATTCGTTCGCCCTCAAAATCGAATGCCGGGAGTTCGCGCCGCTGGCGCAGCCGGGCGAGTATCTGGTGGTGGCGCGCACGGCTTTCGCGGAAGACGGCAGGCTGGCACTGGCCGAACTCAAACCCGGAAGCTATAGCGTAAAACTGATTTCAAGAAAAAAAGACTGCGTGGAACTGCAAACCGTGCATGGCGGCGCGCCGATGAAAATCAGACCGGAAGACCTTCATATAATCGGCAAGATACTGGTTGTGGTGCGCAAGCCCCCGCGTTACTGACAACTGCATAAATCAGAATTTGTCGGCGATATGCGGCAGGGCGGACAGCCCCGCGCCCGCCAGCACGATATAAAACGTGTCGGACATAAAATAGGAATAGCCAAGCAGCGCGAAACCGCAGACCATCATCGTCGTGTTGCCGGTGGTCTTGCCGTAACGGATGTAAATCAGGCCCACACCGGAAAACAGCAGACCAGCGGCAACCCCCCATAAAGTCATGCCGAATAAGCCGCCGCCGGAAGCGGACTGCCGTCCCGCAATTCGCTGCGCCGCAGCCATCACGTCCGTTGAATTATCCACAATTGCATGATACAAATTTCACGGAAATATTTTCTGGACATGTCGCGGGACGGGGATAAAATGGGATAATGTGGTACAGCTATGATATCAATACAAAACGTTTCCAAATCTTTCATCTCGAAAACGCTTTTCGAGAAAGCCAGCCTGCAAATAAACTTCGGCGACAGGTTCGCCATCGTCGGCCCCAACGGCAGCGGCAAGTCCACTTTTTTCAAAATCATCGCCGGAGAATGCGAGCCGGACGGCGGTTCTATCCAGATTAAAAGAGGCACCACCTACGGCTATCTGGCGCAGGAAATAGACATCACAACCAAAACCGCGCTGGAAACCGCGCTGTCGCGCGTGGATGACCCGGATCCGCGCACCGAGGCGGAAGCCAAGCAGATTCTGGCCGGACTGGGCTTCAACAACAGCACTTTCACCCGCCCGGTAAACGAGCTGAGCGGCGGCTGGGCCATGCGCGCGGAGCTGGCCTCCCTGCTGCTGATGAAGCCGGACATGCTGCTGCTCGACGAACCGACAAACCACCTGGACCTCTCCTCCGTCGAATGGCTCAAGGACTGGCTGAGCGAGTTCGCCGGCGCTATCGCCGTGGTTTCGCACGACAGGGATTTCATCAACCACGTCTGCCGCGCGATAGTCAGCCTGGAGCGGAAAACAATAAAAATCTACACCGGCGACTATGAAAACTACGTCACGCAATCGGCCTCCGAACGGGAACGCCTCATCGCCCGCTGGAAAGACCAACAGGAGGAGATAGAGCACCTGAATGAATTCGTGCGGCGCAACCGGGCGCGCATGTCGACAGCCGCGCGCGCGCAGAGCGCGCTCAAGCGCCTCGACCGCATGGAGCTCATCGAACCGCCCGCCACCGGCCCCGAAGTGGCGATTAATTTCCCGAGGCCCGAAAAATCCGGGCAGCGCGTGATAACGCTCAAAAGCGTCAGCAAGTATTACGGCACGCTGTCTGTTTACGACAAGCTGGATTTCGAGTTGGAGCGCGGGCAAAAGCTGGCGCTGGCGGGCAAAAACGGCGCGGGCAAATCCACGCTGATAAAACTGCTCGCGGGAGTTATCGAGCCCGACGAAGGCGAACGCATCGCCGGTCTCAACGTGACCTGCGGCTATTACAGCCAGCGGCGTTCGGAAATGCTCGACCCGAAAAAAACCGTGCTGGCCGAAGCCATGCACAGCGGCAGAAGCCACAGCGACCTTTTCATCCGCACGCTGCTGGGCGCGTTTTTGTTTCGCGGCGACGACGTTTTCAAAAAAACCGCCGTGCTCAGCGGCGGCGAAAAAAGCCGCCTCGCGCTGGCGAAAATACTGCTCAATCCGCCGAATCTGCTGCTGCTCGACGAACCCACCACACATCTGGATATACCGAGCGTGGAGGCGCTGGTTCGCGCCCTGCAATCCTACGACGGCACGCTTTGCTTTATCAGCCACGACGTGTATTTCATAAACTCCGTGGCCAACGGGATACTGCACACCTTAAACGGCAAACTCACCATGTATCCGGGAAATTACGACTATTTCAAAAGCCGCGTCGGCGAAAATACCGAGGGTGAGCCGGAACAGTCCGCCCCGCCCGATGCCCCAATCGCGGCGCCGGAACCGCCCAAACCCGCGCCCGTCCCGCAGCGCAAAATCACCAAAGGCGACGCGGCGAAACTGATGAAATCCCTTGAAAAGCTCATAACGGAGCAGGAAAAATTAGAGGCGGAAATGGCGCAGCCGCAGGCATATGTTGATTATCAAAAAGCCGCCGAGCTTTCCGCCAGACTGGGCGACATCACAAAAACGATAAGCGAAACAGAGCTTAAAATACTGGAATCCGAGGCCGCATAGATTTATAATATAGCCTGCTGGAGGAGGATATGATGAACGCTTCAACAAATGTTTTGCATGCAGCTAATGTTAATTCAACCCTGAGGGAAACTGCCGCCGCAGGCGCTGCGTCGCTGTTTATAGCGCTGCTGGCGCAGGTAACAATTCCGCTGCCGTTTACGCCGGTGCCGTTCACGCTTCAAACGCTGGGGATTTATCTCGCGGCGGCGGCGCTTGGCCCCAGGCTTGGCGCGCTGTCCGTAATAGCCTATCTGGCCGAGGGCGCGGCGGGACTGCCGGTGTTTTCCGCCGGAGCGGCGGGATTTTTTGCGCTGCTGGGCCCGACAGGCGGCTATCTGCTCGGATTCGTTCCGGCGGCTTTTGTAACCGGCCTGTTTTTCAGCGGCGGACGCACGGCGGGGGCCGTCAGGTCTTGCGCGGCGTTCGCTGCCGGCGCGGCTGTTTTCTACTGCGCCGGATTGCTGCAACTGAGCCATTTCGTGCCGCAGTCCTCCGTCCTCAAATGCGGGCTTATCCCCTTCCTGCCGGGCGAAGCCGTTAAAATCGCGCTGGCTGCGAGAGCCGCGCCGTTCGCGCGCAAATTCATAACCAAGCTGACCCGCTGAAGACGCGCCGCCGGAAAAACATGGAACTTTCAGCCGCGAAAAGCGCGTTGTTTACGCTTCCGATGCTGCTTGTCACCGCGTTCATGCTGAGCGCGGGAAAGCTGCCGTCGGGTTTCGAGCATTGGCTTTCCTTCGCCGCGGTGCTGGCCTTCTTTAACACCTGCTTTTTTATGATACTGCGTTCGGGTAAAACGGACCGCTGGCGCGCGCCGGTTTTTATAGCGCTTTCGCTTTCCTTTGTTTTCACTTTCATCGCGCACATGCTGGAAGTCAGGGGGACGATGGCGCTCAAGGACAGCGTAATGCTCGAGGGCGGCGCGCCGTTTTGCCACGTCGTCATCCCGCAGACGCTGATTCCGCTGCTGGTTTCGCGCACCGTAATATTCCCCGGCACGATAACCGGCGGCTACGCGGCGATTGGCGCGATGCTGTTTTTGTGGATAGGATTTTCGCTCGCTCTCGGTCGCGGCTGGTGCGGCTGGGGCTGTTTTTTCGGCGGGCTCGACGATATGTTTTCCCGGCTGCGCGCGGCGCCTGTTATAAACCGGATAAATCCGAAGTGGACCGACATTTCCGTGGCGGTGCTGATTGTCACGGCGCTGGCGTCCGCAGCCTCCCTTTCGCCCGAATACTGCAAGTGGCTTTGCCCCTATAAGGCCGTGACCGAATTCCCGGCGGTGCAGAATTTAGCCACGCTGATTCAGATGCTTATTTTCGCCGCGCTTTTTATCGCGCTGGTTATCGCGCTGCCGCTGCTGACTAAGAAACGCACGCAATGCGGACTGTTCTGCCCGTTCGGCGCGTTCCAGTCGCTCGCAAACCGCGTCAATCCGTTCGAGATGCGGGTGGACACCCAAAACTGCGCCAAATGCGGCGCATGCATAACCGCCTGCCCGGTGTTTGCCATGACGCAGGAGAGCCTTGCTGCGGGGAAAACGCGCCTCAACTGCATAAAATGCGGCAAATGCGCGGACGTCTGCCCGAAACAGGCGGTATACCACCATGTCAAAATGACGGAGAACCGGCCTTCCCTGGCGCAGCGATTGATGTTTTTATTTCCGGCTTTTATGTTTCTTACGACGATTACCGGCGGGATGCTGTTGCAAGCCGTGCGGCGCATAGTGCACTTTGCGGGCACGGGAAGTTTCTGTTGATATGGAAAAACTAAAGCGCTTCACCGGCTGGATGTGGGCGTCCGCATGTCTCGTCCTCATACCGGCAATGTTTGTCGGGGAGAACAAACTTGTCCCCGCGCTGGCCCGCGCGACCGGAATACACGTCTCTGCGCGGTTTACCGGAGGAGAGGTGATAAGCGCCGAGGAATGCCCCGGCTATAAAGTATTTATCCACCGTCCGGTTTTTGACGGGCTTTTGGGCAAACGCTCGACAGGTTTCATTCAGGTGGATTTTGTCAGGACAGCGGCTTTCCCGCCGGAATTCGAACAGACTGTTTCTTATGACGAAAACGGAACGCATTCCTTCACGATAAAAATTAAAACCGCGGGCGGGGCCCCCCGCGCCGAAATCTCCTCTAAAGACAGCAAAGTGCTTGGCCTGGGAATGCTGGCCGACGGCGCAAGCAAGCTGATGCTGCGCGTCAATATCAGGCGTTAAATCAATTCCCCAAAACCTTTTAATATAAACCAGCCAGCCGCCGCCGCGAGGCAGAGCCTGCCGATAAACTGCACCCTGCCGGATTTAAGAAACGGCGAAGCTGCCGCTGCCGGAATGATAAAAAGTGCGGTTGCGGCGAAAAACCCCGTGAAAAGCGCCAGCGAAAGCGCGAGGCTTTTAAGCCCCAGCGCGCGGATAAGCGCGCCCAGGAGCGGCGGGCAGGGCGCCGCGCCGGTGATTGCGCCGAGGGCCAGAGGCCCGGATTTTAAAAAGCGTCCGGCCTGGCAATTTTCTTTTTTCCGCGCCATGAAAAACGAGAGCAGCAGATATATGCCGGAGAGAAGCGAAAATAACGCGGATACCCGGTGTCCGGAAAAGGCTTCAAGCACGCCCGCACCCCCGGCCGCCAGAACCGCAAACAGCGCGTAGGCCAGCAGCCGTCCGAGCAGAAAAAGCGCCAGTATCCTCGCGCTGGCGGCCCAGCCGGAGGAAAAACCCAGCAGCCACGGCACAAGCGCCGGTCCGCAGGCCGCCGCGCAATAGGGCCCCGTGGCGACGCCGAGAACCAGTCCTTCGGACAGCTTCAGCAAAATCTGTCCGCCCATATCACGACAACAGCAATTCGTCGCCTTCCTTGACCTTGCCGGCGAGCGCGCCTGCGGCGAATTCGTAGACGCCGCTCGCGCCGGTCACCCACGGCGAAACCCGCCACGGCGGCATTTCACGCAAAACTTTCAGCGCCTTGCCGCGCGCGTCCACGAAAACGGCGTCCATTGTAAAACGCATAAAAAAAGTGTGCACCTGCAGGCAGGGGGAAAGATACAACGCCGAGCCCGCAGGCAGCGAATCCTTTCCCAGCAGCCCGACAAGCCGTTTCCCGAAAGTGTCCGCGAAGCCGATATTCTCGGCAAGCGTGACGCCGGTGGTTTTATTTATCAGCTTCATTTTCCCGCCAAAGCGAAAGCCTTCTCCGCCGAAGGGAGCGCGGTTGCGCGGATTTTTTTGCGGAAACTTTCCGGCACGCTCAAATTTTCGGGGGACAACATGCGGTAGTATACCGTGCGCCCGCCCGTTTTGGGGTTGCGGCGCGAAATCTTCAGGAAAGCGTAAGAGACCACAAGCTCCCCGTCGAAAGCGACATCCACTCCCGCGACGCGGGAAGTCGGGGACGGATTGCGCGTTCCGATAACCGTCAGAACCGGCTCCGCCGCCGGACCTGAAAAAACCGCGCCCGTTTCAAACGCGCGCAGCAACTTGTCATGCAGCGGTTTTGCGGCGATGCGGATATTGGCGTATTCCTTTCCGTCCCTCGAAAAAGCGAGCGGCAAAGTTACCGCGCCGCCGAAGGAATCGTTTTTGAATCCTATCCCGCTTACCGTCACGGAACCGGAGAACACCGCGACAACGCAATCGCCGGTCCGCTCCAGCGAGATTATCTCAAGCGCGCAGGCCGGGCCCGCGCAGAACGCCGCCAGCGCCGCCGCCAGAACCACGCGCAGTTTCAGACCTTGCACCCGTTTTTTCCCGAATTGATTCCGCACACTATGCCAACGAGCTCGTAAACGTCGTCTATCTCGAAATCGGCGCCGGAATGCTTGGGATGGAACTGGTCGCCGTAACGCGCCCAGACGGTTTTCATGCCGAGGCCTTTGGCGCCGGCGATATCGCGCTCGGCCCAGTCGCCTATCATAAGGCTGCGCTCGGGCGGCGCTTTCAAAAGCTCCAGCACGCGCAGAAACGGCTTGGGCGAGGGTTTGCGCTCGCCGGTGTCCTCGTAGGCCACGACGTGGTCGAAATAGTGCTGCAAGCCGAGCGCGGTTATCCGCAGCCACACAGAAAGCCGGGGCGCGTCCGACACCACGCCCAGCTTCACGCCGGATTTGAGCAACTCCGTTATGGTGAGGCGCACGTGCGGATAAAGCGTCATCGCCGCGTCTTTCGCGCGGCGGTAGCCGACTATGCCCGCCGCGAGCACCTTGAAATCCACCTGCCCCGCCTCGGAGAGCACCTTGTCGAATATGTTCTGGTCCTCTATGCCCTCCTGCCAGTAGACGCGGAAAATATTCTCCACCATCTTTTCCTTGGGCACTTTGAGGCCGGCGTCTATCATGGCGTCCACAGCGGCGGAGACCGCCTCGCGCTTCATGCGCATGAAGTCCATGACGGTGTTGTCTATGTCGAAAACTACGGCTTCTATCACGCGATTCTCCGTCACACGCGGTCTACGTACTGGCCGGTGCGGGTGTCAACGCGGATGGTGTCGCCCTCGTTGACGAAAAGCGGCACTTTGACCTCGGTGCCGTTCACCAGCGTGGCGGGCTTGGTCATGTTGGAAACGGAATCGCCCTTCACGCCCGGCACCGTGGATTGCACCTTGAATTCCACCTTGGCCGGCAGAAGGATGTTGTAGAACTTGTCGTTTATGTAGAGACCCTCGACATGCATGTTCTCGGCGAGGAACTTGTGCGTGTCGCCCAGCTTTTCGACAGGAAGCTCAAGCTGGTCGAAATCGGTGTCGTCCATGAAAAAAGCCTTGCCGTTTTCGGTGTACATGTAGGTCTTGGGCCGCTTTTCGACGTCCACGTCCTTGAACTTGTCCTCGGGGCGGTAGCTGGTTTCGATAACCGAGCCCGTGTCCATGTTG
>JAQTYB010000045.1 GCA_028688475.1 Elusimicrobiales bacterium
CTTCAAAACTTATATGCAAGATGCCGGTAAAATTCTTTGCGTAATGAAAAAAATGCGTGAGGATTTTGCGATCACTGTATGAATTTTACCGGACTAAGCCGGAAATTATTTATCTGAAAAACTATAGTTAAAGTAAAATAAAGACATGTAAGAACTTATGCCAGCCGGGAGAGTTGGAATGAAGAAGCCAACCATAGGAAAGTAATGGATCGTTTCGACAGAATTTACCGGTTGCATGGACTGTTAGCCAATCGGCGCACGCCGGTTCCGTTAACAGCAATCATGGACAAACTCGAATGTTCAAAAGCCACCGCAACCCGCTGTATTGAAGAGTTAAGGAATTATCTCAATGCCCCGCTGGTTTATGATAGAAAACAGGGCGGCTACTACTACAATCAACAAAACGCAGAAAAACCTTACGAACTGCCCGGACTATGGTTTAGCGCCGAAGAACTTAACGGCCTGCTTATATGCCAGCAAATCCTGCAAAACATCAGCCCCGGCATCCTCAGCCAGCAGATAACCCGCCTGCAACAAAGAATCGATGACCTGTTCATATTACAGCATCATACTCCCGCCAATATTTCCCAAAAAATAAAGCTCCTCTCCATCGGCCGGCGCCTAAAAGACGACACCCAATTCAAAAAAACCGCCGCCGCCTTGTTCAACGGCAAGCAAATCAGCATCCACTACAACGGCAGAACCGAAAACGCCACGCAAACAAACCGGACCATTTCCCCGCAACAGCTCATCTACTACCGCGACAACTGGTATATCGCGGCCTATTGCCACTACCGCAAGGAACTGCGGGTATTTGCCATAGATAACATCAGCTCATCAAAAATACTGGAGCAAGCCTCAGAACCCATAGACCCAAAAGAACTGGAGCATTTTCTCACCTCGTCTTACGGCATCTTCAGTGGTTCAGCGCAATACATCGCCGTGCTGGAGTTCACAAAATCCAGAGCCAAATGGGTCGCCGACGAAAGCTGGCATCCCGGGCAAGAAGGCAAATGGCTGGATAACGGCGGCTATCAGCTCAACATTCCATTTAACGACAGCCGCGAACTGATCATGGACATACTCAAATACGGCGCGGAAGTGGAAATAATAGCGCCTGAATTCTTGCGCGAAGCGGTCATCAAGCAAATAGCAGCGATGCAAAAAATTTATCAAAAATAAATTACAACCTCACGTTTTGAGGTTGTCAGCGTGGATAATGCCAATAAAACCAAACGAGAGGGCGGGGAAAAATGACGGATAAGCTGTATTACAGGTATTGGGGCAAGGCCGGTTCAGATAAAGAAAAAGAGGCTGCTTACCATTTGCTGCCTTACCATTGCCTGGATGTGGCTGCGGTGGGGTTCCAATTATTAAGCCCAGACAAACCGCTTTGCAAACAATTGGCAAAACAACTGGAAGTAAATCCGGAATGGCTAAGAACTTTATTTGTTTTCTGCCTGATGCTGCATGATTTGGGTAAGTTTTCTCGCGCTTTTCAAGGTTTGCGGACAGATTTGTCGCCTGAATTGGTCAAGGCTAACCCCAGGATGTGTTATTCGGAGAGGCATGACAGTATGGGCTTTTGCCTTTGGCGTGAAGTGCTATCAGACCAATTGCCTGAATCATTGCAAGTCGCGCTGGGCGATACCTTCAACATCGCTTGGTTAAGCCATATCGAACCCTGGCTGGAAATCGTCACAGGCCATCACGGTATGCCGCCCAAAAATAATGTGCGGACGCGGAATTTTTTTGAAGATGAAGACGAACAGGCGGCAATTGGCTTCGTGATAGATGCCATGCGTCTGCCATTGGCTAATTTTGATTGTCACCCGTTGCTGGATAAGTCCCTAAAAACACGCTTGAAACCGCTATCCTGGCAATTGGCGGGTATAGCAGTGTTAGCCGATTGGCTGGGTTCCAATCAGGATTATTTCAATTACTTCAGAGACCGCATGGACTTGGATGTTTATTGGCGGGAGGTTGCCTTAAAGCATGCAGAAGAAGCCATCAACGCATTACCAAAAGTACCGGAAGCGGCGGCCTTCAAGTCTATTGAAAATCTGTTCCCCTTCATCCAAGAGCCCACGCCGCTGCAAAAATACGCCATCAACGAACCGCTTGGCCAACAACCGCAACTTTTTATCCTGGAAGATGTGACCGGAGCAGGCAAAACCGAAGCTGCGCTAATCCTAAGCCAACGCCTGATGGCGCAAGGCTTGGCCGACGGTTTGTATATCGCCTTGCCGACCATGGCGACCGCCAACGCCATGTACCAACGGCTAGGCGGTGTTTACCGCAAGCTTTATCAAGACGGCGGCCTACCGTCATTGATACTGGCACACGGTGCGCGTGAGTTGTCGCAAGATTTTCAGGATTCGGTAGCTTTTGCCGAACAAATGAAAACTGACGGCAATTATCAGAGCGGTAATAACGAAGCCGATCAGGAACTCAGCGCCACCGCCTATTGCAACGCTTGGCTCGCGGACAGCCGCAAAAAAGCCTTGTTGGCGGATGTCGGGGTCGGCACTTTAGATCAGGCCTTGCTTGCCGTATTGCCAGCGCGTCACCAGTCGCTGCGTTTGTTAGGTCTAGGCCGCAAAGTGTTGTTGGTCGATGAAGTCCATGCTTACGACAGCTACATGCAAAAACTCTTGGATGCCTTGCTGGAAGCCCACGCAAGGCAAGGTGGCAGCGTGATTTTATTGTCCGCCACTTTGCCGCAAACTATGCGCGAAAATTTAGTGGCGGCCTATCACAAAGGACTCGGCGAAACCGCCCCGGCTTTAGATTATCCGGCGCAATATCCGCTAGCCACGCATACGCCCGCCGCGCAGGTTGAACAACACATAGACACCCGCCAAGCCGTCGAGCGCACCGTTCAAGTCAAGCAGTTAGGCGCCGAAGCCGAAGTGCTGGCGCAAATCCAGCAAGCCATCACCGTTGGGCATTGCGTGTGCTGGATACGTAACACCGTCAAATCGGCTCGCCAGTCGTATCAAGATTTACTCGACGCAGGTATAGCGCCTGAACAACTCAGTCTGTTCCACAGCCGTTTTGCCATGATCGACAGGCAGGCCATCGAAAACCGCACCTTGACGCAATTCGGGCGTGATTCAAACCACCAACAAAGAACAGGCCAAATCTTGATCGCCACGCAAGTCGTAGAACAGTCATTAGATTTAGATTTCGACGTGATGATTACCGACCTCACCCCGATAGACTTAATCATCCAACGCGCAGGCCGCTTGCGCCGGCATAACCGTGACATGCTAGGCAATCGCCTTGCGCACGACGCCCCCGACCAACGCGGCGTTCCCGTCCTCTACCTCCATTGCCCCGAACCCACGCTTGATGCCGATGCCAATTGGCTAAAGCCCGACAATAGCGGAACACTAGCCGTCTATCCACATATCGGCCAGCTTTGGTTGACCGCCAAGCAATTAATGGATAAAGGCCAATTCACCATGCCCGATGATGCGAGGGATTTGATTGAAGGCGTGTATTCGTGGGAAGCGGAAGACTCATTATCCCAAGCGTTACAAGAGGCTTCTTTAGCGGCGATTGGCAAAGCCATGAGTTATCGGGAAATTGGTAACATGAACTCGCTCGATCTTGCCAAAGGCTATACCCGCAAAAGTGCTGAAAAAAGCGGAGGCTGGGATGAGGAAACCAAAATCCCAACCCGCTTGACCGATGAAGAAACGGTATCAGTCGCGCTCGCCATTGTAGAAAACGGCCAGCTCATACCTTACGCCCAAGCGGAACGCTATGCTTGGGCATTAAGCACCGTCAAATTGCCGGAACGCGAGTGGAAGAAAGTCCAGCAACAGATACCAGCGGATATGAAAATTTTGATTGAAGCATTAAAGGCCGAACAAAAGGCGGTGCGCTGGTTGGAGATTTTGCCGTTGGTGGAAGGGCAAATGGTTTATTCCCCGCAACATGGGTTTCTGGGATAAATCCCCACGGGTGTGGGGAACGCATAAATTTGCTTCCTCAAAAAAAGTAAGAAGCAGGTTCATCCCTAATAAATTAAGGAACCGGATGTAGTCTAAATGATTTTGTATCCATAGGTCAAATATTAGCATAAAAAGTATGAAGCCTTTACTTATATAAATTAAGTGCTATCATGCCATCATAATTTAACTGTGATGGGAGAATTCTCGTGGATCAAATTAAAGGAATCATTGACGCAATCAGCTCTTTTTCACCCACGCCACTGGCTGTTATCTGTTTAGCACTTCTATTGACGCTGGTTTTGGCAATTATCTTGGCGTTAAAAATGTAAAAAACTAATCATGAAAATGCTCCGCATTAGAGAATCCAAACTGTAAACAGGAGAACTTATGAATTTAATCACTGACCGCTGGATACCGGTCACACGCCAAAATGGGCAAGCCGACATAATTGCTCCGTGGCAAATTGCCGAAACTGACAATCCGGTTGTGGAAATCAACGCACCGAGGCCGGATTTTCAAGGCGCGTTATATCAGTTGCTGATCGGTTTGCTGCAAACCTGCTTCGCGCCAAAGGATGAAGACGAATGGCTGGAGCATTGGCAAAACATGCCTGAACCGGAAATATTGCAAGCGAGTTTTGAAAAGGTGGCGTTTGCGTTTGAGTTAGACGCAAACGATGCCCCGGCATTTTTACAAGATTTCAATTTGCCCGATGGCGAAACCAAAGCGATTTCAGCATTGTTGATCGAAGCCCCCGGTGGCAAAACGCTAAAAGACAACCTCGACCATTTCATCAAACGCGATCAGGTAAATCAGCTTTGCCCTAGCTGTGCCGCAACCGCTTTGTTCACGCTACAAACCAACGCGCCTTCCGGCGGCGTTGGCCATCGTGTCGGTTTGCGCGGCGGCGGCCCGCTCACCACATTGATTTTCTCTAAAGCCCCATCAGCCAGTTTATGGCATAAGCTTTGGCTTAACGTGTTGAATCAAGAAGACCTAGAAGCCGCCGAAAAAATGGATGCTAGTGTTTTACCGTGGTTGGGTAAAACCCGTGTTTCAGAAAAGGGGCAAACCACCTCTCCTGGCGATGTCCACCCTTTGCAGGCTTACTGGGGAATGCCGCGCCGTATCCGCCTGACGACAAGCTGCGAGGATGCCGTCTGCGATTTATGCGGCAAGCCAGCCGAAACATTGTATCGGGAATTTCGGACGAAAAATTACGGCATTAACTATGACGGTGCGTGGTTGCATCCCTTAACGCCTTATCGTTTCGATCCTAAGAAAGTCAACCTGCCTTTATCGCTCAAAGGCCAACAAGGTGGTTTGGGGTATCGGCATTGGTTGGGGCTTTCCCTGCAAGATGCTGAGAACGGCGATGAAGCCGCCAAAATCGTGCAGTTTTATAACACTGAACGGGGGCGGACATTTCGTGACCACGGCTCCGCGTCGCTCTGGTGTTTTGGTTACGACATGGACAACATGAAAGCCAGATGCTGGTACGAATCGCGTTTTCCGGTCTATTACCTCAACGAAATGCAACGTAACAATCTAATGGCATGGGCGGGTGAATTGGTCAATGCCGCCAAAGAAGTCGTAAAAATGCTGCGTGGACAAGTGAAAGCGGCCTGGTTTCGCCGCCCCGAAGATGTCAAAGGTGATATGAGCCAAATCGACGCGCAATTTTGGCAAGCGACCGAAGCTGATTTCTACCGATTGTTGGAACAATTGGCAACTTTGCCCGCCGACACCCGCATAGCTCCGAGTGAGGTTTACGCAAGCTGGTACAAAACCCTTGAACGGCAGATGCTCAGGATTTTTGAAACCGCCACCTTCGCGGCAACGCCGGAAGATTTGGATTTAAAGCGGATTATCAATGCCCAGAAAAACTTACGCGGTAAATTTTACGGCAGCAAAACCTTAAAAGCACTGAAAGCAAAAGGCACAACCGAGGAGGCGGCCTAATGAGTGAATTAAATGTAGCAGAGAAAAAAGCGTTAAAAGACTGGCACGATTGGCTAGATGACAATCGCGGCGACCGCGCCCGTCTACGCCGTGCGGAAAACCCAGAAGACATTTTGCTGACCGACGCATTTTTCCATTTTTTACACCGCATGGATCAAGCCACGCCGAATTGGTCGCAAAACATGCCGATGCTGACCAGTGCGTGTATGGCAGGGTCATTGGCGCAGGTAAAAACTGACAAACTAACTCCCAGCAGGCTTTACAACAATAAAGAGACTGATGCGCCCAAAAAAATGGCTGGTTTTGCCGAACAATTGGCAACACCACCGGAAGGCAAAAGCAAAGCTCCGATGAGTGAGTTACGTTTCCAGCAATTACAAAAAAGCCCGACGGTTGATGATTTTTACCGCCGGATTATCCGCGCTATCCGTTTGCTGGATGGCAACGTCAACTTGGTTTCACTCGCCAACGACATCATCCAATGGCATCAGGAATTCAACAAACCCATCGGGCGCGAACCCGCCAAACGCCTAGCCGTGCGCTGGGCCACCGATTATTACACTGCTGCATCAAAAAATACTAACTAAGGAGACCTTATGAGCCGTTTTATCCAATTGCACCTATTGACCGCTTACCCACCTGCCAATTTGAACCGCGACGACCAAGGCAGCCCGAAAACCGCCAAAATGGGCGGTTACGACCGCTTGCGGGTTTCTTCGCAGTGCTTAAAAAGGACGTGGCGGACTTCAGACTTGTTCCAAATGGCAATGGGTGAGCATTTAGGTGCGCGAACCAAATTGTTGGGGATTGATATTTATAACCAATTGACTGCGGCGGGTATCAAAGAGAAGGATGCCAAAGAGTGGACAAAAGCCATCGCGGGGGTGTTCGGCGCATTAAAGAAACCGGAAAAAGACAAACCGCTTGCGGAACTGGAAATTGAACAATTGGTGCATGTCAGTCCCGCCGAACAGCAAGCCATTAACGCCTTGACCGAAAAACTGATTGCCGAACAACGCGCACCGGAAAAAGATGAACTCAATCTGTTGCGCCTGCGTGAACAAGCCGTGGATATTGCCTTGTTCGGTCGTATGTTGGCCTCTAGCCCCGCATTTAATATCGAAGCCGCCTGCCAAGTCGCCCACGCCATCAGCGTCCATTCCGTAGTGATTGAAGACGACTATTTCACCGCCGTTGATGACCTGAACAACGGCCTGGAAGATATGGGCGCGGCGCACATTGGCGAAACCCGTTTCGCCGCTGGCTTGTTCTACGCCTACATCTGCATCAACCGCGACTTGTTGGTGAAAAATTTGGACGGCAACGAAGCGCTGGCCAACCAAGCCATCCGCGCCCTGACCGAAGCGGCGGTCAAAGTCGCGCCGGAAGGCAAGCAAAACAGCTTTGCGTCCCGCGCTTATGCCTCGTATGTGTTGGCGGAACAAGGCGACCAACAACCGCGTTCCTTGTCAGTGGCTTACCTGAAACCCCTCAGCCGCGATAATGAAGATTTCCTGGCCGATGCCATTAAGCTCATCACCGAACAAAAAGACAGTTTCGACCAAGTGTATGGCGCGTGTGCAGACAACCGTTACGAATTGAACGTGCAGGAGAAACAAGGCACGTTAGCCGGTTTGCTCGATTTCGTCAGCTAATAACGGAGCCTATCATGGACTTATTGCTCTTCCGTTTATACGGCGCGATGGCAAGCTGGGGCGAAATTGCCGTCGGCGAAAACCGCCACACCGCGCACTATCCCAGCAAATCGGCCTTGCTCGGTTTGTTGGGCGCGGCCTTAGGCTTAGAAAGGCAAGATGAGGAACAGCAACGCCAATTGCAAGAAGGTTATGCTTTCGCGGTGGAATTGTTCACCGCCGGGCAGTTGCTGCGCGATTACCACACCGCGCAAGTGCCGGATGCCGTCGGCAAGTTTACTTACCGTACCCGCCGCGATGAAATAATCTTGGGTAAGGAACGCTTAGGCACCATCCTGTCTAGCCGCGAATACCGCACCGATGCCTTGGCGGTTGTTGCCGTCCGAGCCTTGGCTGATGCACCGTTTAGTTTGGCTGAGATTCAGGAAAAATTGTTAAAGCCAGTCTTCCATCTGTATTTGGGTCGTAAATCCTGTCCGCTGGCGGCACCGTTAAACCCGCAATTGCTGAGCGATCAGCCTAATTTTTTGAAGGCGTTCAAAGCGTATCAACACAAACCGATGTTACCGGCTCGTATTGTTAGCGATGGCAGTTTGGCTAAGCGGGATTTTGACTGGTTGGGTCGACCTAAAGACCGGCATTATTACTGGGAAGGTTCGGCGGATGATTTTTGTGATACGCCGGAGGTATTAAGGCAACGCCAAACCCGCATCCGCCACGACCAGCCCTTATCGCGCAAACGCTGGCAATTCATGCCGCGACAGGAACATTATCTATTTCAAGGAGATAAGTGATGTATTTTTCCAGAGTCAAGATTCAGCCCAACATTCTTAAATCATCGCAATTAAGCCGGGTGCTTGAAGGCAATGTCTACGGCAGCCATCGTTTGTTGTGGGATTTGTTTCCCGGACAAGACCAGCGCACGTTTTTATACCGTGAAGAAATCGCCCGCGAGCAATTAAGCGCATCGCCTGCGGTGCGCGGTGAACCTATTTATTATGTGATCTCGCAAAGCAAACCTGTTGAAACGGCTTTATTTAAAGTTGAATCGAAAGATTATTTGCCCGAACAAAACGGCAAGCGACCCTTAGCAATCGGGCAGCATTTTACCTTTGAATTACGGGCTAACCCTGTCGTCACTTGTAAAGTTGATCGTGATGATCCAGAGGAATTTTTAAAAAAACGGGCTATGCGTTCCCCAAACAATAAAACCAACTTAACCCGCAAGCGCGTTCACCACGATGTGGTGATGGATGCCCAGCTACAGTTTTTATCCTCGCTTGTTAAGGATTTTCAACTTGATTCATTGCTATCTGCCAAACCTGACAAAGGCGACTACAAAAAACTGTTGTTGGCGAACGGCGGCGAAGCGTTAAACCAGCGGCTGACGAAATTATTGGCAAATGATCCTCGTTATGCCGAACGTTTACAGCAAACAGCCAGCCTTTCCGGCAAACTGGAATGGGCTATTAAAGCCCATATTGATATAGCACTTGAAAGCTGGTTAAAAAAACAAGGCGAACGATTAGGATTCGAATTGGTTGTAGACGATGACGGTTTAATCAAGCTGCAAAATAGCGCTTATATCTGGCATGGCTTGCCGGAAAAAACGAAGCAGAAAGACAAGAAGTCCGGGTTTAGCTCGGTTGATTTTACCGGAGAACTGCAAATAACCGATACAGTAAAATTCGAACAAGCGTTGTTTCAAGGCATAGGCCGTTCTAAAGCCTTTGGCTGCGGCCTGCTGATGGTGCGTCGATGTATGTAAGTGCTTTGAACATCAAACCTTTGGCCTGCTTTCTTTAGCCAGGATTTAACTACAGCCGGATTTAGCGTGGCGAAGATGAAGTCTTGCCCACTGCGGCTTCGATCTTACGCGCTATTCGGCATATTAACCCTATGATAATGCCGGTTTAAGACAACAGATAATGGAATTTGTTGAGGGAACAACCCATGATGCTGCTGGATTACGGAATGGTGAATACTGAGTCTTCCATTCGCGCCACTGGAAGACTCGGTAGAAATGCCTGTAGGCCATGTCTGCCAAGGCATCCAGGGGGTCATGATTTATTGGATGTCTCATACGCACCAATGGACGTTCCATACGCGCCAGTGGATGACTGGTATGGATGTATCTACGATAAAAACATGACAGGGAATAGTAAAAACTCCCGCCGCAATTTTAAAAGTGGCTGAAGTTTTACTCCAAGTAGACGTCTGTATGGCTAGTCCTACAAGGGTGACGGGGTTTACAACCCCGTTATTCATGTTTTGAAAGCTATTGAGGCCTTCAAAGGTTTCGGCCGGAGTTATAAATCCCGGCCGGCATCGTAGCAACAAGCAGGTGAAAGTTGGCTGAAACTATAAGCTGAAAAAGGCTTTAAGTTGCTTTCTGTCGTCGCCGAAGGTTATCAACAGCATCATTTTAAAAAACATGGCATCAAAATCAATACTCTAGGTTCATTGTGTTTTAGAAGTCATTGAACCGGAGTTATATATTCAAGAAGCGCTTTATAAAGGCATAGGCCTTCAATTGCAGGCTGCTTCCTTTAGCAAGGATTTAACTACGATCGGATTTGGTTTATATTTAGTTCTTTGCGAGCTGCACGAGAATAATATGAATATCTCAAAAAACATTAAGCCGATTAGCTACCTTAAGGCGAATGCAGCGCAGGTAGGTCGCCTTGGAGTTAAAAGATTCAGGCCAGGCGATGATCATTACTCAAAACGGCGAAGCCGCTATGGTTATCAGTTCGGTGGCTGATGTTGCGCTGACTCAGGAAGCGTTGGCGTTATTGAAAATGTTGGTGCACAGTCAGAAGGCCGTTGCCGATGGCAAAACCGTCAGCGCTGTCGATGCGTTTTTGCAAATGCGGCAACTCCGAGGGCTTCAATGACATTGCCGGTACGCATTTTCGAGCCTTTTCCGGACATCAAGGTTAATTCGCTCTGTTATGGCTATATCCTGTTTATCGATATGCACGATTTTCCGGCTTACCTCTATGAACGATAATCTAAACGCCATTGCTGAACTTGCCCGGCAAAATCCCGATATTGTCATTGTCTGGTTATATGGCTCACGTGCAACAGGCCGCGATCATCAAGCCAGCGATTACGATTTGGCGGTTGCTTTTGAGCGTTTTATTAAAGATGATCCGGTGGAGAAACGTTTGCGGCCGGAATGTTTAGCGCTGGATTGGCAGCAGGCCTTGGCTTTGCATGATTTCCAGTTATCCGTGATCGACATCAACCAAGCTCCGATATTATTGGCGTGGGAAGTTATCCAGGCGGATACGGTGTTGTTTTGTCGCGATGAAAACAGATTATGGCAGGAAACCTTGCGCATCCACAGTCGAAGGGAGTTGGATTATGCCTAAAGGCTACCTTATAGCGATTGCTCAACATACTCAGGAATGTCTGGAAGACCTTAACGAACTGTCGAGGATTGCCAAACAGCGGCCGTTTAACCGGATTGAACGCCGTGCCGCCGAACGGGCTTTACAGGTTCTCATTGAAGCCAGCATCGGCATGGCGAAATACTGGTTGAAATCCTGTCAAAAAAATATTCCGTTAGATGCTTATGATAGCTTCAACAAACTGGCTGAAATGGGCAGACTATCGACAGACGAACTCAAACAATGGCGTAAAATTATCGGTATGCGTAACGCTTTAGTACATGACTACCTGACGATTGATGACGAATTATTGCGAACGCTACTTTCCGAACAGGCATACCAGTTTCTGGTTGACTTTATTATGCATGCAAAGAGTCAAATAAACGACGGTTTCAATTGAAAATTATACCCATGTATTTTTACCAATTATTACCGAGCTCCGTCATATTCTGCAATGCGGATTAGGAAGGGTTGTAGTGGTACTTTTAATTACAAGGGCATTGAACACCAAAGCCTTAGTCTGTGGACTGTTATCAGTGGACAGGATTTGATGGTATAGTATGTATGACAAGTCATACAAGAGGTGATGTCATGAGAATTAATGCACGTTTAGATGATAGTTATGAAAAAAAACTGCTAGCCATTCAGCATGCTACTGCTTTAAGTACATCAGAAATAATTAAGCAGGCTTTGGATTTGCTATATGAAAAAACCACCTTGACTGGCAGGCAAAAAAATCAAAAATTGATTGAAATGCTGGCGGGTACGGCTGAAGGTCCGGAAGATTTATCTGTAAATTATAAAGAATATCTTCATCAGGGCTGGAAAGAAAAACATGGTATTGAGTGATACCGGTTTTTGGTATGCTTTTTTTAATCCTAAAGATAAATTTCATCCGCATTCACTAGCAGTGATGAAGCGGCTGGATGAGGGATTGATAACGACTTGGCCGGTCATTACTGAAACCTGTTATTTGTTGGGTAAGGCATTGGGGAGCAAGAGCCAATTGCGTTTTTTACAGGCGCTTGATGCGAGCTATGTTGAAGTATATCAAATTTATCCGAAACATTTACCGCAAATTCAACGGTTAATGCATAAATACGTCGATCTCCCCATGGACTTGGCGGATGCCTCATTAGTCATACTGGCCGAAGAACTTGGTCATGGCCGCATTCTCTCTACTGATCAACGCGACTTTAAAACCTATCGCTGGAAAAATCACAAACCCTTTCAAAACCTCTTGTTGCCGGAATAATCATGCTTCCACCGCTAAAACCCATCGCCATGAAAGAACGCGTTTCTCTGGTCTTTGTGCAAAAAGGCCAGATTGATGTTAAAGATGGCGCGTTTGTCGTCATCGACGAAACCGGCATTCGCACGCACATACCTGTTGGCAGCATCGCCTGCATTATGCTTGAGCCGGGCACGCGGGTTTCGCATTATGCCGCTGCATTGGCCGCAAGAGCAGGGACGTTATTGGTTTGGGTCGGCGAAGCCGGAGTGCGGCTATATGCCGCCGGACAGCCGGGCGGGGCTAGATCGGACCGCTTGTTATATCAGGCCAAATTAGCGTTGGACGATGATGCGCGCTTGAAAGTGGTGCGTAAAATGTACGAACTCCGGTTTGGCGAGAAACCGCCGGAGCGCCGCAGCGTTGAGCAATTGCGCGGCATAGAAGGCGCACGGGTTAAAAAAACCTACCAGTTGCTGGCCAAGCAGGCGGGCGTTGAATGGAAAGGGCGTAATTACGACCATACCCAATGGGAAGCAGGCGATACAACTAACCGCTGTATCAGTTCAGCGACAGCGTGTCTATACGGCATTACCGAGGCGGCGGTGTTAGCGGCGGGTTATGCGCCCGCTATCGGTTTTATCCACACCGGCAAACCCTTGTCATTTGTTTATGATATTGCCGATCTGTTCAAATTTGACGAAATTATCCCGCACGCCTTCAAAATTGCCGCTAAAAATTATCACGACCCGGAACGGGAAGTACGGCTGATGTGCCGCGATATTTTCCGGCAGAGCAAAATTCTCAGGAAAATCATTCCCACTATTGAAGAAGTCCTGGCCGCAGGCGGACTCGAGCTGCCCAAACCGGCTGAAGAATCAATCGCTCCGGCGATTCCTAACCCGGAGAGTATTGGCGATGTTGGTCATCGTAGTTGAAAACGTCCCCGACCGGTTAAGAGGCCGGCTGGCGGTTTGGCTGATCGAGATCCGTGCGGGTGTTTATGTCGGCGATTTATCGGCTAAAGTCAGGGAAATGCTCTGGACTACTTGCGAAGAAGGCATAGAAGAAGGCAATGCGATTATGGCCTGGAGCACTAACACCGAGTCAGGTTTTGATTTTTTGACCCTGGGGAAAAACCGGCGGCTTCCGGTCGAGTTTGACGGACTAAAACTGGTTTCTTTTCATCCTGTTGGTGACAAAAAGGATGAAAATGCTCTTTAACAATATTAATGTAAAAAACGGGTATTTTTTGGTGGAAAAATGGAAGTGATTATTTCGCTTTTTTAACAATGTGTTATGATCAGTGCGTTCCCCACACCCGTGGGGATGAACCGGGAAATTTATGACCGGATGCCGACATATTTGCGCGTTCCCCACACCCGTGGGGATGAACCGCTGCTCACTATTTGCAGATGGGGTTTGAAAGGGCGTTCCCCACACCCGTGGGGATGAACCGCAAACATCACCTCAAAAAAATGGCTGTACTTGGCGTTCCCCACACCCGTGGGGATGAACCGGGAAATTTATGACCGGATGCCGACATATTTGCGCGTTCCCCACACCCGTGGGGATGAACCGTTTCTGCTTTCTGGGGTGGTGGTGCGGGTGGTGCGTTCCCCACACCCGTGGGGATGAACCGTCTATACCGACCGCGCTGGTTCCTTCACTCGCGCGTTCCCCACACCCGTGGGGATGAACCGCCAGAAAATTGCCGACTGCTTAACAATTCCCGGCGTTCCCCACACCCGTGGGGATGAACCGCCGCAAATGGCTTTAGCATTGCCCAAGCATTTGCGTTCCCCACACCCGTGGGGATGAACCGCCGAGTTCATAATCTCAAGCGCCCGGCCAGATGCGTTCCCCACACCCGTGGGGATGAACCGCGGAAGAAAAAGCCGCCACTGAAAAGCGTCTTGCGTTCCCCACACCCGTGGGGATGAACCGAATATTCGACAAATTAAGGTAAAAAATTATGAGCGTTCCCCACACCCGTGGGGATGAACCGCTGGCGCTGTATTTGCCTTCTGTACCGACAATGCGTTCCCCACACCCGTGGGGATGAACCGGCGTTATGAGATCCGCTTAAAAGCGGTTAGGTGCGTTCCCCACACCCGTGGGGATGAACCGCCATTGGTGTACTCATTAAAGTCCGCTTTCGGGCGTTCCCCACACCCGTGGGGATGAACCGCACTCCCTAACGTAAAAGCTAGGGGGGGGCAAGCGTTCCCCACACCCGTGGGGATGAACCGCGTGGATTGATAATAAGCGTAGTTTTGCACCCGCGTTCCCCACACCCGTGGGGATGAACCGGCCAGGGAAATATTGGCCAGGGACGCGGCTACGCGTTCCCCACACCCGTGGGGATGAACCGCGATTAAAAAATTATGGCTATCAATGCGTTTAGCGTTCCCCACACCCGTGGGGATGAACCGGCCCTAAATCCAGCCTGCACCGGCGGTTGATAGCGTTCCCCACACCCGTGGGGATGAACCGACAGAAACATTAAAAATATTAATAAAAATAAAGCGTTCCCCACACCCGTGGGGATGAACCGCTTGATCGTCTTATTGACATACAGCAAAGGCAGCGTTCCCCACACCCGTGGGGATGAACCGCAAAATCTCCATTCTGAACCTGGAGACCATTCGCGTTCCCCACACCCGTGGGGATGAACCGCCCTCTGGGGAACGCAGCCTGGCTCTGAGAACGCGTTCCCCACACCCGTGGGGATGAACCGGACGCAGAACTCAACCGCAAATCAGAAAAACTGCGTTCCCCACACCCGTGGGGATGAACCGAACTTATCAAAAACCGAGGTAAATAATAATGAGCGTTCCCCACACCCGTGGGGATGAACCGGATTTTGCCAAAGCCGGACGCGGAGACTTGAGGCGTTCCCCACACCCGTGGGGATGAACCGTTTTTAGCTGAAATTGCTGAAAACACCAAGTTGCGTTCCCCACACCCGTGGGGATGAACCGCCGGCATCTCCAGGCTGGAAATGTTTCCGGCCGCGTTCCCCACACCCGTGGGGATGAACCGGCGAATTCAGATTCATCCATAAAATCCCGGTCGCGTTCCCCACACCCGTGGGGATGAACCGGACTAGTTTGCCCATATTCGGGAACACTCAACGCGTTCCCCACACCCGTGGGGATGAACCGTGGTTGAGGGGTATCACACATACCAGTAGTTGAGCGTTCCCCACACCCGTGGGGATGAACCGACAAATAATAGCCAACCCCGTCACGAATCATGGCGTTCCCCACACCCGTGGGGATGAACCGCAATGCTAATGGCTGCCTAAACTGAAAAAACGGCGTTCCCCACACCCGTGGGGATGAACCGATAATCGCTGGGATTAAATTCAAATGGTTGATGCGTTCCCCACACCCGTGGGGATGAACCGGGGCTTTGACACGGGCCTCATAGAGTTTTTTCGCGTTCCCCACACCCGTGGGGATGAACCGGCATACAAAGCAACCAGGCGATGCCGAAACGGGCGTTCCCCACACCCGTGGGGATGAACCGCTATAAATGCAAGTGTTATCGCTATTTTAAACGCGTTCCCCACACCCGTGGGGATGAACCGTTGACGCCGTTATGATTAAGGCCGATGTACCCGCGTTCCCCACACCCGTGGGGATGAACCGGTGCGATAAATTCTGATAACGCCAAAGTTATTGCGTTCCCCACACCCGTGGGGATGAACCGAATAGTATTTTATTTCCCCGGAAGAGGTGTTGGCGTTCCCCACACCCGTGGGGATGAACCGTACAACTTGGTGACAAAACGCAACATATAACTCGCGTTCCCCACACCCGTGGGGATGAACCGCCAAAAGCGGTTTTTCTCCTTTCGATTTGATGGCGTTCCCCACACCCGTGGGGATGAACCGGAACATGTATAACCTGATGAATCTCGTAATAAGCGTTCCCCACACCCGTGGGGATGAACCGCGACATCGTTAATAGTCACAAACACCCCCGAAGCGTTCCCCACACCCGTGGGGATGAACCGTCTGATTTAGTCCGTCTGTCCTTCCGTCTGTCGCGTTCCCCACACCCGTGGGGATGAACCGCTGGCAGCAAAAAATGACCAGGCTCTAACGGTGCGTTCCCCACACCCGTGGGGATGAACCGCAACAGCTGTCCAGGCGTTACTGCCATGACTAGCGTTCCCCACACCCGTGGGGATGAACCGCCTTCAAACCCAAACCAAAACCCCTGAAGGGCGCGTTCCCCACACCCGTGGGGATGAACCGAATTTTTGCGTGATACTGTTGCCGCCAACGTGGCGTTCCCCACACCCGTGGGGATGAACCGCGCTTTTAGATAATTATCAACATACTGATGAGGCGTTCCCCACACCCGTGGGGATGAACCGCTCTAAACACGCCTGGACTGACCGTTTTTCATGCGTTCCCCACACCCGTGGGGATGAACCGGCTGCAGCGCGACCAGGCCGCTCGTTATCGCGGCGTTCCCCACACCCGTGGGGATGAACCGCGGCGCCAGGAGGGGACGTTTTATTCTCATTTGCGTTCCCCACACCCGTGGGGATGAACCGGTCATTGATGAAAAAACCAAACTGACGGCGTAGCGTTCCCCACACCCGTGGGGATGAACCGCGTTTGCGCATCCCCTATCAGCCGGAAGTGCGGCGTTCCCCACACCCGTGGGGATGAACCGGACGACTCACGCCTGAAATTGATGGAAAAATCGCGTTCCCCACACCCGTGGGGATGAACCGGGCATCTGACTAGATCATTCAAATATCATTTCGCGTTCCCCACACCCGTGGGGATGAACCGTCATTTGGGATGATCGGCAAGTCCGCACCGCCGCGTTCCCCACACCCGTGGGGATGAACCGACACACAATCCTGTTCAACAACGCGGCATGTTGCGTTCCCCACACCCGTGGGGATGAACCGTCATTCATGTGCCGTTTTTAGGCGCTAAAAATGCGTTCCCCACACCCGTGGGGATGAACCGCGATTTTTACAGGATGAAATTGCCAAATCTGGGCGTTCCCCACACCCGTGGGGATGAACCGCTGATTATGTTGCTCCAGATGATGAAATTAAGGCGTTCCCCACACCCGTGGGGATGAACCGGCGTTAGCTTGTGGAGGCGCGGACCAGCCATCGCGTTCCCCACACCCGTGGGGATGAACCGCGATTAAAATCATGGCTATCAATGCGTTTATCGCGTTCCCCACACCCGTGGGGATGAACCGCCTCGGCAGCTTTATGATTCTAACCATTCTGAGCGTTCCCCACACCCGTGGGGATGAACCGTGAATGCGCCTGCAACGGCGGGATTCAGCGTAGCGTTCCCCACACCCGTGGGGATGAACCGCCTCGCCGAGCAGTTTTCCCGCGGCCACACCTGCGTTCCCCACACCCGTGGGGATGAACCGTGCTGAACTTGCTGACTATTATACACAAATATGCGTTCCCCACACCCGTGGGGATGAACCGATTGGTCTTCTTTCTGTCGGTCTCGTTGTGTTGCGTTCCCCACACCCGTGGGGATGAACCGCGGCTCTGGAAAACTACGGATGGATGGTCCAGGCGTTCCCCACACCCGTGGGGATGAACCGAAATCTTGCGATGGCGACCTACCTGGATTTTAGCGTTCCCCACACCCGTGGGGATGAACCGCCCCCTGACTTGCGCCTGGAACGCCGTAAACTGCGTTCCCCACACCCGTGGGGATGAACCGGTGGAGAGACATGAATACCACAATCACAAGTGGCGTTCCCCACACCCGTGGGGATGAACCGGTACTGTTCTATCCTTCTTCTTGCTGACTAATGCGTTCCCCACACCCGTGGGGATGAACCGGCCATCGAGCATATCGCGGCCAGGATGCGAGAGCGTTCCCCACACCCGTGGGGATGAACCGCCAATCCCAGGAATTAACGGGACATGTTGCAGCGTTCCCCACACCCGTGGGGATGAACCGTTCCCCCGCCGCCTCCCGCACCGGTTAGGCAAGCGTTCCCCACCCCCGGGGGGATGAACCGAGTGATCTTGTTTTGGTAATCATT
>JAQTYB010000131.1 GCA_028688475.1 Elusimicrobiales bacterium
CGAAACAGTTTATCAGACCAAGACGGAACTGGAGCGCTGCCTGCAAAAAAACGGCACACTCATTTATAATTCCGACGACGCGCTGCTGTCCAGACTGAACACGGAATGGAAGGGCAGGCGCGTCACTTTCGGACGGGGCGAAGACGCGCAGGTGCGCATAGCGGAGGGGGAAACGCCGGCGCTCGTCCACGACGGGAGGCGCCATGAGATTCCGCTGGAGCTCATGCCGCATAACAGATTCAACGCGGCGGCGGCGGCGGGCGCGGCGCTGGCGCTGGGCTGGACCTGGGAGGAGATAGAAGCCGGACTCGTGGCCTGGAAACCGCTGCCCATGCGGATGCAGACGGAAATCCGCGGCAGGAGCAAGTTCATACTGGACGCCTATAACGCCAACCCGTCCTCGATGAAAGCCGCGATTGCGGGTTTGCTCGACAAGAGCAGCAAACGCCCGCTGGTGGCCGTGCTGGGGGACATGAGGGAACTGGGCTGCTATTCGCAGCAGTATCACGCGGAGTTGGGCAAATGGCTTGCGGGTCTCGATATTGATAGAATATTCCTCGCGGGACCGGAAATGCGCCACGCTTACGACGCCGCCAGGTCCGCCGGAGCCGCGGGCCGTAGCGCGTACGCCGCCGCGCCCGACGGCTGGATTGCCGACCTCGCCAAAATTTCGCGCGAAGGGGGCACGTTCCTCATAAAAGCCTCCCGCGCCATGGAGTTCGAGAAGATTCTCGAAAAACTGTAAAGCCATGCTCTTCTATCTTTCGCAGCTGCGGACTTTCTACAGCCCGCTCAACGTTTTCCAGTACCTGACATTCCGCACCGGCGGCGCCGTGGTGACCGCGTTCGCGCTCAGCCTGCTCGTCGGCCCCGCGCTCATACGCAGGCTGCGCGGCTACAAGATACAGCAGATACAGCGGACCAACGGCCCCGCCTCGCACCTGTCAAAACACGGCACGCCCACCATGGGCGGACTGCTGATACTTATCGCGCTGGTCGCTACCGTGCTGCTGTGGGCCCGGCCCGACTCGCGTTTTATCTGGCTGCTGCTGTGGACGACGGGGCTGCTCGCCCTGGCGGGGATTTACGACGACTACGCCAAGCTTGTAAAGAAAAATTCGGCGGGCGCGCCGTCCTGGTTAAAGCTGGCGGTGCAGCTTTTCACGGCGGTCACGGTTACGGGCTACCTCGCGTTTTACCCTCCCAATCCCGACTTCGCGCTTTCGCTGAGCGTGCCGTATACCAAGGAGCTGATAATAGGGCTGGGCGTCTGGTACTCCGCGCTGGCCATGCTGCTGGTGGTGGGCTCCTCCAACGCCGTCAACCTCACCGACGGGCTCGACGGCCTCGCCGCCGGCAACATCATCCTGTGCGCGCTGACCTACGGCGTTTTGGCGTATCTCGCCGGCAACATGAAATTCGCCGCCTACCTCAAGGTCATCCCCGTGGAGGGCGCGGGGGAGATAGCCGTTTTCATGGGCGCGCTGGCGGGCGCCTGCCTCGGATTTTTGTGGTTCAACTCCTATCCGGCGGAAGTCTTCATGGGAGACACCAGCTCCCTTTTCCTCGGCGGCGTCATCGGCGTGGCCGCGCTTTGCGTCAAGCAGGAGCTGTTGTGGCCCGTAGTGGGCGCGGTCTTCGTGGCGGAGACGCTCTCCGTCATACTCCAGATGGGCTCCTACCGACTGCGCAAGGGCAGGCGCATTTTCCGCATGGCGCCGCTGCACCACCATTTCGAGCTGTCGGGCCTCGCCGAGCCCAAAGTCACGGTGCGTTTCTGGATAGCCGGCATAATGCTCATGCTGGCCGCGCTGGCGTCGCTCAAGCTGCGCTGACATGCATACCGCGCAAAAAACGCTCAGGCAGGAGTTCAGCCTCGCCGGCGACGCGGACTCCGGCGCGCGGTTCAAATTCGACGCCCCGCTGTTTTTCGCGGTGCTGACGCTCATCATATTCGGCCTCATCTTCATGTATTCGTCCAGCGCGTTCCTGGCCGACTACTACAAAAAGGACCAGTTCTATTTTTTCAAGCGGCAGGCGCTTTTCGACGCCGCCGGTTTCGCGCTGATGCTTTTTCTCGCGCGCTACTACGCCGCGCTGCGCCGTAAAGTGGACCCGGTGTGGGTTTTATACGCCACCTGGGCCGCGCTGGCGGCGGTGTTCCTCTTCAAGCCCATCGCCAACGTGCATCGCTGGATACCGGCGGGCCCGATACAGTTGCAGCCGTCGGAATTCGCCAAAATCACGCTGCTTTTTTATATAGCGGAATATCTTGACCGCGCCAAAAGCCGTGTGGTCAAAACGGGGCTGTCGCTCGTGGCGCCGTTCATAATGACGGCTATCACGCTCGTACTCATCGGCGCGGAGCCCGACCTCGGCACGCCGGTGCTGCTGCTGTGCGTGGTGTTTTTCATGTTCTACGCCGCCGGGGCGAAAATGGCCTCGCTCGTGAAATGGGCGCTCGTCGCCGCGCCGGTGATAGCCATCGAGATAGTGCGCCACTCCTACCGCCTCAAGCGCATGATGGTTTTCCTCTCGCCGGAGGAGCACGCCGGCGAGGCGGGCTACCAGTTGAGCCAGTCTTTCCTGGCGGTGGGCTCGGGCGGCTGGTTCGGCGCGGGGCTCGGCGCGTCGAAAATGAAGCTGATGTACCTGCCCGCGCCGCACACCGATTTCATCTTCTCCATAATGGCCGAGGAACTGGGCTTTTTGCTGACGCTGCTGGTGCTGGGGCTGTTCGCGTTCCTGCTGGCGCGCGGCATACGCATAGCCAAGCAGGCGGAGCAGCTTGCCCACTCCATGATGGCGCTGGCGATAACGCTGCTTGTCGTGCTGCAGGCGTTTTTCAACATGGCGATGTCCATAGGGCTGGTGCCCACCAAAGGCGTGCCGCTGCCGTTTTTCTCCTACGGCGGCTCCTCCATGCTTTCGACGCTGGCGATGATGGGGATACTGCTCGGCATTTCGGCAAAGCCCGGCGCGGCGCGCAGGCGGAGCATATGAAGAAAGTTCTGATAGCGTGCGGCGGAACCGGCGGCCATTTCTACCCCGGCTACGCCGTCGGGCTGGAACTCAAGCGGCGCGGCTGGGAGCCGCTGTTCGCGCTGCGCAAAAACGACCCCGCCGCCGCCACGCTCGACGCCGCCCGCCTCCCCTGGACGCAGGCGGACATAACCGGTCTTTCGCGCAGCCTCGATTTAACCGCGCACGCGGCGTTTGTCTGGAAAGCGTTCCGCGCGGTGCGGCTGGCGCGCAACGTGATTGCCGACTGGCGGCCCGACGCCGTCATCGGCACCGGCGGCTACGTTTCATTTCCGTTCATACTCGCCGCGAGGATTGCGGGGGTGCCCTCGCTTATCCACGAATCCAATACGGTTTTCGGGCTCGCCAACGCCGCCTGCGCCAGATTCGCCGGCGCGGTCGCGCTGGGGCTGCCGCTGGGCAAAGGCAGTCCGCGCGGCGCGATTGTGACCGGAACGCCGGTGCGAGAGTCGTTTTCCAGCCCGCTGCCGCGCGGGGACGCAGCGCGCCTCTTCGGCCTCGACCCCGCCCTTAAAACC
Organism: Elusimicrobiales bacterium; assembly: GCA_028688475.1. Lineage (GTDB taxonomy): Bacteria > Elusimicrobiota > Elusimicrobia > Elusimicrobiales > Elusimicrobiaceae > JAQTYB01. The sequence continues at coordinate 3,561 of JAQTYB010000131.1, forward strand.
GCGCTGGTTTTCGGCGGCAGCCAGGGCGCGCGCGCGCTCAATTCCGCGGTTTTCAGCGCGGAACTGGCGCTCGCCGCCAAAAATCCGCAGCTCCAGTTTCTGCACGTCTCGGGACGGCTGGAATACCCCGCGCTTTTGAAGCGAAACCCGCCGCCGCGGATAAAGCTGCTGGAATACTGCGACAACATGCACGCCGCGTTTTCCTCCGCCGACATCGTTATCTGCCGCGGCGGCGCCGGCACCGCCGCGGAGCTTATCGCGGAGCAAAAACCCGCCATATTGGTGCCGCTGCCCACCGCCGCCGGACAGCATCAGGAAAAAAACGCCCGCGTTCTGGAAAAATCCGGCTGCGCCGTCATGGCGCGGGAATCGGCGTCGCTGGAGGCCGATATCGCCGCCATGCTGACCGCCATACTGTCCGACGATGGACGGCTTGAGGCCATGCGCCGCTCCTACCGGACGGCGGGGTTCGCCGACCCGCTGAAAGCCGCCGCCGCGATAGCCGACCTCGCCGAAAAAATCGCGCGCCGCCGATAAAAACAGATAAGCCGGATTTTCATGCCGCTGCCAGCCGTGTCGCGATTTTTTTAAAATGTCATGGTAGCGTTTTATAGAAATGTCATGGTTGAAGTGCTAAAACGGCTCTTTACGCCGCAAGGCGGAGGGGCCAACAATGGAGCTACTGACCATGAGCAACCG
>JAQTYB010000046.1 GCA_028688475.1 Elusimicrobiales bacterium
AGAGCGATATGGATTATATGCCGGAAATTGCCGCACGGGTGGCGTGCCTGGAAAAATGCCTTTACGGAAACGGTTCCGAGGGCATCAAGTCAACCATAGCCAGGATGGACGAGCGGCTTGTCGCGATGGAAAAAAGCCTGTCCCTGCTGAGCAATCTGGTGCTGGGGGCCGCCGGCACGTTGTGCGCGCTGGTGGCCGCCGCGTTGGCTAAAGTAATTTTCAAATAAAAGGAGGGAGAATGGCTTCACGGGATGTCAATGACCTTGCATACAGCCTGCAGGCGGAGTATATCGAACTGCGCGAGAAATACCTGCGCCGCTTTCCTGGCCGGGATTTGGTGCTCACCTGCACTTACCGCTCGCCCGGGGAACAGGCGCAGTTGTACCAGTCCGGCAGGTCGCGCCCCGGGCCGCTGCTGACAAACTGCGACGGGGTGCGCACGCTCTCGCGCCATAACGTCTATCCCTCGCGCGCGTTCGACGTGGCGGTGCTGGACGGCGGCAAGGCGCGCTGGGATGAGGCGGCCTACGCGCCGCTGGGCGAAATCGCGCAGGGGCTGGGGCTCGCATGGGGCGGCAGTTGGAAGAGGCTCAAGGATTTCTGCCACTTCGAGGAACCGCAAAAAGGAGGACACGGAAAATGAAAAAAATTATGCTGACAGCCGCGCTGCTTTCCGCGGGCGCCATCGCGTCCGCTCTTGACGGCGGCGAGGCGCAGACCGCGCTGCCGGTGGAACCCGCCGGAGTGGACCTGCGCTCGCTGTTTTCCCAGACGCGCGGCGGCACGGTGCTGACCGCGCAGGGGACGGCTCTGGCCAGCGTTTACGCGCCTGTGCTCAGCCTGCATGATTCGTCGGGAACGGAACTCGCCAACCTTGACGCCGGAGCCTGCCTGCGCGCCTCTGACGCCAGGGGCAGCCCGCTCGTCTCGCTCGGGTTGCGGCTGGACGGATTGCTGGACCGGTTCGCCGCGTCGGGCGGATGGGTGAAGTCGCATGTGTCCGCCGCCAAGTTGCCGCCCGTCGAATTCGGCCCCGTGGTTTTCTGGTACGCGCCGGAGCATGTCTGGCTCTGGGGCATGAACATATCGGTGAAATTCGGGAAATAACCTCGCCCGATTGGAAAAACGAAAAACCCGCCGCGCGGCGGGTTTTTCGTCCTTAAACCAGTCAGTTATTGCGATATCGCCTGAACGGGGCAGGTGCCGGCGCAAGCGCCGCAGTCTATGCACTTGGCGGGGTCTATGACGCGCTTGTCGCTTTTTTCCGAGATGGCCTGAACGGGGCAGGCGGGCTCGCACGCGCCGCAGTTGATGCAGGTATCGGGGTTAATCTTGTAAGCCATGTTGTCCTCCGTGGTTATAGCCAATCTAAAATCTCCGTATTCTGCTGCAAGCGGCGCTTTTACCCCTGATACTTCGCGGTCTTCGGCTTACAGGCAACAGTCCTGCTCGCCTCAGCCCGCTGCGTCTCAGAGCCAAAATCGCCGCTTTCGCTACGAAAGAGAGATTTCAGATTGGCTCTTAAAAGTTCCGTCAGTTTTCATTTTACCATAAAACGCGCTACCACGGCGGCAGGCGCAAAGCCGGGCGGGAGACAGGGTTCGCGCCGGCGAAATATTCCTTGTCTTTGCAGCCGCCAGCTCCCAGGTCCTGCAGGGCCAGCATTCGGCATTCGGGGCCGGAGGCGGCTTGCGCCGCATAAGCCCCGTCGGGATTGAGGCTGAAAAACCGGTCCATTTCGGCTTGCGCGCCGGGCAAATCGCCTTCCAGCAGCAGCACGCGGGCGCGCTCGTGGCGGAAATAGGGATTTTTCGGGTTCAGCCGCGCCGCTTCGTCAATGGCGCTGCGGGCCTGGAGGAACTCGTCGTATTTTTCGCAAACGACGGCAATCATGTGCCAGACCCAGCCGCCCGGCGCGCCCGGGTCGAGCGCGGCCGCCGCGCGCAGGTCCGCCAGCGCGTCGGCGTAGGCGCCGGCGCGGTACTGCGCCAGACGGAATTTAAGCAGGCCGCGCCGCGCGTATGCCGCGGCGCGCCGCGGGTCCAGCTCCACCGCCTTGTCCATGAGATAAATGGCCGTTTTGAACCGCCGCACGGGAAAATCGGGGGCGCGCAGATACTCGGCGGACTGTGTCTGGCACAGCACCGAAAGCGCTTTGTTATCGGCGATGCCGGACTGGCTGGCGATGCGCTCCACATCGGCCCAGGCCGCCGCCGTCGCCGAAGAAAGCGTCGGAACGGCGGTCTGCGCGATTCGCTCGCCCTCGGCTTTGAGGTCCGCGCAGCCGGCAATGGCATAGCCTTTGTAGCGCAGCGTTTCGCACCGTTCGTCGAACGCGGCCAGTCTGCGGGCCGGACTTTCCGCCTCCTCGTTCTTGAAAAAACCGTTCAAATCCGCGGCGGCATGGCTGTAGTAGCCGATATCGAAAAAAACCTGCGACCGCGCGTTAAGCGCGGCTGGATTGCCGGGAAGCATTTTCAGCACGGCGTTGAAATCGGCTACAGCGTCTCCGGGATAATCGAGCTGCGCGTAAACCTTGCCGCGCCAGTAATAGGGCAGCCCGTCATAAAGCTCCGGCTTTTGCGCCGCGACGGTTTTCAAGCCTTCCAGAGCCTCGCCGTAACGCTTGTAAATGAACGCGGTTATGGACTTGAACAGCAGCGCCTCAGGGTCGCCGGGCCGCGCCGCGGCTTGCGAGAAATACAGCGCGTACGCGCCCGAATAATCGCGCTGCGCCGCGTCCAGCACGGCGTGGTACGGAGCGAAAAATTTGCCCAGCCGCGCGCGCGTCTGTTTCTCGTAAAATTGCGCGAACCCGGCGGGCGGCAGTTTCAGCGCTTTGGCGTCTTCCAGCAGCTTGCCGTGAAAATCATGCCTTTTGGCGAAGCTGATTAGAAACGGCGGGATGTCCGCCGGATTGTACTCCCCGGCGGGCACAGCCGCTGCGGTTGAAACGTCCGCGGAATTAGCCTGCGCCAAAACAACCGGCGCGAAAACCGCGAGATAAAACGCCGCCGCGACAGCCGCATAAAGTTTTCTCATAAATCCTCCTTACTGAACTGATTTTACAAAAACCTGCCGCGGCAAACGCCGGCCGCGTTCAATCCCGCCTGAAAAATCCGCGGATTTCCTCCGGCGAACCCAGCGTTTTGCATTGCGGAATCGCGCGCAGGAAGTGAGAGCCGTAGTGCATCGAAAGTATGCGCGGGTCCAGCACCGCCACCACGCCCCTGTCAGACTTGCGGCGGATGAGCCGTCCGAAACCCTGATGGAATTTTATCACCGCGCGCGGCAGCGTGTATTCCGCGAAAATATTCCTGCCGTTGAAGGCGTACCACTCCGCGCGCGCCTGCTCGACAGGCGAGTCCGGCGCCATGAACGGCAGCCGCGTTATGATGACGCAGGAGAGCGCGCTGCCCGGCACGTCCACGCCCTGCCAGAAAGTGTCCGTCGCGAAAAGCACGGCGTCGCCCGCCTTGCGGAATTCCCTCACCAGCGCGGAGGGGGGAGAATCTCCCTGAATGAACATTTTCCGCCCCGCCAGATGCGGCGACAGCAGCCGCGCCGCCTTTTGCAGAAAACTCCAGCTGCTAAACAGCACGAACACGCCGCCGTCGGCGGCCTGAATTATCTCGCGGGAAAGCTTTACGGCGGCGGTCTCGTAGGCCTCGGCATCCTCGCGCGGGGCGGGCATGTCCGCCGCCAGGAAAAGCCCCGCCTGCTTTTCATAATTGAAAGGGGAGGAGATGATTTTTTCGAGGCAGTCCTCCACTCCGACGCGCTTTCGGAAATACGAAAATCCGCCGTCCACCGCCAGCGTGGCCGACGTCATGACTACGGGCCGCTCCAGCCCGAAAAACTCCGCCGCGAGCAGTTCCGACACGTCCAGCGGCGTGACCTCCAGCGAGATAAACGGCCTGGCGCGCAGCGCGCGCGCCTCTATCCAGTAGGCGGACCGGCGGCCCTCGCATTTGAGAAAGCGGCGTATGGCGGCGGCCGCTCCCAGCGCCTTGTCCCGCGCGGCTTTGAGCGCCAGCTCCTCCTCCATATCGGCAGCGCGGGCGACGGCGGCGGAGAGCGCGCGGGCCACATCCTCAAGCGCGGGGGAAAGCGCGTCGCGCGCGATGCCCGGCTCGGTGACGCGGACGCAACGTCCCTCGCGTTCCAAAAGCCCGATTTCAAGCCCGGCGGCGCGCGCGAGCGCAGCGTAAAAATCGTCAACCCCGGCGGCGGCGCCGGACACCGCGTCCGCCACGGCGCGCCCGGCGTCGGTCCCGGACAGCACCAGCCGCGCGGCGCTTCCGCGCCGGGAGGAGAAGCTGTAAATTCCGTCCAGCAGCCGCTTCACCGCGAAGTTGGAGAGGGAAACGCCCAGGTATTGCGCCGCCACCTCGTCCATGTTGTGCGCCTCGTCTATGACCGCCGCGTCCCAGGCTATGCCGCACATTCCGGCGAAAAAAAGATGCTGATTGACCACCACGATTTGCGCCTGCCGCGCGCGCGCCACGTCCATGCGCCAGAGGCAGCTGTCGCGCCACGGGCAACCGCGCCCGGCGCAAAGCTCGGTCTCGCGCCGCGCGGCTTCCCAAATCTGGTCGGGCACCCTGAAAGGGATTTCCTGGCGCAGCCCCGTCCCGGCGGTTTCGCCCCAGGTTGCGAGCGAGGCCAGCACTTCCTGCAAAGCCGCGCCGTCGAAAAGCCCCGCGCGCCGCCGGCGCGCGATGTCGAGCCGCCGCAGGCACAGATAGTTTTCCGAACCCATCAGCAGCGCGGCTTTTATTTCCAGCCCCAAATCCGCCAGCGCTTTGGAAAGGCCCGGAATGTCTTTTTTGACCAACTGCTCCTGCAGCGCTTTTGTATGCGTGGCCACGGCGACCCGCTTGCCGCGTTTGAGCGCCCAGAGCGACGCGGCGGCAAGATACGCCAGCGATTTGCCCACGCCGGTCCCCGCCTCCACCGCAAGATGATTTCCCGTCTCCAGCGAATGAGCCACCGCGCGCGCCATCTCGGCCTGCTGGGGACGCTCCTCGTATTTCCCGACGGCATGAGAAACCGGCCCGTCTTTCTCGAAAAAGCGGGCGACGGCGGCCTCTATTTCGCCGCACTGATACGCGGGCAAGTGTTCAGCAGTCATTGAGCGGGCATTTCGCGGAGATGCGCGGATGCCGGAAAAGTATAGCAAATGCCCGCGCCGGGCCGCCTATCGCCGCTGCGGGGGGATATTTAATATACTTCCATACAGCTAATGAAAACACGCTATCTTCTCGCTTGCGCCGCGCTGGCGGCCTGTTGCGCGCTCGTCTTCGTCTCGTGGCGGATAATTTCGCCCGCGCCAAAGCGCGTCTATATAGAGGATACGCCCGCCGATTCCGTGCCCGACCGCATAAAAACCGCGCATGACGCGCTTTTGTCCGGCGACAAGGAAACCGCTCTCAAAATCGCCTCGCCCTTCGCCAACGCCGGCTACACGCCGGCGCAAAACCTGCTGGGCGACATTTACGGCTCCGGCGAGGGGGGGAAACCCGATTTCGCGCAGGCGATTCACTGGTACCGCAAAGCCGCCGAGCAGGGCAACGAGACCGCGCAGGTGAACCTCGGCTCGCTTTATTGCGAGGGCCGCGTGGTGCCGCGCGACTATTCCGAATGCCTCAAATGGAACCGCAAAGCGGCGGAGAACGGCAACCCGATGGCGCAGTACAATCTCGGCGTGGAATATTTCAACGGCGAGGCGCTCTCCCGCGATTACGTCGAATCGTGGAAATGGCTGTCGGTAAGTTCGCGCCGCTTCGCGCTGGCGGCGGACGCGCGCCGGAAGGTGGAGTCGCGCATGAACTCCTCCGAGATGCGCCAGGCGAAAAGACGGCTGGCTCAATTCCTGGCCACCGCGCCGCGGCGCAAATATTCGGAATTCAGCGTCCCCGCCGTGCCGTTGCGCGAAATCTGCGCCCTTCCCGAAAAACCTTCGCGCGGCGCGGAGGAGGAACTGCTTTCGCGGGAGATTCCGGCGGCAGTCCCCGCCGTCAAACCGCCGCAAATAGCGGCGCTCGCGTATCCGAAAACCGCTTTTTTGCCGGCGGCGGAAAAACCCGCTCCCGCCCGGCCAGCCGCGCCGCAACCGCTGCGCATAGCCTCGCTGAAATTTTTGGCCGAACAGGCCGCGCCGGCAGTTAAAATTCCCGCGAAAAAGCCCGTGGTTGAAATTGCGTCGCTTAAATTCGCCGAAGCGCCGCCGAAACCGCAGACAATTAAACCGGCGATTCCTCCCTCGAACAACATAGTGATTGCCGCCACGACTGCCCCGGTATCCGCCAGGCCGGCGCAAACCGCTGCGGCCCCCGCGCGGCGGCTGCAAATAGTCTCGGTGGCGTTTCTGCCGCCAGCGCCGCGCAAACCGAAACTTGAAATAGCGTCGCTGCGGATAATCGCCGCAAAACCGCCGGAGCGGAAACCGGCTGCGCCGGAAACCGCCGTCGAAAAAACTGAACCCGCGCCCGGGCCGAAACAGGCCGCGCCAAAACCGCCCGGGGCCAAGCCGTCCGAAAAACCCGCCGCGCCCGCGCGCAGGCCGGAATTAAAAATAGCTTCCCTGAGATTTTCGCCCCAGCCGCCGCACACGGCGGAATTGAAAATCGCCGCGCTCAGTTTCGCAGCCGCGCCGGCGCACCCCCCGTCCAAACCTAAAGTCAGTATAGCCTCGCTCGCTTTCTTCCCGGCGCCCGCGCCCAAACCGGCGCCGGCTCAAAAGCCTCAGGAGTCCGCCAAGCCGCGCGCCGCCGCGCCTGAGATAAAACCGCCCGCGCAGACCCCGGTTGAAAAACCCGCGCAGCCGCCGGCCAAAACAGGGCCTTACGCGAAACTCAAGACGCTGCTGGCTCAGGAACTCGCGGGCAGGCCGGATTCCGTGCCGCAACTCAAGCTGCCTGCGCCGGAACCGCTGATACGCTGGAACAGCCGCCCAAGCAGTTCCACACTCACGCAAGTTCCGCGTGAACCGGAGCCGCGCGACGCAAAAGCGCCCGCGCCCGCAAAGCCGGCGGGAAAACTTCCGAAGGAAGAATCCGGCGCAAAAACCAAACATAAGATTGAGCGAAAAACGGCGTCCCTCGTCCGCGAAACCGCTAAGACCTCCGCCGTGAAAAAGCGGGGGAATACCGAAAAACCCGTTTCAGAAAAAACGCCGCAGGCCAGCCCGCAGCCGCGGCAAAATATCCCTCTCAAACCGGTTCCCAGGCCGCAGGCCTCTCCCGCCGAGACGCGCCAAGCCGTTGAGCCGCCTGCCGCCGGAAATATCCGCCGGTCCGTCTCGTCGGCATATGCCGATTCGATGACGCGCGCGGCGGTTGAAGCCGACCGCAAACCGCCGGCCGCTTTCGCGAGCCCGGCGACGCGGGCGGAAAAACCGGAGAAAAAAGCCGAACAGTATTCCAGCCGGACCGCGGAACCCGCCGAGTCCGCGCATCCTGCTCAGCCGTCCGCCGCCGCGAACATGCCGGCGTCTTCGGGCGGACAGGCGCCCGGCAGTTCCGAAGAAGCCGTTGCAGTCTTCACCAACAAAGGCGCGGACGGCAAAACCGTCTCCGCTCATGCTCACGCACGGCAGGCCGGCGCGGCGCAATTTACGGCCAGAAGCGGTATTGCCGCGGCGCGCGCCGCTTTCGCGCGGAAAGATTACGCCCGCGCGGTCGCCGCCGCTTTGCCGCCGGCGCAGGCGGGCGACGCGGACTCGCAGGAACTGCTGGGCGATATTTACTTCGAAGGGCTGGGGACGAGGCCCGACCCCGGCGAGGCTTACAGCTGGTACCGCAAAGCCGCCTCCGGCGGCGCGCGCAAGGCGCAGTATGCAATCGGCATGATGTATTACAGAGGCGAGCCGGTGCCCAAAGACGAGACGCAGGCGCTGCGCTGGCTGAGAAAAGCCGCCTCGGCGGGGCAGGCGCAGGCGCAAGCCAGGCTGGCCGCCATGTATCTCGACGGAGAGGGGAACATCTCCGACCAGGAGGGCGCGCCGCTGCTGGAAAAAGCCGCCGAGTACGGCGACACCCGCGCCGCGCTGGCCCTCGGCATGAACTACGAAAACGCCGTCGGCGTGCCGCACGACCCCGTGGCCGCGCTAAGCTGGTACATGTCCGCCGCCAAATCCCGCAACAAAAAAACCGCCGAATCGGCGCGCAGACTTTCAGCCGCGCTGATGAAAACGCTGACCGCCGCTCAAATCGCCGCCGCGCGCGCTCTCTGCGCCCGCCGCTGAATTTCGACGAGGCAGCCTGAAAACCACACTCCCCCGCCTCCCCGCAGACCGACGTTTATGTAGTACAGGTACCCAAAAGACCCATTTCAAAAATAGGCCTTTATACCCATGCCCGCATTTCGCTTTCGGACTAGAATTAATACTGGCTATCCATGACTTGCTGCGGGTTCCCTCCGGAAAAATATGGAGGCGAAACTGCCAGCCACCCGAAACAAAGCCTCCGGCAACCCCCCGGAGGCTTTTTTTTGCGAACCTGCGCAAGAATCAGAGCGGATCGGTTATCAGTTCCAGCGGCGGGTAGCAGGGGGGAAACGGAATTTCCGCGCCGCCGGAATCATCGGCGGAGCAGTTGGCGGGCGCAAAGCCGTTGCGGGCCAGCAGGCCGCACAACCTGTCCTTCGCCGGCGACGAGGAAGACGCGCCGGAAAGTTTCAGGAATTTCTCCATGTCGCCGGCGGCGGCGCGGAAATCTTTCCGCGCGGCGAGAATTTCGGCGCGCACATGCGGAAAACAGGCGAGGCCGGGGCCGGCGCGCGCGGCCTGCGCGGCGGCGGACAGCGCGCCGTCCGTGTCGCCGGCGGCGGCTTTGGCGCGGGCGCGCATCAGATACGCCCAGTCCTTCACGCCGTCCGAGCCAAGCGCGGCGGCCCTGTCGAAATCCGCCAGCGCCAGCGAAACGGATTGCGCGTGCTGATAAAGCCTGCCCAGTTCCAGCAGCGCCGTGCCGCGCTTGAGATATCCCTTCGCGGAGGGAGAAATGAAAAGCGACAGCTCATAAAGCTTGAGCGCGGCCTTGAGCGAGTGCTTGGCGTCCGAAAGCGAAATAAGCGCCGTGTCTCCCGCGCGCAGGAACGCGCCGGCGCGTTCGGATACGGAACTGTTCGCCCTGACCAGATTGCGCGCGCTGTCGAGCGCGTCGTAGATGTAAAGCGCCAGCTCGTTTTTTTCCGACTGGTTCTCATATTCCCACGGAGCGAACGTCTCCTGCCCCGCCAAACCCGGTCCGGACGCCGGGCGGCGCGGCGCGCTCGCTGACTGGTCTTTTGCCTGGCTGCAGCCGGACACGGAAAACCCCATGGCGGCCAGCTCCTCGCATTCTATCGCGCGGGAGGCGGACTGCGCGGCGGCGGTGTCCACATTCAGCTCGAAAAATCTGCTGAGGTCGCGGGAAGCGGCGGGATAGTTGCCCTGCTCCACGCCGAGAGAGGCGCGCGCGTGGTAGAAAAACGGGTTCGACGGTGAGGCGGCTATGGCGGCGTCGAGGTCCGCCGCCGCGGCGGCGGGCTCCTGCAAATCCTTTTTGAGCAGGCCGCGCAGGTAATAAGCCATGCCCCACCTGCCGGCGGGGTCCAATTCCAGCGAGCGGCTGTAGCTTTCGACCGCCGCGCGGATATCGCCGGAGCGTTCCTCGGTCACGGCGCGCAGAAACCAGGCGTCGACGTCGCGGGGGGCGGCGGAGGTTTTTTCCGTCCATTTTTTCAGCGCGGCGCGCGGGTCGCGGGAGGAATCCTCCGCCGTTTTGAAATAAAGGTCGAACCAGTCCGCCGCGGCCCTGGCCTGCGCGGAATAGAACGCCGGCAGTTCCGCCGGAGGAACGCTCTTTTTAGCCGCCAGGCTCAGTATGGCTTCATGGACGCCGTTTTTGCGCGCCAGAGCCTCATCCGAAGAAATGATGCCGGACGGCACGCCGTTTTCCGGACGCGCCGCGCCTTCCTGCGCGAGCGCGGCGCAGACGCACGACGCCGCGAGAAACAGCGTCGTCAAAAGCGTATTTTTTGACATGACTGAAACCCTCCAGCGGAAACTTCCCTCAAATGGTATCAAAAGAAACCCGCCCCCGCAAAACGCGCAAAGACAGGCAGCGCGGTTATTTCGCCATCAGGGGCCGAAAGGGCAGTTCAAATCGTCCCTTTCGGCCCTATGTATGGCCATGCCGCTTGTGGTATAATTTATGCGCTGAGTTCCCCAGCCGGAGCTCACGGCGGTAAAAGTTGGCAAGGAGCGTGATTCACAATGAAGCATGTTTCAGCATTACTGGTGGTTGCCGCGCTGAGCGCGCAGCCGCTTTATGCGATCGGCCTGGCGGATCAGGGATATTCGCCGCTGACGCTCAAGAACATCGAAAACGCCGCCCCCGTGCCGGAAAAAATAACAGCGGGCGTGGCCGCCGACAAGAGCGGCCCCAAAACGGACAAGCAGGCCGTAGGCTACAATCCGAACGTGTATCTCAACGGTTCGGTGCAGGCGAGCGGCAGCAACGTGCAGATACAGGACTACCGCGGCGGCATCACCGTCAACGTGGGCCGTGTCGGCTATATGAACCTGGTTCAGGCATTCATTGACGGCACTGAAGTGCGCTATAACATCGTCGGCACCCCGGGCGGCTCGTATCGGATACAGGACATGGACGCGACGTTCAACAGACAGGGCGGCGTCGTCTATGTGAACATAAACCTTCCGCAAATCGGGTATTCGCTCGGCGCGCAATTCCAGCTTGACTGGAACCGCGAGATGTACGGCACCGACTATTACAAGGGTTACGACCTGAGATTTACGCCGTGGGCCGTCACCGGAGGAATAGACACCAACATGTTCCCCAAACCGGTGCTGGCGGCCATTGCGGCGTATTACGGGGTAACGCTTTTGGACAACAATCCCGGCCCCGATCCATATCACCCGCCGCATCCCGGTCCCGGCCCTTATCCGCCACCGCACCCCGGTCCGTATCCACCGCCGCATCCCGGCCCCGGACCCGGCCCGTATCCCGGTCCCGGACCGCATCCAGGCCCTCATCCGGGACCCGGACCGCATCCCGGCCCTTATCCCAATCCGCATAACAACGAAGGCGGCGGACAACATCACGGTCCGCGGCTGGAAAGCGCCGGCCTCTCCGACACCGATGCCATTTGACGTTCGATAACGCAGCTTGATAAAAACCGGCCCCGCAACACGCGGGGCCGGTTTTTTGCCCACCCGATTTTATTGACGACGCGGCGCGGTTAATAGGATAATACTCTTGATGAATCAAGCGGCAGTCTCCAATTACGGATGCGAAACCGAAAAGCTGTCGCTCGCCGAATTGCGCGCGGGAGCGCGGGGCAAAGTGATTTCGATAGCCGGCGGCGATTTCCTGCGCAAGCGGCTTTCCGCCATGGGGATATACGAGGGGCGGGAAGTGCTGAAGGTCTCCTCCGCGGCGGGCGGAACGGCGGTTGTGGAGGCGGCGGGCTGCCAGTTGGCGCTGGGAAGGCGCATCTGCGAGCATATAACCGTGCTCTCCTCTCCGTGCGAGATACTGCTGACCGGCAACCCGAACGTCGGCAAAAGCGTGGTTTTCTCGCGCCTTACCGGCATAGGCGCGCTCAGCTCCAACTACCCCGGCACGACGGTGGAATTCCTGCGCGGCCCCGCGCGGCTGGGAGGCGAGCGGTGCCTGATAACCGACGTGCCCGGCGCTTACAGCCTCGAGACGACCTGCAAGGCCGAGGAAGTGGCGTGCGCGATGATAAACGGCTGCGAAAACGCGGTCATCATCCATGTAATAGACGCCACCAGCCTGGAGCGCAACCTTTTTTTCGCGCTGGAAATACTCGCCCTCAAGCGCCCCGCCATAGTGCTTTTGAACAAATGGGACCTCGCGAAAATGCGCGGCGTCTTCATCGAGCCGAAAATCCTCTCGGAACTGCTGGGTGTTCCCTGCGTGCCTTTCGTGGCCGTCACGGGGGAGGGGCTGCCGGAGCTGGAAAGACGCCTGGCGGCGGCCATGCGCGGGCAATTGCCTCCGCCGGGGCCCGTCCCCGACGGGCCCGACGAGAAATGGAAGCTCATCGGCGAAATCAGCCGCAAGGCGCAGAGAATAGTGCATCACCACCCTTCGCTGGCGGAAAAAATAGCGGAGCTCGCCATACACCCGGCGGCGGGATTGGCGCTGGCGCTGGGCATACTGGCGGCGGCGTTCTATTTCGTGCGGCTGGCGGGCGAGGGGCTGATAAACGCGGCGCTGGACCCGCTGTTCATGCGGGTTTATTTTCCGCTGCTCAAAACGCTGGAGCCGGAGCAGTGGAATTTCGCGGCGAAATTTCTGTTCGGCGGGCCGGCCGGTCCACTGGACAGTTTCGGCCTGCTCACCACCGGCGTCTATATCGCGCTGGTCACGGTCTTCGCCTACGTGCTGGCGTTCTACGCGGCGCTGGGATTTCTGGAGGACACGGGCTACATCCCGCGGCTGGCGGTGCTGCTCGACGCGGCGCTGCACAAAATCGGGCTGCACGGCTACGCCAGCGTGCCGGTGCTGCTGGGGCTGGGCTGCAAAGTGCCGGGCATTCTCGCCGCGCGGGTGCTGGAGTCCCGGCGGGAAAAAATAATCGCGCTCAGCCTGACGCTGCTGGCCGCGCCCTGCATGCCGCAAAGCGCGATGATTATCGCCATACTCGCGCCGCGCGGATTCATCTACGTGCTTTACGTTTTCGGCGCGCTGGCGCTCACCGGCGCGCTGGCGGGCTACTTTCTGCACCGCATGCTCAAAGGCTCCGCGCCGGAGCTGTTCGTGGAAATTCCGCCCTGGCAGTGGCCCAGGCTTTCGCCGTTCGCGCTCAAGCTGCGGCTGCGGATAAAAAGCTATCTCTTCGACGCCGTGCCGATGATAATGGCCGGCGTGGCGCTGGTCGCACTGGCGGATGGAGCGGGGATTACCGCGCTGCTAGCGCGGATTTTCCAGAAACCGGCTTCGTTGCTGCTGGGGCTGCCGGGCGACATGGCGCCGGCGCTGCTGCTGGGATTTCTGCGCAAGGACGCCTCCATCGCATTGCTGAAAACTTACACGCTCACATCGGGGCAGCTTGTGGTGGCCTCGGTGTTTCTGGCGGGATACCTGCCCTGCCTGGCGTCGCTCACCATGCTCTCCAACGAAGTGGGGGTGAAAGATACCGTGAAAGTGGTCGCCTTCAACCTCGCCACCGCGACGCTGGCCGCCTCCCTGCTCAACCTGATTCGCGTGCTGTTCTGATAGGGTTGTTACATTACTATACCGTCCCAAATTACACAAATTACCCGCGCTGCCCTTTGGACCCATGCGGGCATGGGGTCCATAGACTCTTGCAAGCCAAGCCTGGCCTTCGCTAAACTATAAATGTGGCGAAGATGTTGGAGGTTGAGCGGTTCGGGCGACCCACCAACACGGGAAGAGCGAAAAATTACGCTTCCTAATTGAGTGTAACCCGGAGAAAACAGATGAAAAAACTGATGTTGGCAGTGATGTTCGCCGCGGTTGCGGTAACGGCGAAAGCGGATGTTTTGAACAACGCGCCTGCGCAGATGCGGGAGAAGTCGGCGGCAAGCGAAATGACCGTAAACATGAAATACACCTACGGCAAAGACGGCTGGGTTGACGCCAAGGCCGAGGACAAAAAGCTCGGCATTTTCGTTCATGCGATAGTGACCGCGGCTGACCAGCAGGAAGGCTTCGGCCAGCAAGTGACGATTAAATCAGACGGGCACAGCATGAAGTCCCTCGCCACCATCGGCGGCTCGGATGAAAGCGACCCCGACGACACCGTGTTTTCCCTTGAGAGCGTTGGTTGGTTCATGATCCAAAATAGCAAAAAGAAAACCATCTCCATCACCGGCAAAACGGATGGCAAAAGCGTGACGATTACCCCGACCAGAGACGCAAACGGCGCGCTTACGCTTGAAACGCCGTTCGGCGTGCTCAAGTCCGACAAGAACGGCATGACCGGCGTTCTTAATTCCAGCGCGAAGAGCGCGAAAGTGAGTCTGGCCATTCTCAGCTACTTCACGCTGATGCTCCGATAGGCGGAAATGGGGACACAATACGGAGTTGCAATTCCGTGTTGTGTCCCCAAAATACTGCTGAACCTGATTCGCGTACTGTTCTGACTGGGTTGTTATATGCGAATCCGCGCGGCATGCCGCGCGGGTTCGTTCTTTATGAGGGGTTATTCACGCGGGTGAAAGGTTCAAACAGGGGGGCCAGTCCGTCAACGCTGGCCGGCATGTCCAGCATGACCATTGCGAAAACGTCGAGATCCACCAGCGAGTTTATGAGGGCGTCTTTCTCCGCCGCGCCGCGCAGCCGGTTGGCGAAGCCTTTGTTGACCAGGCGTATGGCGTCGTACATCCCGACCAGCCCTTTGAGTTCCCAATCCGGCTCAAGGCCTTTTTTGGCGCGGAAATACTGGGCGGAGATATACATCGTCATCACGCGGTACACCGTTTCCTCAATGGTGGAAAAGGGCAGGTGGGTTGCCGCAAGCGGCTTGAGTTTTTCCATGACAGGGCAGCCGCCGGCCGCCATGTAGATGCCCAGCAGCGAATAGACTCCTTCCGCCAGCAGAGTGCGGCGGGAAACCGTCCGCTCGCCGGAAACGACCGTCACCTGCACGGACTGGGCTGAAACCATGTCGCGAAAACCTTCCACCACCGCCGCGATATTGAGGGCGATAGGACACCGGGGCGAGGTTTTCGGGTCCAGCGGACAATTGGCGCAGCGGCGGTATTCGAGACTGGTCCAGTCCGGCGGGTTTTCCGGCGGAACCGTTTCGACATCCAGCGTTTTAGGGTCAAGCGAGACATCGAACTCTGCGCGCCGTCCGTCATCAAACGTGAAAATATATTTCCAGGAGTGCATATTCGTTAGCGTTTCGGCTTTTCCGCCGCCGGTTTGGAGTCGGTCAGCCGCACTTTGGTTGAAAATTCCCGGCCTTCATACTCGCCGTACAATCTGACCGTCCCCGGCTCCGCGCCGCGCGCCAGGCGGAACACGCCGCCGTCCCAGGTGAAATACGGCGGAGACGATTTGGCGGCGGGGGGAATATAGTCCGCCTCCAGTCCGCCCGCGAATTTCAGCCGCGCCGAGAAAAGAATGTACTCCGGCCCGCTTTTGACGCCGGCGGCGCGCGCGGTGGAAAAAGCCGCCGCGGAAGAGAGCTTCATGTCCTCGTTTCCGAAAAGCCAGCGCAGCGCGAATTCCGTTTCGCGCGAAGAGCCTTGCCGCGCGTCCGCCCCGCCCCTGTCGAAATAAGCCAGCAGATTGCCGGCGTACCTCATACCTTTTGCAATAAGCGCCGTTTCCAGCCGCGCCAGCGCCGTGGGAGCGCTCCGCGCGCCGGACAGTCCGTCCGCGCCCAGCCTGGCGGAAAGCCAGAGTTTGGCGTCCGGCGCGAACTCGGCGGTTTTCAGCATTTCCAGCATTTCTTCCTCGCTCCAATCCGGCGCGGGGGAGAACGCGGCGGCGCGCGAAAACAACTGCGGCCTTTGCGCCAGAAAGTACAGCGCCAGCAATCCGGCGGGGCCCTCTCCGGCGAACGCCCGGTTTTCGCGGCCGCGCAGCAGGCGGTAGTTGGCTTCCATGTAGTGGAAAATATCGCGCGAGAAAAAGTCCGCGCAAGCCGCCGCGCCGCCGCCTTCGCCAGCCGGGTTCTTGAAGGGAGCGCAGGCGCGCCAGCGTTTGTCTCCGGCGTCTACGCTTATGACAACCGGAGCGTCCGCTTTGCCGCCTGAAGACGAAAACACCGGAGAACCGGCCCCTTGCGCCGCATAAAGCGCGGGATAGCGTTTCCCCGACGAGCCGTAGCCTTCCGGCAGCAGCACGCGCACGGTTACGGTGCCGCCCAGCGACTGCGAATAGTAATTCATTATCACCGTCAGATTGCCCCGGACGGTTATCGTCATGTCGGAGGAAAACGCCCGCGTTGGGGAGGAAGGCAGCGAACGCGCGCCGGCCCTGCCCGCCGCGCATGCGGGGGCGGCGCAGGCAAACATGAACAGCACGACAAGCGAAAGTCCTGCCATACGGGTCTAACACTACTCCGTTAAGTATATGCGCCTATTTGGAGGCGCGCAGCGGAATAAACAGCCCATACGCCCGACGCAGTCCCGCACAACCGCGCCGGCAACCCGCAGCAACCAAAACATTCCCATTCCCTTATATGCGCCTCCCCTGCGGGCAAGGGCGCTTTCGGGCTGCGTCTGCGTCGCTCGTCGCTTGCATACAACGAGTATGCGCGCTCCTCGCTCCTTGCCTCGCCTCAAAATCACCCTTTCAAATAGCCGCATATACTTAACGGAGTAGTGCTAGTTGCCGAAGCCGGATTGGAACGGCGAATTCTGCTTCTGGCGGTTCTGCTGGAACTGCTGCTGGAGCTGTTGCTGCTGCGGCTGCGCCGCGCCGCCGCCGGCGGACTGCTGAAGCTGCTGCGTCTGGCGGAGAGCTTCAAGGCCTGTCAGCAGCGGCCCGGTGATGGGATTGTCCGCTATCGCCTTGTGAACGCCCGGCTGGTTCACCGCCGACATGAACTGCGGATTCTTATCCATTATCTGCAGCACGGCGCCGGGATTTGAGGCGAGCGCCTGCACGCCGGGCGCCTGGAGCAGTTGGGACATCATATAGCTTTCCGACACCGCTTTTACAATATCCTTGTTGGCCATGGCCTTGACCACCGCGGGATTGCCCAGAAAATCATAAGCCATTTTGCTGGTGGTGGCGAACTTGAAAAGGGCGTTGGGGTCGTCCAGCGTTGACTTAACCACGGGGCGGGATAATATGGTATCCACAATCTTTTGATTATTAAGAAACGCTTTCACCAGCATCGGGCTCATGGCGGCGATTCGTATGCCGTTGGCCAGCGAGTTGTAGAATTTGCGCGGCGGCTCCGGCTGCCCGGACTGAGGCCCTTGCTGCTGGTATGCCTGTCCGGTCTGATAAGAGGAAGCTCCGCCCGCGGACTGCGGCTGCGCGCCGTAAAACGCCATCATCCCCTCGGGCCGCTTTGTTTCGACGGGGACGCGGCGCTGCAAGGGCGCCTGCTGTTCTGAGGAGGGCTGCCCGCCCGTCTGCGCCTGTTTTGCCATCTGCTCGGAAAAAGAGGAGAGGGCGGAGGAACCGGCCCGGGAATCGTCGCCGCTTTTAAGCATTATGACTATCCCGACAAGAGTGACAACCGCGAAAAGCGCGCCCAGCACGATAATGGTCTTTCGCTCGGCGGCCTTGCGCTCCGCTTCTTTTTTGATATCCATGTGGGAAAGTCTACAAACACCTATTTGGCGTGTCAACCCCTTGACAAAACTGTTACGCCAGGGCCTTGACAATCTGTTTTTGGGCCTTGACTGGGCTTGACAAACTGTTGATAACCCTGAAAGTGCGCCTTAAAGTCCCGAAAACGCGACGGACCGGCATAAAAAAGGTACTTTTCACCCAAGTTATGCACAGGTTATGCAATAAACCATTAAGGTTAGGGGGTCCCTGTTTCGCTGATGTTATACAACCCTGTTTCTCCGTCGAGAATACGTCGTAAAAACGGAACTCCGACGGGGTTCCGGCGGCGTGTTTGACGGTCAAGTTGTCCACAGGTTATCCACAAATATCAACAGGGAGCGGGAGCGTGGCCGGTTTTACGTCTGGAAACAGCAAATCCACAGTATAATCCACAGGTTATCCACAGGTGTTGACATCATTTTTTCGTTTTTCCTGCTCAAAATTCAACATCAAAATGGCAAATCTCAATTTGTGTTTATTTTTTCCTTTACCTGAAAACTTACTGCGCCGGCAATATGCCTTTTGCTATCGCCTCCACGGCGCGCTGGCTGAGAGCGCGCACTCCGGCGGAACTGTCCGAGTCCGCGCTTTTCTCAAGCGCCGGAAGAGTGCGGCGCAATTCGGCGAAAACGGACTGCGGGTCTGCGTAAAACATTTTCGCCTGCGGCAGCAGCGACTGTTCCGCCATCAGGCGCAGCGCAAGCGCGCTGTTGCGGCGCAGATTTTCGGGATTTTCGCCGGACAGGCCGCGCTCCAGCCTTTTCAAGGCCGGCTTGCCGGCCCACGCGAGCGCGACGGCGCATTTGTCCGCCGGACCGTTCTTGTCGCCGCCTTCCAGGCAGGCGAAAAGCGCGTCCAGCGCGGATTCGCCTATGCCGCCCAGCGCCTGCGCCGCCGCG
>JAQTYB010000047.1 GCA_028688475.1 Elusimicrobiales bacterium
GCTTCGCCGGCGCTTTGACCGGAGGCGGCGGCGGCGCGGGCGGCGGCGGGAGCAATGGCGCCAACGGACAAAGCAGCAGTACTGGCGGCGCGGGAGGGAACAATTCAGGCGGTTTCGGAGGAGGTGCGGCCGGCGTCAACGGAAACGGCGGCGCGGGAACGGCTGGCGGTGGAGGCGGGGGGGGAGGCAACGTGAATGGCGGCTTCGGCGGCAATGGCGGAAACGGCACGGAGTGGGTTTCAGCCGGTTCCGGCGGCGGTGGCGGCGCCGGCGGCTGGGGTTACGGCGGGACAGCTGGTTTGTACGGCGGAGGCGGCGGCCATTCCAATGGCTCCGGCGGACAGGGCATTATCGTAATTACTTATACCCCGTAAACGGCAAGCCGCATGGCAACGACGGGCGTATTTTCCTTAATGCGCCCGCGTTGCGATTTGTCCCGTTGTAAAGGCTTTTCTTTATGTTAAAATAATGTCAGCCATGCTGTTCAAATGGATACATATCACCGGAATCACGACGGCGGCGTTTCTGGCCGGCGCAGCGGTTGTCGGCTTTATGGGAGTGAGTTTCGAGCTGCATGAGCATCTCGCCATCGCCACGCTTGCCGCCGGTGCGGCCCATGCCTCGCTGGTTTTGTACAAACAGTTCAAATTCAGGCGGCGCGCCGCGCCGCCGCCCGCCGGAGCGGACAGAGCGTAAGCGATTAAACCGCCGGCGTATACGAAACGAAAACACCTTTTATGGCGCGTCACAAACTGCTTGTAGCCGCGAGCTCCGAAGCGATAAAAAACAGCGTCAGGCAGGCCCTTGAGCGGGCCGGCTATTTCGTGGCCGCCTGCGTGTCTTCGCCCGAGGACGCCGTAGCGGCGGGCGCCGAGCGTCCAGAGCTGGCGGTGCTTGACACCGCGCTTGGCGGCGGGCCCGCGCTGGCGGCCGCCGCAGCCGAGGAAATGCTAAAAAGATATTCCGTCCCCGCGGTATTCTTTTCCGCCTCCGCGCAAGATTTGGTCAGCCAGGACACACTGCGGACGCGCTCTTACGGCAGCGTGTGCAATCCGGCGCGCCAGGCGGATATTGTGGGCCTGGTCAGGTTCGCGCTTTACCGCGGGGAGATGGAAAACGCGCTCGTGGAAAACCGGCGCTGGCTCTCGGCCACGCTGATGAGCATAGCCGACGCCGTAATCGCCGTTGACAAAGACGGCGTGATAAAGCTGCTCAACGGCGTGGCGGAAAACCTCATCGGGCGCCCGCAGGGCGAATGCGTCGGGAAATTCGTGGGCGACGTAGTCGAGCTGGCGGACGAGAAAAGCGGGATGCGCGTTCCGAACCCGGTTTTCAGCGCCATGGAGCAGCGCGAAGCGGTGCGCTCCCCGCAGGACATCTACCTCGGCGCGCCGGGCGGGCGCAGGATTTTCGTGGGCTGCCGGGCCGCGCCGATAACCAGGGAAAGCGGCGAGGTGGACGGCGCGGTGCTGGTGCTTTGGGACGTCACCTCCGCCAAGAACGCGCAGGAAGCCATACAGCGCAGCGAGGAAAAATACCGCACGCTCGTCGAGTCCGCCAACAGCATCATCCTGCGCATGGATTTGACCGGCAAAATCACTTTTTTCAACGAGTTCGCCCAGGAGTTTTTCGGCTACGCCGAGAAGGATATAGTCGGCAAAAACTTTTTCGACACCGTCTTCGCGCGCGCCAGCAAGGCGGGCGGCGCCGCGGCGCAGATGCTGGGCAGGCTGTCCGACGGGCCGGAGAACAGTCTCTCATACGAGTCCGAAAACATCAGGCGCGGCGGCGTTCCCGTCTGGATTTCCTGGACCAACCGCGTCATGCGCCTCGGCGGCAACCGCCGCGAGATACTCTGCGTGGGAAACGACATCACCAGCCTTCGGCAGGCCGCCAACGCGCTCAAGGAAAGCGAGCGCAAGTACCGCAAGCTTTTCGGCGATTTTCTGGACGCGATATATATCGCCGACCGCTCCGGCGCGCTCATAGAGGCCAACCGCGCCTACCTGGAGCTTTTCGGCTACGCCGCCGCGCCCGGCGCGGGAATGCATCTCAGGGATATTTTCGAGGGCGCCGCGGACCTGTCCGCGTTTCTGGCGGAGGTGAAACGCAAGTCCGCCGTCCGCAATTACGAGCTGCGCCTGAAAAAGAAAAATGGCGAGCTCATAGACTGCATAATGACCTCTTCTCTCAGGCTTGACGCGGCGGGGCGCCCCGCCGGTTTCGAGGGGGTGCTGCGCGATATCACCTCGCAAAAATGCGCCCAGCAGGAACTGGAGCGCTCCAGGCAGGAACTGGAACTGCGCGTGCAGGAGCGCACCCGCGACCTGGCCCGCGCAAACGAGCAATTGGGCAGCGCCTACTCCGAGCTGCAGGAGGCGCACAACCAGCTCATCCAGTCGGAGAAACTGGCGGCGCTGGGCCGTTTTTCGTCGGGGATAGCGCATGAAATAAAAAATCCGCTCGGCATCATCATGGGCGGCATAGAGTATCTCCAGATAAAAGACCTCGTGCCGGCGGAATTTTCGCAGGGCGAATTCTCCGCCCCCCGCGCTCCGGCGGCGCTGGCCGCCGGCCTGGCGGCGGACGGATTTCTTAAATCGCCGCCCGCAAATGATGCGCAGGCGCTGGCCGCGCTCAACACGCTGATAGGCGACACCGGATTTTACGACGCCTGGCTGGGCCGCAACAAGTCGGCGCAACTGGGGCGCGAGGCCGCGGAGCTGGTGAGAGCCACCGAGGATTTGCGCAAAATGGACGAGGACAGCCTCATGCCCGCCGAACTGAACGCGGTGCGGTTTTTGAACCGGTATCTGCTGGAGTTCAGCTATCCCGCCCAGGCGCCGCGCTCGCCCAATTTCGACGCGTTCCTCACGCTCATCAAGATAAAGGACGCCACCACGCGCGCCGACGTCATCGTGCGCAACCTGCTCAAATTCGCGCGTCCCTCGGAGCTCAAAACCGCGCGCGTCTCGCCGCGGGAGCTCATCGAGTACGCCATCAACAATATCCCGATGGAGGAAAAAAACCATGTCGCTTTTGAAACGTCCTATGAGGACGGGCTGTTCATAGACGTGGACCGCAACCAGATAACGCAGGTCATAATCAACGTGCTCGTCAACGCCGCGCAGGCCATTCCCAAGCGGCGGGAGGGCCGCGTGAAAATACGCGCCCGGCGCGCCCAGCCGCCCGGAATAGCCCGCAAGCCGTTTTGCGCCATAGAGATAAGCGACAACGGCGAAGGCATAAAAAAAGAGGATTTGCCGCGCATATTCGAGCCGTTCTACACCACCAAGATTTACAACAAGAGCGTGGAGAGCCGCCGGTCTCCCGACGAGCCCGAGCCGGACGCGCCGGGCAAGACGGTCCGCCGCTTCTGGCAGGATATCCGCCACGGCCAGGCGCAGGGCACGGGGCTGGGGCTCTCGGTCTCCAAATCCATCATAAACAACCACAGGGGCGAGATGACGCTTTCCAGCGTGGAAGGCGAGGGCACGACCGTGACCATAACGCTGCCGCTCGCGGACAGCGCGGCTCCGCGGACGGACGCCAAATCCGGACATGATGCGGGCAGGATATGAGCGACAAATCTCTGATACTCGATTTGTTCATGGGCAAGAAGGTCATCACGGAAAAGGACATTCCGCTCGTCTTGACCACCCAGGTCAAAGACAACGTGACGGTGGAGGAGGCGCTGGTCGCCACCAAATTCGCCACCGAGGAGGACATCGCCAAGTCTTACTGCGATTATTTCAAGGTCCCCTTCATCACCAACGACGAAATGGTGAAGATGGCGGAGAAATCCTTCGAGCTTGCGCGCCTGCTGCCGGAGCGTTTCGCGCGCGCCAACAAGGTCATTCCGCTGGAGAAGACCGAGGACACCATACGCATCGCGGTCATAAATCCCTCTGAGATTTTCATCGTCCAGGAAATTTACCTTTACACCGGCCTCAAGGTCCAGCTCGCGGTGGGCACGATTTCAGCCATAGTGAACGCGCTGAACACGCTTTACGGCGCGCGCGACGAGGTCAAGGAGCTCGCCACCGGGCTGCTGCCGTCGAAAGGGGGAGGGGTCGAGGACGAGGAGGAATTGCTTGACCTCAACAAGCCCATTCCCGTCACCCGCGAGACGCAGGTGGTGCTTTTCGTCAACAAGATGTTCGAGACCGCCATACAGCAGCGCGCCAGCGATATCCACATCGAGCCTTACGCCGAGGAAATCCGCATCCGCTTCCGCGTGGACGGCATCCTGAACGAAATCCCGCCGCCCCCCAAATCCATGTTCGTGCCGCTCATCTCGCGCATAAAAATTCTCAGCAAGCTCGATATCGCCGAAAAGCGCGTTCCGCAGGACGGCGCCCTCACCATGCGCTACAACGACGCCAAGATAGATGTGCGCGTCTCCACCTGCCCCACGGTGTACGGCGAGAAGATGGTCATGCGTATCCTCAACAAGGCCAAGCTGCCGCTGGACTTTGAAAAGCTGGGTTTCTACAAGGCGCAGCTTAACTCTTTCATCAAGGGCATCAACTGCCCCAACGGGCTCATTTACGTCACGGGCCCCACCGGCTCGGGCAAGTCAACGACGCTTTACACCGCGCTGCAGATGTTGAACTCCCCGGAGAAAAACATAATGACCGTCGAGGACCCCGTGGAATACAAATTCCACGGCATCAACCAGGTGCAGGTCAAGCCCAAGGTGGGCCTGACTTTCCAGGGCGCGCTGCGCTCGTTTTTGCGCCAGGACCCCGACATCATCATGTTGGGCGAAACCCGCGACGCCGAAACCGCCGAAATCTGCCTGCGCGCCGCGCTGACGGGACATCTGGTGCTTTCGACGCTGCACACCAACGACGCGCTGTCCGCCGTCTCGCGCCTGGAGGACATGGGAATAGAACCCTTCCTGCTGGCGTCCACGCTGCGCGTTGTCGAGGCGCAGCGCCTCGTCCGCAGGCTTTGCAACAACTGCCGGCAGGCTTATACGCCGACGATGGAGATGATAAAGAAATACGGCTTCTCCGAAACCGACACGCTTTATACCCATGTGGGCTGCGAGCAGTGCAACGGCCTCGGCTACAAGGGCAGAATCGGCCTCTACGAGGTCATTTTCATAAGCGCCGCGCTTGCCGACATGATACAGCGCCGCGAGCCGCTGCCCGCGCTCACCGCACAGGCCAAGCGGGAAGGCTTCAAGTTCCTGTTCGACGTGGGAATAGACAAGGTGAAGGAAGGCGCCACCAGCCTGGAGGAAATCGTGACGGTAGCCGCCGTCGGCGAATAAAACGTTGTTTTGAAAACGCGCCTCCGGCAGAAATACCGGAGGCGCATGTTTTGATTAACTCTTTTTCAATAGACCTCTTTCAAAAGTCTCATAGTTCATAATTGTGGAATCCGGCTATCAGGTTGAAACGAAGGCCGAAACGCTTTCTTCTATTCCGGTATCTGTCTGATATTATCCTGAATCTTTTAAGAAAGCCAATCACATTCTCTACGACAATTCTTTGGGACGCAAGCCGGTGATTGAATGCTTTCTGGTTTACATCCAACGCCTTCCCTCGATTTCTTTTAACCGGAATAAGCGAATTCTCGTGCAGCTTTCGGATGCCCTGATAACCGGTGTCGCCAAGTATTTTCACCTCAGGGCGGATAAGCAATCCAGATTCCTTGAACAGCCGGAAATCATGCTTCTTCCCGTTGGCGAAACTTGTTTTCAGAATTTGCTTGCTTTTGAAGTTTATGACAACTTGCGTTTTTATTGAATGCTTCTTTTTTTTCCCGAGTACCATTTTCTTTGTTTTTTTTCGGCCTCTCGATGCCCGATTCCGCCGCGTCCACCACGACGGCCTCAATGACGGGCGCTTCATAAATCGCCTTGCGGCTGGGCAGCCGGAATTCCTTCGCTTTGATTAAAATGTCCTCCACCCGCCTCACCGTTTTATAAGCGTTGGCCTCGCTCAAACCGTATATCTGTCCGAGACTGAAATACGTCCGGTATTCCCGTAAGTATTCAAGCGCCATGAGCACCTGGTCTTCATAACTCAGCTTCAATGGCCGGCCCTGCAGCTTTTTTCGCGCCTGCTCGGACGCTTTCACTATTTCCACCATCTTGGCGAAAGTGGTTCTTTTTACGCCTGTTTTCCGTCTGAACTGTGCATCATTGAGTTCTTTTACTTTGTTATACATGCAGCTATTTTACATGGAAAACACAACTTTTGAAAGAGGTCTAATGGAGCGCGGGTTAACCCGGAAATCGCAGTTGGATTGCGGAATTCGACGTAAAATAGCTTCATGGCTCCGACTCAAAAAAACTGCTCACAGGCAACGAGCCTGCTCGCATTTTTTTGAGCCGAATCCATTTCGCTCTTTTACGTCTCGGTTCTAGCAACCAACTGCGATTTCCGGGTTAATAGTCGCTGTTCCCGTTTATCTGTCCACAGCAGCGCTATTATGCGCGGCATGACACTGCTGCGCCCAATCAAGGAAATTCGCCCAGCCGCTGACTGTGGGAAATATGCTGCTTTCCCTATAAGAGGACACCAGCGGGGATGGCTTGGGGTTTGGCTGGCGCGGAATCATCTCTATGGAAATACCATGCGAATTCGCCGCATAATCGCCATGTTTCGACTGGAACGCTCCATGATGCCCAATCACGAGCTTGTTTGCGATGAAACTCTCCAACTCAACGCTTTTCGCTTTTACGGCGGCATTTTTGGCTTTTGCGCCGACCAACTCGACAAAATTATATAAATCCGAGAAATTCGCGTAAGTGAAGTTGTAAGGACCGGGCGGGTTAGGAATTCCCCCGTCCGGCGCGAACCTGAGCACGTTGTTTATCGCATAGTCCACGGCATCGCATTCGTTCGCCTTGTTGATTACCAGTTTTGCCCATTCCCGGACGCGGGCGGCAAATTCATCCGAGACGGTTAGATTCAGCGCCGAAAAAGTGTTGCCGACATCTAGAAGCTTATGAAAATTCAACTCATTTGCGCGCGAATACTTCATCTTCGACGCTTTTAGCACAGCCGGCACAAAGACGGCGGGCTCGGCGTTTGGCTGGGCACCAAGCGTTTGCACCAGCGCGGCGACTTCGGCTAAATCCGCCACTGTTATTTCTTCGGACCCAAACATAATATCCACATAACCCCGCATTTCGAATGCCACCTCCGCCATTTGCATCTTACAGGAATGGGTAAGGAATATATTTACGCGGCCCGCTTCCTCAAAAATTTTGCGTAATTCCATCGTGCTGATGTGATGTCCCGTATCGTCGTTGTACATCATGCCTTTCTGCGTTGTTTGTTGCACATTCTTCCACCCGCTGCCTTCTCCATACATAAACAAGGCATACTTTTTCGCCGGGAAATTAGTCCTGGCCCATTTTATAAAATCAACCGCACTGGTATAACGGCCTAAATCCGCTGATGTTTCGTCCACTTTAAACTTGCTAACCTCATATGGAGAGCTTTTTGTAACCGCATATCTGGTGCAATCATATTCTGAATATTCTGGCGCTTTAAAACAATAAGTCTGACCCACAATGTTTAAGTTGGCGGGAGAACCGGCATCTTCTAGTGAGCAGCCCGCATCTGTTACAGCGCAGGCAGGGAACCCGACCGAAGCGGTGTCCCTCTTTGGATAAACCCCATAGACCATTATAGTCCAGTCTTTCATAGCGGGGGCGACCGCGGAGGAAGCGGCCGCCGGCACTGGCGGCGCATTCACAACCCTGCCGGCGAAATTAGCGAAATCGGACAGACTGGCGCCGTTCGCTTGAGCAATGCCGCACGCAAATGCAGCCAGTGTTATTGCAATCGCTACAGCAAATTTTAGTTTCATATTATATATCCTCGACGCCAATATGCCTATTGCGGCTCCGGCACAATGTTATTGCCCGGGTCAAGCGGTTTTCTGCCGGTGGTCATAAAATCCTGATTGCCCACAAGCACCGAAGTCCATTTGCCGTCTTTTTTGTATGCTAGACGGATGGCGGCTTTTTGTCTCGTTTCCCTGTCCTCACGATGGACAGGATAAACTTCCTGGTCATGTTTCAATTGTTCATCATTTTGATAATCCCAAAACCCCATCCCCTCCGGCATGGACCAGTCAACCGCACCAAAAGCTGTAGATGTCTGAACAGCGGCTTTGTCGCCATCCAGAAGCAGCGCCGCCACATTTTCGGTGAAATCCTTGCCCAGAGGGCCAAGTCCGACAAGACAAGCAAGGAAATGTATCTGCGCATCCTCGGTGAAATAGCTTTTAATGTCCGGAATTTCAGAGATAACCTCCCTCCATGTCTGTAAATTCGAAGGGTACCATATATGTCGCAGGCCATATTCAGGGTGCTTGGAGCCTTCTCGCAACTCAAAAATCCTTTCTTTTCCGAAATACGTGGAATAGTAGTCTTTATAATTTGCTTCATCCGTCTTTTCTTTGGGAAAACGATTCCCGCTTTTTTGGGGAACGGCAATCATGCCCGGAGCCCCATGCGCATTTATATTAAAAACAGCGATTTTGGCCTGTTTTTGTTTTGCGACCGCGACTATTGTTTTCAGCAGCTCTTCAAGGCTTTCAAACTGCACGGAAACGACGCCCTTGCCCTGGTCAACCACAACCGGGTGTTGTCCCTTTTGAACAATGGGCGAAAAGCCTATTTTTACGGAACCATCTTTTTGAATGTATGCTTTGGCAAGTTCTCCGCTTTCAGCATGGTCAGGGGGTATGTGTGCCGACTGCGCATTATTCTTACCGTAATCATGGGCTTTATTATCGTAACGATGAAATCCCCCTACGCCCATTTCTGTGGCGTTGATTATTATTTCAGCCGTCGCCCGTGGTGCGGGAACTTTGGCTATCGGCTGCGCCGACAACAGGTCGTCGCCGCCGGACAACACAGTGCCCGCCAAACCCGTTTGGCACACGGCGTTAACCGGGCAGAGTGCAAAGGCAAAAACCGCCGCCGCTGCAAGTTTATTCCGCATCGTATTTTTACCCGCCATACCGCGTTCCTGTCTTGGTATTTCGGGGACACAATCTAATTTAGATTGTGTCCCCTTTTTCTACAGGCGCTGTTTCTACTGACACGCGCAGATACCCTGAAACCAGTGGCATCCCGAGAGACTTTCA
Source organism: Elusimicrobiales bacterium (assembly GCA_028688475.1). Classification (GTDB taxonomy): domain Bacteria; phylum Elusimicrobiota; class Elusimicrobia; order Elusimicrobiales; family Elusimicrobiaceae; genus JAQTYB01. The sequence continues at coordinate 9,124 of JAQTYB010000047.1, forward strand.
CAGCAGACACGACTTCTTTTGCACATGACATCGGGGTCATTGTAGCCAGCGCTGGATTTATCCTCGAATTTGACGCTGCTCCATGAGAAATTACCATGGGCACCGCCAGAGGAACTGCCGCTGTCAATTTTGGTGCCGTCGGCGGCGAATATGGCTACATGCATACCCGCGGCGCTATCGTTCTGTACGACATACGCGGGTTTGTTTTCCACTCCCATTTTGTATATCGTGGTGGGAAAGGCATAGGCATGATTATATTTCACCAATTGCCCGCGCGCTGCCTCAGGAACTTCGGTTTCGGAAGGTGACAACTTGGGTAGGTTGTTGATTTTATTCTGTGCCAGGAGGTTCTCACACTCTTTCTTGACTGCCTTCTTCCATGCCGCTGACGCGGATTTTGTCGCTTCCGGGGCGGCGGGAACAACCGGCTTGCTCGTGATTACTGCGGACGGGGCCATGTTAAGCGCATCATCATTGCCCGTTCCGGCGACGGCCATGCCGGCCATGCCGGCTATCACTATCATGCTTGCTGCCAGTTTCAGTTTCATCTTTGCTCCTCATCCTTAACCAGATTCCCTCTGTGGGTCCCATTGTTTAATTGTAACAGAAGAGTTCAGATATCGCAAGGGCCGGAAGGGCCAATTTTACGCAGTCTTTGGACCCATGCCTTTATGGGACTTTCGGGCAATTTCCGTCGCAGGATTGACGCTTATGCTTGACAGTGCGGACAGCAAGATTTAGATTGTGTGTGAAGGGCGGCATGGTTTTTTCCTCTTATTGCCGCCATCGGGAGGGCTTTAATGCCGGAAATCAGGGTCAACGAGACTCGCTGCAAGGGTTGCAGCCTGTGCGTGGGCGCGTGTCCGAAAAAATGCATCGTCATATCGGAAACGTTCAGCGCCACGGGTTATTATCCCGCGAAACTCGCGAAAAAAGACTGCTGCGTCGGCTGCGCGATGTGCGCGATAATCTGCCCCGACTTGGCCATCACGGTTTATAAGTAGCAGTTTTAGGGGACCTTCGACCATTTGGATGTTCTGGGCTGGGACGAAGTTTTCGAGATTCTGCCGATATACCGCAACAAAAGAATGAATAAAAAAGTTGAAGAATACTTCGAATACTATTAAAGAAGACAGACGCGCTAAATTTAGGTCCGATGCAATACTTGCATTAAAAACCTGGCTGGAAAGCGGAAAACAATAGACCTTTTTTTTGGCGGGTTTATTCGGGCAGGCCCAGTTTGGCGAATATGGCGCGCAGGCTTTTCTGGTCGGGAACAAAAAGCAGGGCGGCGTCGAACCCCAGGCGTTTTATCGTCAGGTTGGATTTAACGTAGACGATATCATCGGCGGGAGCGTCGGATATATGTTTTTCGACGTCATTTTTGTTTATAGGGCCGTCCATTGCGGGCACGTCCGCCAGAACGGTGAAACCTGTCAGGTCGCCGAGCGCGCTCATATAGGAACTCAGGAGTATGTTCGCAGCCTCCTTGAGCGCGGATTGCGCCATGTCGCCGTCCATGTCTACGGAGGCGGGGTCCGCGCCGAGCAGCAGTCCCGCAAGCGGGCGCGCCTCGCCCAGGCTTAAAACCAGGTATCCCATTCCGCTTATGCCGCCTTCCAGCCGCGAGCGCAGGACGAAATATTCCTCGTCCTTGAGCCGGTCCATTATGCGCTGGGAGGGATAAAGCCTGATTTCGGGAACGGACATGTCCACCTGCGTGTTCGCCAGTTCGGACAGCGAGGTCGCCGCATGGCCCGCGCCTATCGAGCCCAGTTCGCGCAGCAGGTCCAGTTTCAGAAAGGATATGTTTTTCATCGCGGCGGTCAGACGGGTTTGGCGGCTTGCGCCGGCTGCGCCAGCCTGAGAGCCTTGAATATTTTGCCGGTGGACGGCATGTCGGGAAAAAACATGAATTCGCAGCCGAACTCAGTTCCTTCTATCTTCAACTGAGTTTTTATGAAAATCATGTCGGCGGAACGCTGGGGGGTCTGTTCCGCTATGAAAGCCGCGGTTATCACGTCCAGCGCGAGGTAGGGGATGCTGAACATCACCTCGTAGCCGGTCAATTCGCTAAGGGCCGCCATATAGGCGCCCGCTATGATGCTGAGGACTTCTTTTATCGAATTTTGAAACAGCGGGTCTTCGAAATCCACCTTGCCGGGTTCCATTCCCAGCAGTCTCGCGCCCAGCAGCCGCGCCTCCCGCGGAGCCAGCAGAAAAAACACTCTCCCTCCCAGCTCGCCTTCCAGCACGATGACCAGCGCGAGACCGTGTTCTTCCCCTGCCGAGACTATGGTCGAAAACTGCGTCGCGGCAATCAGCCTGGCTTCGGGAACGTCTATCTCCACCGCCGCGCTGGTTATTTCGGACAAAGCCATGGCAGCGCGGCCCGCGCCCGTGACGCCTATTTTCCTGAGCGCGTCCGGATATCCGGCGGCAATGTTTTCCTTTTTTTCCATTTGTCTAGCCTCCGCTCAGCAGGACTTTTTTCAGCGCCTGCGCTATGCGCGCCTGCTGAAACGGCTTCACTATGAAATCCCTGGCGCCGGCCTGTATGGCTTCCACCACCAGCGCGTGCTGTCCCATGGCCGAAACCATTATCACCCTGGCTTTGGGGTCCAGCTTCATTATTTCCCTGAGCGCGGCTATGCCGCCGCCTATCTCTCCCGTCTTTGGCATCACTATGTCAAGCGTCACGACGTCCGGCTTGAGTTCCCTGAATTTGTCAACGGCGGACTGCCCGTTGTCCGCCTCTCCGACCACTTGCGCCCCTTCCCGGCTGAGAATATCGCCCAGTATCTTGCGCATGAAAAGAGAGTCGTCAACAATAAGCACTCTCGGCATATTATGTCCTTTATCAACGTTTAGTGACGGGGGGCAAGAGCGACAATGTCCAGCGCTTCCACCGCCTCCCGCGTTATGTCCGCCTTGAACTGAGCCTCGAGGCCCTGGAGTTTCACGAAAGCCCCGCCTTTTTGCGTAACCACGTATTTGGGCGGCATGCGGTTGAGGACGCGCGAAAGCACGTCAAGCCTGCACTTGTCGCACCGGCAGTACTTTTCGTGGCTGTCGTATATTTTCTCCAGCGCGTCGTCGGCGAGGTCCTCCATATAATTGTGCAGCTTCTCCCGTATTTTCGCGTTCATACCCGCAAATTATACAATAAGCGGGCTCCGAATTTAATATTATTATGCAGGCGCGCGGTCGCGCCCTGTTTATGGATAAACCCAAAATTTTCATAGCCGCGTCCACCCAGGCTGACGCCGAAAAGGCGCGCGCCGCCCTTGCGTCCGCCGGTTTCGAGACTGACGCCGCAGTCCGTTCCGATGCCGCCGCGGCGGCGTCCGCTCAGCACGAATCTCAAAAATCCAGGGACAGCGCCGCTTTCTGGAAAGCCATAGCCGATTACAGCGGCGACGCCGTCCTCCTGGTGGACGCGGAGTGCGGCATATCTTTCGCCTCTCCCGCGATAAGGCTGCTGACCGGCAGGGAGGCGGACGAATATGCCGGCACCAGTCTCTGCGCCCAGGTGCACCCCGACGACAGCGGTTTTTTGAAAAAAACCGTAGAGGTGCTGTTGTCTTCCCCCGACAAGCGGCAGAACTTTGAGATGCGCCTGGCCAACCGGGTCGGCAGCTGGCGCTGCATTGACGTGCGCGCGGTGAACCTGCGCGGCATAAAACCGGTGGATTCCCTCTGCCTTCACTTGCGCGACATGACTTTGCAAAAGGCGCTGCAGCGTCTCATATTCAACAGCGCGGAAAAATACCGCCTGATTTCCGAATCGCTTCTCAGCGAGATAATGCTTGTGGACGGCGAAGGCAGGATTCTCTACATGAACGAGGCCGCTTCCGCTTCCATGGGCGGAAGGCCCTTCGTGTTCAGCAACCGGCTGCTTTCGGAAATATTTCCGGACTCGCGCGCGAAGGAATATATGGACAGTGTGCGCGAAGTTTTCGCCTCCGGCAAAAATAAAATCCGCCGGTTCACTGTGCCTGTGGGGCATTCCAGGTTTCAGTTCCTGCTGGACTTCCAGCCGGTGCGCGGCGACGGGGGAAAAACCGCGTCGGTGCTTATAATCAATACCGATATCACCGGACTTGAAACAGGGGAAGATGAGGAAAAAAACGGTTTCGGAACTGATGTCAGGCGCGTTTTCGCCGCCAATACGTGGGCTTTCCGCGCCGTGTCCGGGCGATTGCTGGAAGCCGACCGCGGGCTGGCGAACATGCTGGGTTACGATTCCGCCGAAGAACTTGCCGGCGCGGCGCCGGTTTTTCCCGAAAGCCTCATGTCCGAAAAAGCCGTCCTGCCGTCCGAGCCCGGAGGCGAGACTTTCGCGCGGACCGTATTGCGCGCCAGGAACGGGGAGCGGATTTACGCGCTTATGCGGGCACGGCTTGTCCGCGGCCCTGAAGGCGGGCTTTTCACCTATGGGCTGATTGAAGACTTGCGCGGACGCAAAATCATTTGGCACAATATCTAGTACGAAAGATTTGAACGCAGCTTTTCGGCAGAGCGGCGCGGTTCCAATAACTCACTGAGCGGGAGTTTTGCTATGTCCATCTATTGGAATGAATTCCTGGAAACGGGTGTTGCGGAGCTTGATGAGAGCTATCAGACGCTGTTTGCCCGCATAAACAGCTACACCAAAGACGTTTCGGAAGACAAATTTGAATCAGGGGTCTACATCCTGTTCCGCTCCGTTGACAAATATGTGCAGTCGCATTTCCCGGTTGAAGAGGAGTGGCTGAAAAAGAACGAGTATCCCGATTATCAGATTCATCTGGCGCAGCATGAGTATTTCCGCAACAAGTTCGCCGCTATAAAGAGAAAATCCTCGATGGCGCCGGGCCTCGTCACGGAGGTCCACAAGGATGTCGTAGACTGGCTAATGCTGCATGTCAGCAAGGACGACAAGGCGTGGATAGCGTATCTCAAGAGGCAGAAAAATCCCGAACCCGACCAGACCAGCAGGGATTTGACGGTCTGTCCCAAATGCGGCAAGCGGGCGGGAAAAGGAAAGTACTGCGCGCATTGCGGTTTTCTGATGGCCATAGCCACCTGCTATAAATGCGGCAGCCCCATAATCACGGACGGAAAATTCTGCACGAACTGCGGCACGTCGCTTGAGCACACCAACTGCCGCGATTGCGGCGCCGCGAACAAACCCGAAGCTCTTTTCTGCAGTTCCTGCGGCGCGAAACTTAACAAGTAGCGTTTGCCGCTCTCCTGTTCCCCTGCCTCCCTGCCGGAAGTTTTGTGTTTATAAAATAATGCACTTTCCCACAAAAAATGTATATACTAAGCGAAGGCAATATAAACCATTTATGGTATCCCGGAAACTTTATCATGCGTGAAGGGGAAAAAGAAAGGATTTTGCAGGAACTTGGCGGCATTGCGGAGGATGTCTACGACAGTCTGGTGCGGGACTTCAAGACGCAGAGCCTGGAGCAGATAAAACAGGCCCGCGCCGCGGCGTCCGCCGGCGATTGCGCAGGCGGAGCCGAGATAATGCACTCCATAAAAGGCTGCGCCGCCAATCTGCGGCTGTATGCCGCGCTGGCGGCCGCGCGGGAGGCTGAAACGGCTTTCAGGCTGGAATCTCCCGCCGGCAACTTGTTGCCGCGTCTGGACGCGCTCCGTGCGGCGGTAATCTCCGCCGGCTGAAAATCAGCGGGACTTGAAAATGCTGAAGATATTGGTCGCGGATGACAATTTTGTCAACCGCAAGCTGCTTATGCAGCTGCTGCGTGACAAAGCGGCCTGCGACGCCGCCGCCAGCGGGGCCGAGACGCTGGAAGCATATAATCTTTCACTGCGGGAGGGGCGCCCGTACGATATAATCTTGCTGGACATTTCGATGCCCGATATCGGCGGACTGCAAGTGCTGCGGCTGGTCCGCGAAAGCGAGGCACGAGCCGGAGTGAGCGCGGGAAAAGGAGTGGCGGTGATAATGGTGACGGCATATCAGGAGCCTTTCGCGGAAGCGTTCAACTCCGGTTGCGACGATTATGTGCTCAAGCCCGTGGAGCCGAGGGATTTGTACGCGAAGATAGATAAAATAGCTGTTTCCCGCGCCGGTTCCGGGAAGGAAAAACAGTGAGAAACAGTGTTGCAAAGTCAGGGAAAAGGTAATACAGTATAGCACTGTGATATCCAGCCATTTGCGGCGCGGTTGGTTGCAAAGGCGGGGAAAAGATAATACAGTATAGCAACGGATAATCCACCACCGGTGCTGATGCGAGGAAAACATGGCAATACAAGTCATAATAGCCGACGACCACGCTGTCGTGCGCGACGGCATAAAAGCCATAATAGAGCATAAAGACAAGGACATAAAGGTTACAGGAGAGGCCTCCGACGGCAAAGAACTGCTTGAGCTTGCAAAAGCGAAACCCGCTGATGTTTATATCGTGGATATCTCAATGCCGGTGCTTAACGGAGTGGAAGCCACCCGCCGTCTGCTCAAGGCCGAGCCGAAAAGCAGGGTCATAATGCTCAGCATGCACGATGACAGCATGTCCGTCGAAAAATCCCTCAAGGCGGGAGCGCGCGGGTTCATTGTGAAAGCCTCGAACTCGGATGAAATACTGCAGGCCATCCACGAGGTTTGCGCGGGGCGGTTCTATCTTTGCGCCAAAGTCTCGAAGTATGTGGTCCAGGGATTTCTCGGGCAGACTTCCTCCACGATTGAAACTTCCCGCGTCGAGCTCACTCCCAAGGAGCGCGAGATACTCCAGCTTATAGCGGAAGGCTATTCAAGCAAGGAGATAGCGCAGGAATTCGGGCTTTCGCTCAACACCGTGCACGTGCACCGCAACAACATCATGCGCAAGCTTGATATCCACAAACAGGCGGACCTTATACGCTACGCGCTGAAGGAAGGCATCACGCATCTTTGATTGGTTTTCCATGCCGCTGCAAGAAACCCCGCTGCTGCGGGGTTTCCGTTAATCTTACTCTGTCATAAACGCAACAGAGCCACAGAGGGCTGCATTTCAGCCACGAAACACACGAAATACACGAAAAATGAGGAGCCTTTTCAATTACAACAACAGAACTCAGCCGCAGATGAACGCAGATACTCGCAGATTAAAAACAAAACCGCTTTTGTCCGCCTTTATCTGCGAAAATCTGCGTTCATCTGCGGCTAAAGCTCCGTTGTTTGTTCCTCTTTCGTGCATTTTGTGTGTTTCGTGGCTTATATTCATTAAAGAAATAGTTGTTTGTGACACAGATTAAAAAGGGGGTAAAATGAAAAACATGATTGCCGGCATCTTCATCGCCGCGGCGCTGTCCGTTCCGGCGGCGGCTCAGAAAGCGGCTCAGGCTGTTTCTCCGCAATCCGCGCTGCCTGTAGTCGTATGGCAGCCGTCCCATCAGAACGACACGTCCAACGGCAAGAGCAACGAGGCGCTTGTCTGCGATGCCATCGCGCAATACGCGCACGCCGCGCAGCCGGTATACGATGAATATAAAGTCTCGAGCTACAGAGAGCCCGGGCTGCATCACTCCACTTACGGCACGAACACCGCTGTTTCAAACACCTCGGCGGTAATAGACGGCAAAAAATCCGGCTACGCCTTCGAGTTGGAAAAATCCAACGAACATCACCCGCTTGTTTTCATCGCGCTCCACAACAACGCCGCCGCTGGGGTCAACGCTATATGGGGCTATGTGCACGACGGGGATAAATACGAGGCCGCCAACCGCGAACTGGCGGGCATCATCGTTGACGAGATAGCGGCCGCCGTGCCGCTCAAAAACCGCGGCGTTCATCCGGACAGTTCGACGGGGCGCAACGATTACCGCTGCAAAGCGACCGGACGGCTGGCTTTTTACAGCATTGACGAGAACGTGAACACCGCGCCCTACCGCGTCCTGCTGGAAATAGGCGACGGAGACCTGGCTCCGCAATTTTTGGCGGATAAGTCGAACCAGCGGAAAATCGGCGAGGCGGTTAAAAAAGGTCTGGCGAAATTCATCTCAACCCATAATTTGTCCGGCAAAGCCGGCGCCGATTCCCGGCGATAACCGGGCTTCATTCCAGTCCTCGGAGTCCGTGTGGAATTTTCCTTTCGTAAAGCGGCACTTTCGCCACGAAAGGTTTCAGATGGGCTTTTTGCAGGACTCAGTAAGCGGGTGCTGGAAATGTTGTTCGCGATTTCTTAATATATATCTATCGCGATGCGAGTCAGGGAGCGGATTCTTTTTATGGAAAATCAGAAGAAAAAAATCGTCATCATTGACGACGAGGATATGCTGTGCAGGCTTATAAAGCTGAATCTGGAAAGCACGGGCAGGTTTGAAGTCTCCGCCGCCACCGACCCGCGCGACGGCATAAAACTGGTGCGTTCCGTAAAACCCGATTTGCTGCTGCTTGACCTTATGATGCCCTACATGGAAGGCTCCGAAGTGGCCGAAAAACTGCTTGAAACGCCGGACACCGCCAAAATCCCGATAGTCTTCCTCACCGCGCTGGCGGACAAGAACCAGTCAACCTCCGAGGACGGGGGTGTGGCGGGGCGCACCTTTATCGCCAAGCCCGTCACCACGGGCGAGCTCATCCGGCGCATAGACTCCATCCTGGCGGGACCGCCCCCCGAGTATAACCCCTGAATCTCCGTTCGCCCTGTCAAGCCAAATAAGAATCGTACCGTAATCGTCGGTGCGAGATTTCTTTTTCCGTCTCAAGACCGCCTTCGGCTTCCAGTTTGCGCCTGACTATCCTCAAAGCCTCCTCCAAAAGGTCGTT
>JAQTYB010000132.1 GCA_028688475.1 Elusimicrobiales bacterium
CTGTTTTCGGCAAGGTTTTCGGCGGGTTCGGAAACTGGAACGCCGCACTTGACGCCGCCGGGCCGTCTTCCGGCACCGTGAGACTCAGCACCGGTTATTTGAGCCAATACGAGGATGTTTCAATCTCCACAACAGTGTTGGCGGAGTATTACGCGGACACAAAACCCGACATTGTGGCATTCAAGCCTGAAGACATTCCCATTCTTTCCAGATTGTTGCGCTCCGCTACGGCGCAGGCGGATTTGCCGCAGTTCACAGCCGCCAATCTCTATGCTCTCGACGCGGAAGGCCTTCCGTTCAAAAAATACGCCGTTGTAACGCGTGGCGGCGCGAAACTCGGCTTTTTTTCGTTGCTGCCGTCAACGCTTCTTTCGGGTTCCGCGAGCAATTCCGGGATATGCGCCGCGCAGGATTATGTAGCCGCCGCCATCGAAGCGGTAGCCGCCTTGAGAAACGGAGAGCGTGTTGATTTCGTGGTTTTCGTTTCCAGGCTGGAGCCGGAGGAAACCTTCCGCGTTGCCGAAACAGTTTCGGGAATAGATATCGTTATTCCCGTAGGAACTCAATATACATTACCCCGTCGCGCTGTTTCAGTTTCATTTACGGATTGGTTGGGAGAACGGCGTGAAAAACCGTTCTACACCGCCCAACGGCGCAGCATTTCCGCCCCCGGCCTTATTGAAGTCGCTTATGAACGAAAAGGCGGCATAGCCGCGCCGGTTTCGGTCAAAGAGGACGAAAGCGTTCTTGCGCAAACATTACCCCGCGAAAACACGTACGAGGAATGGAACCAGAAATTTTTGGCTTCAGTGTTGTTTTCCGGCAAGGAATATCTGCTCCCTTCCGCACGGGATTTGTGGCCTGAAAATTCCGCAAAAGGCGGATATGACAACTTAAGTATTTACAGTCTCGCGGCGAGCATTATCCGCGAGGCCGTTGGTGTCGAAATCTCCTTGCTGCGTATCCGCCAGTGGCATGTGGATGTAGGGGGGGCGATTTCTTCGTCCGTGTTCAAGGACTGGCTCTCGCCGGACCAGAAAATAGTCGTCGGCTGGCTGCGCGGGCGCGATATAAAATCGCTCAAGCATAAGGTGGACTTTTCCTCCGGCACTGTTTCCTACGATTCCGAGTACCGGTTAGCCGCGTCGGGCATTTCAGCCGACGGGTTTATCAACGGCATCGCGATAAACAGCTCGGAACGCTATAAAGTTGCTTTGCCGGAAGGCCTGCTTGGCGACGCCGCCATTATACCGGAAGTCAAAAATATCGAAGACGTGGAACCGGCGGGGTACTCGCTTTTCGACGCGGTTTCGTCGAGACTCTCCATCATGCGAGATGAAGCCGGCGCGCAAGCCGACAAAACTTATAGCGACGCCGTCCGCGAGGCTGCGGGGATTGCGCGGGGAAAACCGCCTGCCGCAGCAGATGCGAATGCGCTGGCTTTAGCCCGCGCGGGCGATTATGCCGGCTTATACAGTTTCGCGGAGGAGCGCGCCCAAAAGGAATACAAAAGCAAACTGCGCGCCGCCATCGAGAACAAGCCGCCGGTGAAAACGGTCTGGCGGCTCAACCTGCGGGACATTTCCTTGCAGTTCGCCGACACTCAGGTGGAAAACGCGCAGTTCTATTCAGGTTTTTCAAACGCGCAACTGGCCTCGCAAAGCCAGGTGCTGACGCAGGGTTCGCTGAAATTTTATTCCGAACTTTACCACGGCAGGATGATTCTCACCAACGGTCTGGCGCTTGACTACGGCAGGGTAACGTTACAGCCGCTCAACCAGGACTCGATTATAAACGAAACCGTGGACACAATACTGCTGGAGAATGAATATCTCTACGGCGGCTATCATTTCACGCGGCCTTTCGGCCCGATAGTGCTGGGCCCGTTCGCCAACGTGGCCTACGACACCGAGTTCACGCCGCAGCCCGCCTCGCCCAAGCGCAAAATAGTGCGCGGCAAAGGCGGCATAAAGCTTTTCGAGGGAAGCGTGCTAAAGGAATTCTATCTGGCGGGCGTTACGGAAAGGGATTATACATACACCGATAATTACAAAACCCATTACGCCTGGGAAACCGGCGCGGCATTCAAGCTGGATTTGTGGAAAGGACACACCGTGCTGGCAGGCAGCGGCTATTTCAGGAATTTCGCGCGCACCGAATCCGACGGGCCCACCGACTTGCTCACGGAACTGAAGCTGGACCTGAAGCTCAACGCCGCATTGGGCCCCACCATGACCATAGGGCCGTACCTGAGCTTCTACCGCGTGGAAGGCAAGTTCACCAGCTTTCCCGCCACCAACATCCTGATAGGCGTGACGCTCAACTATTCGCGCCTGTTCAAACCGCTGCTGAACAAGACCAATTACTGCCCTTGAGTTTGACCGGAACCTTTCCCCGCGCCTGCGCCGCTCCGGCGAGAATCCGCGCTGCGGCGGTCTGAAATTCCTCTATCGCGCAAAAAGCGCACAGCGCGGCGTCGAGCCTGCCGGCGAAGCTTTCAAACACGAACGGGCTGCCGAAGGCCACCATGGTCATGCGTCCGTCCGCGCCCAGCCGTTTTTCTATTTCGGCGCGGTTTTCAGGACTGAGGTTTATGTGCCCGGAAAACGCCTGCGGCCTGCTAAACGATACCGCAAGCAGTCTGCCGCCGGAAACATCGCGCGCCGGTTTGACTTCCACGCCCTGCCGCCGCAATTCCTCCACGAACGCCTTGCCTTTCCATTGCGCGGGGTCCGGGTTGCCGGGTTCGAGATAGGCGACGGTTTCGCCTTTGCGCAGCGCCGGCTGCGCGCTCTTTTTAATCCACGCCAGGCAGTCGGACGCGATTTCGGCATTGAACGCGCGGTGCCCCGCGCTTCCTATGGCTTCGCGGCCCGGTCTCGGCCCCGCGCCGGATATTCCGGCGAGCATGGCCTGTATCCTGCCCAATGCGGTGTCCGCGTCCTTTTCGCTGATGGAGCCTTTGCGGAAAGCCTCCAAAAGCGCGCGATGCAGCTTGAACGGGTCGTCGGGCACCAGCAGCACGTCGGCTCCGGCGCGCAGCGCGCTCACTCCGGCGGCGTCCTCGTCGTTTATGGCCTTCATGGAAAGCGCGTCCGTCACGACGCAGCCTTTGTAGCCCATTTTCCCGCGCAGCAATCCGCCGATGATTTTTTTGGAGAAAGAGGCGGGAAACTCAGGGTCTATATCGTCCACCAGCAGGTGGCCTATCATCACGGAGTCTGCGGCGGGCAGGTTCGCCGCGAAGGGTTTGAGTTCGCATTCCTCAAGCTGCGCCGGACTGCGTTTTAAGGACGGCAGCGCCAGATGGGAGTCTTTTTCGGTTTCGCCGTGTCCGGGGAAATGCTTTATGGAGTTGAGCGTCCCGCCGGAGGCGAGTCCCGCCATGTAGGCTCCGGCAAGACGGGCGGCGTCCCGCGGCTCGTCGCCGAACGCGCGGACGTTCACTATGGGGTTTTCTTTTCGCGTCGCCAAATCAGCCACGGGCGCAAAGACCCAGTCCACGCCGAGGGCGCGGGCCTCCCGCGCGGTGATTTCCGCCTTGCGGCGGGAGAACTCCTCCGCACCGGCGGCTCCTATCGCCATATTGCTTGGCAGTTCGCTTGCTCCCAGCGCCCAGCGGCCCGGTCCGTCTTCATAATCGGCGCAGAAGAGCAGCGGCTCGGCGGCGCGCGCCTGCAATTCGGCGGTGAAATCGCAAATGGCCTCAACCTTTCCCTGATAGAGGCAGAAGCCGCCTATGCCCATGTCCACGAGACGACGCGCGTCTTCGGGGTCTGTCTCGCCGAAGCGGAACCCCGGGAAAATAAGTCGCGCAAGCTTGCGTTCAATGTTCATAATACCGCCTTGTTGTAATTTGCTTAACCTGAAAGTTTCAGTTGCTTGCGAGAACCGAGACGTAAAAGGGCGAAATGGATTCGGCTCAAAAAAATGCGAGCAGGCTCGTTGCCTGTGAGCAGTTTTTTGAGTCGGAGCCATGAAGCCATTTTATGTCGAATTCCGCAAGCAACTGAAACTTTCAGGTTAATTATGGCAATTAACCGGCGTGCTGTCGCGATTTTTTTAAAATGTCATGGTAGCGTTTTATAGAAATGTCATGGTTGAAGTGCTAAAACGGCTCTTTACGCCGCAAGGCGGAGGGGCCAACAATGGAGCTACTGACCATGAGCAACCG
>JAQTYB010000001.1 GCA_028688475.1 Elusimicrobiales bacterium
CCGGAATTTATGCGGCGCGCCCATCTGGCAAGCGGATACGCCAGCAGCACGTACACCGGCGCGAGATAAAGCCAGACAAGCCAGCCCGGACGCTCAGTTGCGCCGCCGGAGCGTTCTTCGTCTTTATTTCCGGCTTCGTTTTCTTCGCCGCGGCTCTCTTGCGTCATGCTGGTAGTTTAATGCCTCGGCGGCGCCGTGTCAAGAGCGCGGAGCGCGCCTCCCCGTCCGACGCAACGGCGCGGCGGCGCGCAATGCGTTTGACGCCTCAACTGTCTTGCTGTACAATTAAGCATCGGATGAATAGTTTCCCGCACCGCATGATTCCGGCGCTGGCGGCGGCCCTCGGGCTGGCCTGCGGCGCGGCTTCGGGCGCGTTCGCGCAGAAGCTGGAAGGACGCATCGTCTCGGTGGGCAGTGACTGCACCACCGTGCACTTGCGTTCCGCCGGCGGCACGAAAGAGATAAAAATCCTCGGCGCGCAAAAACCGCCCGCGGATTGCGTGGATTTCGGGCGGCGCTGCATTTCCGCCATAGTACAGAATATCAACGTGGAGGCCGCTCCCGCCCCGGGCGCGCCGGACGGGACGCAGCCTTATGTCATACGCAACATGTCGGGCGAAGTGCTCAACTCCGCCATAGTGCTGGCGGGCTGCGTGAAAGCCGACCCCGCCGCCGGAAACGATTTCGCCACGCTGGAAGACACGGCGCGCACCTCGGATCTGGGAATATGGTCCATACTTTCCGTCAGGAAAAAATCCAAAAAAGCGCAAGCCGCCGCGCCCGCCGCAGATGAAGCGCCGAAAAAAACGGCGGAAATTAAAAAAGCGAAACCCAAGCCCGCGCCCAAGCTTTTAGCCGCAAAACACAGGCCGGAGACGCGCCCCGCCGCGCCGCCGCCAGAACCCGTAAAACCGCCGAAAGCCGCCAGACCGCAGGCCGTTGCAGCGCCGCCAAAAGCTCCGCCGCAGGCCGCTGTCGAGCCGGCGCCTCAGTTTTTTGGGGAGCAGCAGGCGGCAAACGCGGCCGACCGGGAAAACGCCGCGGAAAAGCCGAAAAAAAAGAAGGGATTTTTCAGCTTTTTCAGTTCCGGCGAAGACGAAACTCCCGCAGCGCCGGCAGCGCAGGAGCCACGGCAAAGCGACGCCGACCTGATGTCGGGCATAGCCGCTTCAGCCAGGCCCGCGCGGGCACCCTCCCGCGACGCGGCGTCGCAGGATGACGAAACGGACGCCGCGCTGACGGCGGGCATTTCCGGCGCGCGGCCTGCCGCTGGAGACGCCGCTTCGTCCTCCGGCGACGCGGAACTGGACGGACTGCTCGGCGGCATAACCGGATTTTCCGCCGCGCCGGCGGGCGGGGAATCTTATGAAACAGACGGCGGCTACGCCGACGAGGCCCCCGGAGACATATTCGCCAGGGCCAAAGAGCTGGAGGAAGGCTCCGAAGAATCCGAGCCGGATTTCAAGGAAGCCGCGCAGCTTTATAAAACCGCGGCGGACAAAAACCACGCGCCGTCCTCGCTGGCTTACGCAAGGCTTGTTGAAGCGGGAAAAGGCGCGGCAAAAAACGACGCGGAGGCCGCCAAATATTACCGCAAAGCCGCCGAGGCCGGAAATCCGGCGGCGGCTTACAGGCTGGGCCTCCTCTACGAGGAGGGCAGAGGCGTCAAAAAAGATTTCATCCAGGCTGCGCGGTTTTATGAAGCCGCCGCCGCAAAAAAAATACCGGACGCGGCGCGCAGGGCGGGCTCGATTTACGCGGCGGGCAAGGCGGGCGCGGTTGATTATCCAAAGGCAATCCGTTTTTATGCCCAAGCCGGACGGGAGGACGCAGCCGTGCAGTATGAAATATACCGGCTTTGCCAGAAAGTGCAGGTCAGCTCCGCGCCCGAATGCGAAAACCCGGTGCGCTGGCTGGAGCTGGCCGCCCAAAAAGGCAGCCCGCAGGTGCTTTATGCGCTTGGACGGGAATATTACAAAGGCGGACAGACAAAACGGAACTACCAGCTTGCCTATAAGTTTTTGATTGCCGCCGCGCGCAAGGGCAGCGCCCAGGCGCAGTATCTGGTGGGTTTGATGAACGAAAAAGGCCTCGGCGTGCCAAAAAATCTCATAGAAGCCGCTTCCTGGTACACGCTCGCCGGAGAGCGCCCGAGGGATTCTCTGGTGAAGCCGTAACGATTTTTGCCCATAAGATTACGGGGACAAGTCCGTTGTTATTCTTACTGTGTCATAAGCAGCTATTTCTTTATGAATACGAGCCACGAAACACACGAAATACACGAAAAATGAGGAGCCTATTCAATTACAACAATAGAACTCAGCCGCAGATGAACGCAGATATTCGCAGATAAAGGCAGACAAAAGCAGTTTTGTTTTTAATCTGCGAGTATCTGCGTTCATCTGCGGCTAAAACTCTGTTGCTTGTGTTGTTTGTTCCTCTTTCGTGTATTTCGTGTGTTTCGTGGCTAAAATGCAGCCCTGTGGCTTTGTTGTGTTTATGACACAGATTATTCACGCCGTTATCAGCGCACCTCGAGCAGCGCGAAATGCAGATATTCGGTTTCCGGCATATTTATCAGCACGGGATGGTCTTTGGCCTGGCCGCGCAGCTCCACAAGCGCCACGTTGCGTCCGGAATGCGCGGCGGCGCTCTTTAGCATGTCCACGAAATCCTCGCGCTGCACATGGTGCGAGCAGGTGGCGGTGGCCAGCATGCCGCCGCGCGGCAGGCCGCGCAGCGCGGTTTCGTTGAGCCGCGAGTAAAGCCGCATCGCCGGAACCATGTTTTTGCGGCTTTTGACGAAGTTGGGCGGGTCCAGCACGATGAAATCGGGGTCCGCCGGCAGGAGGCCGTTTTTCAGCGCGGCAAGCGCGCGCTCGGCGTCCTCGCGCTGGAAGGAAACCTTGTCTTTTAGCCCGTTGAGCTCGGCGTTGCGCGTCGCGAAGTCTATCGCCGCGGCGGAAGAGTCTATCCCCCACACGGCTTCCGCGCCGGAGGCCGCCGCGCGTATGGCGAAACCGCCGACGTAGCAGTAAAGGTCCAGCACGCGGCGGTCTTTGAAATACGGCTCAAGGAAGAGGCGGTTGTCGCGCTGGTCGTAGAAAAACCCTGTCTTTTGCCCGCCCTCGGTGGAGAACGTGTATTTCAGGCTGCCCTCCGCAGCCAGAGACTCGGCGGGCACTTCGCCGATTTTTTCCACTTCTCCCGGCAGGCCTTCAAGCTTGCGGTAGGCGTTGTCGTTTCTGAACAATATCCCCTTGGGCTGGATGATTTTGTTTATCGCGTCCACCACCTGCGGCTTCAACAACTCCATTCCGGCGGTGAGCACTTCGGCCACGACCAGATCGCCGTAGCGGTCCAGCATGAGCCCCGGCAGGAAATCGCCCTCGGAATAAACTATGCGCGCGTAACGGTCCAGGCCGAGGCGCTGGCGGTAGCGCAGCGCGGCGTAGACGCGCGATTCGACAAAATTCGCGTCCAGCGGCTCCTCCCCGCGCGAAAGCAGCCGCACCGCTATCAGGCTGTGCGGGTTGAAAAAACCGGTGCCGGCAAGCTTGCCGGATTCCGACACCACGCGGCACAGCGTGCCCGCCGGAACGGCGGTGTCCACCTTCTCGAGCTCGTTGGAAAACACCCACTGGTGCCCCGCCTGCAAACGGCGCTCCTCGCCGCGTTTAAGCTTCAACTCGCACTGAATATCAATCGCCGCCATAAATTATCCTCGCCCTGTCTCCGGCGCGCTCGCCGTATTTTTTTGCAAAATTCCCGCCGCTCACCGCAAACTCCAGAAATCCCGCCGGGCCTCGCGCCGCGCATGCCGCGCCGGTTTTAGCGAAGCCGTATGCTTGCGCACGCGGGGCATTCACTGCCCGTGCTGCGGTTCATCCCCCAACGGCTTGAACGGCGAGCCGGGAGTCGTCAGCGGCACATGCTCGCGGCAAAGCGGGCAATTGTCGGCGGTGAACACCTGCAGCGGGTACGAGATGAGCGCGCGCACCGGCACGCGCAGCGGCAAATCGCCGGTGGAGCGGTCCACTATCGCCACCACGCCGATTACATGCGCGTTGTAGCGCTGCACCAGCGCCACCGCCGAGCTGGTAAGGGTGCCGGTGGTGATGACGTCGTCAACTATAATGACCCGCTCGCCTTCGCGCAGGCGGAAGTTGCGCCGGAGCGTCATCGCGCCGCCGTTTTTTTCCGCGAAAATGGCGCGCGCCTTGCGGACGCGGGCCACCTCCTGCGCGATAACGTGCGTCTGCGCCGTGGGCGCCATGACGACGTCGGCCTCCTGGGCGAACTTGGACGAGAGCGCCCTGGCTATCTTTTGCGCTATGTGCGGATACTGCATCACCATGGAGGTCTGCACATAGCTCTGGCTGTGGAATCCGGACGGCAGCTGGAAATGGCCGTTTAGTATCGCGCCATGCTCCTGGAGTATGCCGACCACGTCGAGGTTGTTGGGGCTGGGCATTTCATCCTCCCTTCGCAAAACTCTTTATCTTCCTGAAATCGGAGCGCACTCCCCGGCGGGAAGCGGCGTCTATTTTCCCGCCCACCGACTTGGGGCTGTCCATATCGGCCTTCGGAGACTGCATGGAGCCGCTCACCCTGAAGGCAAGCGCCGGCTTGCCGCTGGCGTCGGTGAGATTTTCCGACAGCCCGCCTGAGCCGGAGGTGCTGGAAAACAGCGTCTGTATGTCGAGGTCGAGAGTCTCCGCCACCCAGCCGACCTTGCCGGACATGGCGGCGGAAAGCACCGGGCCGGTGACGTAGAAATTCTGCACGCTCATCGCGCCGGATTTGAAATCCACCGCGCCGCCCATCTGCGAGTAATTCACGTCCTTGAGCACCATGCCGGTCTTGAACGCGCCGCCCATCTCCATTTTATGCATCGCCAGAAACGGCTTGAACGCCACGTTGAGCGCTTTTTCCTTCGCCGCCATGCGCTCAAGCTGGTAAATCGTGCCGGGGCCCAGCACCGCGTCCATCCTGCCGTCCACCCTGTCCATTCCCGGCGCGATGCCGCGCAGCCGGAAATCGGCGTACAGGTTCCGTCCGGACAGCATAGGCGACACCAGCCGGTCGGCGTGAACGGCGCCGGAGAAGGACGGCATGAATCCCGGCAGCCGCTCGCGGAAATTCTCCAGCCACGCCAGCTGGCCGGCATGGACTTTATGCTCCGCCGGTTTTTTCTCGCCGGCGACGCCGCGCGCCACCTCGCGCACCGTGTCGAAAAATTCGGGGAGGCGCAGCTGCCCGACATCCGCCAGCAGCGCTATTTCCCGGTTTTTGCCGGCGAGCTTTTTGACTTCCAGCCGCAGGCTGACCGGCGTTTCGTTCATCATGCCGCGCAGGCGCGAAACGGAGAGCGCGCCGCCGGAATAATCCAACTGCCCGTCGAGCGCGGAAAACCGCTGCCGCCCCACGGCGACATTGCCGGCGGTCACTTTCAGCGAAACTGAGTCCAGATTGCTTTTCTGGCTGGCCACGAAACTCAGGCCGGAGCCCTTGAAGCCGTTCCAGGAAAGCTGCGCGCCGCTGACTACAAGAGTTGCTTTGTCGGCGGATACTTTTCCGCCGGAGGAGGACAGCGCGAATTTGACCTGCCCGGAGCCGGACTGCGCGTATTGCGCCACCCCGTTCCACCAGCGCGCGGCCTGGGCCAGTTGAAACGGCCTGGTAACCACGCTGAGGCGCCAGGACGCGGGCCGCCCCGGCTCCGAAAAATCGGCTTTCCCGTCGGCGGAGAACCTGACCGCGCTGAACCTGCCCTCCGCGCCGGAAAGGACGAGCGTTCCGCCGCCGGCGCGCAGCCGCGCGGCGATGTGTCCGGCGGGGATGTAGAACCACGGGGGCGGCTTGCAGAACGGGGCAACATCGGCGGCTTTTATGGCCGGCAGGTCGGCCTCGAAAGAAGCGTCCGGCTTCAGGAAATTATTCACATCCCCCGTCAGCAGAATCTTTTTCTCGCCGTAGCCGGCCCGCGCGCTTATTTTCGTGAACGAAGCCTCGCCCCAGCGCAGCGAGGCGAGATTCAAAATCCCCTCGGCTGAAACTTGCAGCGGCTCCCTCCTGCCGGCGGGGTCGGGCGTGTCGAACGTCATGCGGACGGGGAACGCCCTCTCGAAACCGAAGTCCCGGAACTTGAAATTGACGTTTTCGAAGACGCGCGTCGAACCCGCTGCGAGGTCGCGCACGGTGACGCGCCCCCCCGACACCCCGCCCTCGTCGGCGTTGAGGGAAAACGCGAACCCCGGCCTCGGGTCCGCCTGCGCGGTGGTATGCGCGAACAAATCGGAGAAATTCCAGGCGCCGTCCGAATTTTTGACGAGATTGAGCCTCGGCGATTCGATGGTTATGTTGCTGACGGAAAGTTTTTTATGCAGCAGCGGCAGCAGTTGGTAGCCGACCGTAACCTCGCCGGTGGAGAGCAGGTCGCCGCCGAGGGAGTTGGTGTTGTCTAGCACGCGCAGCGATTTTATCTTGATGCCTTTGAACACCAGCACCCGCACCGATTCCACCACGACGGGCCGCCTGAACGCCTGCTGGAGCTGGTCGGCCACTATGGCGGTAAGATGGTCCGGCGTAAACATCCGGTTGATTATGTACGCGCCCGTAGCGGCGGCAAGCACGGCCGCCAGCACCGCCAGGGCGGCGATGCGCAGCGTCCATTTGAGCGAGAACCCTATTATTCTGAAAATCATAACGAGCAAAATCCGCCGCGAAGCCCGACAGGGCTCCGCCGGCTGGCAGTCTCTCGGATATATTCTACTATTTGCCCGCGCGCTTTTGGCTATATAAATGCGCACGGAAGTTGCTCGGACTTCGGATTAGCGGGAATTGGCGAGGAGCATGGCTTTCTGCGCGCCCGCTCCGGCGTACTGCCAGGCGGCCTGCCAGAAAACCGCGCTGTGGCGCAGCACCGAATGGCCGGCGGCTTTCACCCCTATCAAATCGGGGTAGAGCAATTTGCAGGCGGCGAGCAGCACCGCGCTGTTGACAGCCAGTATCACCGCGGCGGAAAAAAGCACGCCGCCCGCCTGGCGCAGGTCGCTCTGTTTGGTTTCCCAGAGTATCCCGGCGGTGCTGACGACGTGGAAAGAGAGGAAAAAACCGAACGCGCCGGTGAACCAGCCGGAATACGGCGCCATGTTCCATTTGAACGAGACCGCGAAATACGCGGCGGCGCAAAGCATCGCGTAAACCGGCGCGAAATACGGCGCCAGCGCCACGAACGCGTTGCTGCCGTCAAGCGTGACATGCCCCTTGCCGGAACCCGCCGAGAAATCGCGCACGCGATATCCGCACAAAAGCCCCGCGGCGGCGTGGGCGAGTTCATGGGCGAAGATATAGGCCGCGCCCATGCCCCTGAAAAAGAAGTGCGCGGGGAAATACAGCGCCAGCCCCGCGCAAAAAAACAGCGTCGCCCGCAGGTTGCCGACGACGGCGTAAAAAGCCTTGGCGGTTTCCAGCGCGGCAAACAGCGCGCTCGGCAGCAGCGCGGCGGCGACAGCAAGTTTCAACAAACGAGGCATGGTAATGAAAACAGACCGCCAGCCGCCGCGCAATCCGCCCTAAAGGCTGGTCGTGACGAACGTCTCGGTGCTCTGCACGCCGTGGATGCCGCGCACCTCGCGGATGACCATGGAGCTGAGCTTGTCCATGGTGCTGGTTTCGGCGACGATTATCGCGTCCCAGCCGCCGAATGTCAGATAGACGTCCTTGACGCTGGGTATCGCCTTCATATGCGCCACCGCTTTCTGCTCCAGCCCCGCCGTCAGTTTTACGAGTATGAATGCTATCATCGCGCCTCCGCGTCCTAAGAGCCAATCTAAAATCTCCGTATTCTGCTGCAAGCGCCGCTTTTGCCCCTGACACTTCGCGGTCTTCGGCTTACAGGCAACAGTCCTGCTCGCCTCAGCCCGCAAGTCTCAGAGCCAAAATCGCCGCTTTCGCTACGAAAGAGAGATTTCAGATTGGCCCTAAAATTTTTCTATCCACTCCGGGGAGCGATAGCGCTCAGCCGCGAGTTTTTCCGCCGCCGCCAGCTCGCTGTCCGCCGCGGCGCGTTTTTCCCACCCAAACCCCAACAGCTTTGAAAGCTCCGCCGCGAAAGCGGGCGCTGTTTGCGCCGCGCGGGCGCGCGCGCCCTTCATTTGCAATGAGCCCTGATACAACACCGCGCCCTCGAACCTGCGGAGCGCGCCGCCGAGTATCTTGACGCCGCGCCCGTCGAGCAAATCCAGCGGGACCGGATTTGTGAAACACGCCGGGGCCGCGCCGCCGGCGGAAGGCGCGTACAGCGCGCCGCCGGATTTTCCGGCGCCGTCCGCGCCATGCAGCGCGCATTCGACGCCGAGCGAAGCCAGCGCCCTGTAAAACGCGCCGTGCAGTTTCGCGTAAAGCGCTATCGGCGACAAGGCGCCCTGCGGCGGGAAGACGCACGAAAAAGTCATATCATCGCCGTGCTGCACGATGCCGCCGCCGGTGGGCCTGCGCGTCACCGCCGCGCCGGAGGGAAGCGTTTGCACCACCTCGTCGAAGAACTGCGCGTAGCCGAACGTCACGCCTTCGCCGCTCCAGTTGTACACGCGCAGCAGGAAATCGCCGCCGCAAACCGCGGCGGCGTTTTCGTCGAACGCCATCTGCGCGTAAACGTCGAGCGGCGGAGTTTCAATGAGCAGGCCTTCCATTGCGCAATCGCGCGGCTACCAGCGGATGTCGGGCTGGCGCGCCGCGCCCACTTCGTCGAGCCGCTTCACCGGACGGGTATGCGGCGCTTTTTTGAGCAGCTCAGGGTTTTCCAGCGCCTCGGCGTGGATTGCGCGCATGGCGGCGACGAAGAGGTCTATGCTCTCCCTGCTTTCGGTTTCCGTGGGCTCTATCATCAGCGCTTCGTGGACGATGAGCGGGAAATACACCGTCGGCGCGTGAAAGCCGTAATCGAGCAGCCGCTTGGCCACATCCAGCGTGCGCACGCCGCCGGTCGTCGCCGGGTCGGTGCTGAGGACGCATTCGTGCATGCACCAGCCGCCGTACTGCGCGGGGAAAAGGTCTTTGAGCCCGGCCATCGCGTAGTTGGCGTTGAGTATGGCGTTTTCCGCGACAAGGCGCAAAGTTTCCGGCGAATGCTGGCGCAGCCAGCAATAGGCGCGCAGCAGCACGCCGGTGTTGCCGAAAAACGCGCGCAGCCGGCCTATCGAATCGGGATAATCCGACTTCGTGCGGTAAACCCCGTTTTCAAGCGCCACGCGCGGCGCGGGAAGGAACGGCTCCAGCGCCTTCGTCACGCCCACCGCGCCCGCGCCGGGTCCGCCGCCGCCGTGCGGCGTGGAAAACGTCTTGTGCATGTTGAGGTGCATTATATCCACGCCGAAATCGCCCGGTTTTGCGAGACCGATAAGCGCGTTGAAATTGGCGCCGTCCATGTAAAGCAATGCGCCCACGGCGTGCGCCGCCGCAGAGATTTTGCATATTTCCGTCTCGAACAAGCCGACGGTGCCGGGTATGGTGAGCATCACCAGCGCGGTCCTGGGGCCGATATGCTTTTTGAGCTCCGCCACGTCCACCCTGCCGTCTGGGCCGGACTTGACGGTTATCACGTTGAACCCGCCCAGCGCCGCCGAGGCGGGATTGGTGCCGTGCGAGGAATCGGCCACCACTATCTCGGTGCGGGCCGCGTCGCCGCGTTTTGCGTGGTACGCGCGGGCCAGCAATATGCCGCACCATTCGCCGTGCGCTCCGGCGGACGGCTGCAAAGTGAACGCGCTCAGCCCGCAGATTTCGCACAGCAGTTTTTCGAGGTTGTGCATCGCCTCCAGCGTGCCCTGCGCGGCGGAGTCCGGCGCGGCGGGATGCGCGGCGGCGAAACCGGGCAGCGCGCACAGCTCCTCGTTGATTTTGGGGTTGTATTTCATCGTGCACGAGCCCAGCGGGTAAAAATGCGTGTCGAGCGAAAAATTAAGCCGCGAGAGGTTCGTGTAATGGCGCACCACGTCGAATTCCGAGAGTTCGGGCAGCTTCGGCGCGGTTTTGCGCAACTGCTCCGCCGGAAGATGCTCGCCGGCGGGGCGGCCCGATGCCGGCAGGCGCAAGCCTCTGCGTCCGGCGGCGGATTTTTCTATCGAGAGCTTTTGCGGCTCGGCCTTGCAGGGATTGAGTTCCGTCCGCGTTAATAATTCAGGCATTGGCGTGTTTCCTCAGTGCCGCGGCTAAAGCGTCGAGGCAGGCCGGCGTTTTGGTCTCCGTGGCGCAGACCAGCAGGCAGTTTTTCAGCGAAGAGTCCATATCGCCAAGCGGAATGCCGGCGAGAATGCCGTCTTGCAGCAGGGCGTCGCGCAGTTGCGCGGCGTCGCCGGGGCATTCGACGACGAATTCGTTGAAATACGGCTTGCCGAATTTTATTTTGAAGCCTTTGAGCGCCGCGATTTTATCCGCCGCGGAATGCGCGGCTTCGAGGTTAAGTTCGGCAAGCTCGCGCATTCCCGCCGGTCCCAGCAGCGCGCAGTAAACCGTGGCCGTCAGCGCGCAGAGCGCCTCGTTGGAGCAGATGTTGGAGGCCGCCTTCTCGCGCCGGATATGCTGCTCGCGCGCCTGAAGGGTCAGCACGAAGGCGCGCTTTCCGTCGAGGTCTTTTGTGATGCCGCAGATTCTGCCGGGGATGTGGCGGAGATGCTCTTTTTTGCACGCGAACATGCCGAGATACGGCCCGCCGTAGCCGAGCGCAAGGCCCAGCGGCTGGCCTTCGGCGACGGCGATATCGGCGTTATAGCTGCCGGGAGCGCGCACGGCGCCGAGGCTCGCCGGATTCACCACCGCGACAAGCAGCGCGCCGGCGGCTTTTGCGATGCGGGAAACCTCGTCCGCGTCTTCAAGGCAGCCGAAATAGTTGGGATTGGCGAGCACAACGCAGGCCGCGTCTTGCGCCGCCGTTTCCAGCGCGGCGGCGTCGAGGACGCCGGTCTTGCAGGAAACCTCGGCGAAAGAAACCGCGCGGTTGGGCGCGAAATAGGTTTGCAGTGTGCGCTTGTACTGCGGGTTCAACGCCTGCGGCAGCACGACTTTTGTTTTGCCGGTGATGCGCAGCGCGGCGTTCACCGCCTCGGCGAGCGCGGTGGCGCCGTCGTAAAGCGAGGCGTTGGAGGCGTCCATCTCGAACAGCGCGCAGACCGTGCTCTGATACTCGTATATCGCCTGAAGCGTGCCCTGGCTGGCCTCGGCCTGATAAGGCGTGTAGGCCGTAACAAACTCGCCGCGCGAAACCAGCGCGCGCACCGCGGCGGGAATATAATGCTCGTAAGCGCCGCCGCCGGCGAAATTGAGCAGCCGCGAGTTTTTGGCGGCCAGTTCCGCCGCATGGGCGGCAAGCTCCGGCTCGGTAAGCGCGGGCGGCAGATTGAACTTCGACTTTCTGAGCTCCTGCGGAATCTGGCGCAGCAGCTCTTCAAAAGAGGAAACGCCGATCGCCTTGAGCATCTCCTCCCGGTCCTTGTCTGTGTGCGGAGTGTACATTGCGCTCTCCGTCAATGCTGCGCGGGCTGCTTTATGAACTCCTGATACGCGGCGTAGTCCATAAGATTGTCAAGCTCGCCGGGGTTGGACATCTTTATTTTGCAGAACCAGCCGTCGCCGTGCGGGGACTGGTTGGCGAGCGCCGGGTTGGCGGCCAGCGCGTCGTTTGCCGCCGCGACTTCGCCGGAGACCGGCGCGTTGAAGTCGGAGGCGGCTTTCACCGATTCGATGACGGCGCAGCGCTTGTTCTGTTCGGTCTTCGCGCCGATTTTAGGCAGTTCCACGAAAACGATGTCGCTGATTTCATGCTGCGCGAAATCGGTTATGCCGGCGACGGCTACGCCGCCTTCGGCGAACGCCCACTCGTGAGTTTTGGTGTATTTGCAATTTTCGGGTTTATACATGACGCTCTCCTTATTAAAGTTCAGACTTTGTTCTCGTAAAACGGCACGCGGTTGACCTTCGCGGGGATGCGGCGTCCGTGAATTTCTATTTCCACCGGCTCGCCTTCCTTTAGGTCCGGCGGCGCGGCGTAGCCGACGCCGATTCCCTTGCCCAGTACCGGCGAGAACGTGGCGCTGCACAACTCGCCTATTTTTTGCCCTTGCAGGTATATGGCGCAGCCGGGGCGCGGCACGCCGCCCTGCGTCAGCGCGAAACCGGTCAGTTTGCGTTTTATGCCCGCCGCCTTGCTTTTCAGCGCGGCTTCCTTGCCGATGAAATCGCCTTTTTTGGGCTTCACCACCCAGCCGTAATTGGCCTCGAAGGAATTATGGTCGTCGTCAACGTCGGAGCCGTAAAGCAGGTAGCCGGATTCAAGCCGCAAGGTGTCGCGCGAGCCGAGGCCGCAGGGGATAAGACCGTATTTCCTGCCTTTTTCCAGCAGCTCGTCCCAGACTTTGACCGTCGCGGCGGGGGAGGCGATTATTTCGCAGCCGTCCTCGCCGGTGTAGCCGGTGCGGCAGATGAAGCCCTGTTCGCCGTGGATTTTGGTTTCCATTATCCAGAAGCGGGCCAGTTTTACCGAATCCGGCCAGAGTTCGGCCATAAGCTGCGGCGCTTTGGGGCCCTGCAGGGCTATCATGCCGAAACGGTCGCTGGCGTTTTCGATTTTCAAATCCATGCCGGCGGACTGCTTCACAAACCAGTTGTAATCCTTCTCCGTCGTGGCGGAATTGACGACGATGAAAAACCTCTCTTTCGAGAGGCAGAAAGGAATCACGTCGTCAACCAGCCCGCCGCGCTCGTTGAGCACGTGGGAATAGGCGCCGCGGCCGGCGATGTCTTTTATGTCGTTGGCGTTGACCTTCTGGACGAAGGCGTGGGCGTCTTTTCCGGTGACGAAAACCTGGCCCATGTGGGAAACGTCGAAGATTCCGCAGTCGTTTCTGACGGCGCGGTGCTCCTGGATGATGCCGGAAAACTGCACGGGCAGCTCCCAGCCGTGGAAATCCACCATCCTGCCGCCGGCTTTAAGCATGGAATCGTAAAGCGGGGTGCGTCTTATTGTAGTTGAAGTCATAAATGCCTCCGGAGATTTACAACGGGAAAACCGCATAACTACGCAACACTGATAGCATTTTTATAACATTTATGGCCAAATGCGCACAAGGCGAACCGGCAAAGCCGGCCTTAAAAATCGGACTCTTCCGGCGGCGCCATTTCATCGCGCGCCGCGGAAAACCGAAAATATCCAGACTCAGGGCGCCGGATGGCGTCGTCCTGTACCATCGCGGCATTCCGGTTTTGCCGCTCCGGTTGCGATTGCTTCATTTCGCGGTTAAAATTTATGGACATCTGCAACACCAGCAGCAGCCCGGCCAGTCCAAGCGCCAGCGCGCGCTTTTCCGGTATCTTGCGCCAGAATGACAGCAGCCGTTCCATGTGGGATGAAGTTGAACGCGGTTTCCGCTCAAAACCGGCGGAAGCCGGAGCCGGTTCATACGCGGCAAACGCCGACTGAGCCAGCTTGAGGTTTTCAAGCCTGCGCCGGCAGGCGGCGCAAGCCGGAAGATGCGCCGCAACAACGGCTTGTTCCCGCCCCGCCAGCTCGCCGTCGAGATACGCGCTTAAAAACAGGCTGATTTCACGGCAATTCATATCGCCTCCGCAATTCCAGCGCCAGCAACGCACGCGCGTTATGCAGCCGCGAGCGCACCGTGCCCGCCGGAATATCCAGCACCTGCGCTATTTCATTATAGGAAAGGTTTTCCCAGTCGCGCAGCAGCAGCGTTTCCTTGAAATGCGCCGGCAGCGCTTCCACCGCCGCGCCCACGATTTCGCGGCGCTCCGCTTCCTCAAGCGCTTCCAACTGGCAGGGCTCGCCGTCGGGAATGGCCAGCATTTCCTCCTCCTCAACGGCGCTCGTCTCGGCGCGGCCGGCGTTGTTGAAATGTGACCGGCGGAAGTTCAGGCATTTGTTGGCGCAGACGGAATAGAGCCATGTCCTGAAAGACGACTCAAACCGGAAACCGGCGGCTTTGAGATAGACGTCCATGAACACCTCCTGCGCCAAATCCTCGGCGTGGCAATCCAGTTCGCAAAGCCGCCAGCGGATGAACTGGGAAACACGCTCCCGGTATTTCTCCAGCAACCGCTCAAAAGCCGGCTTTTCGCCGGAGATAAACCTTTTGAGCAGTTCCTCGTCGGACAAGGCCGTGTAATCAATCCGCATTTTTTCGCGCCCAGCCGGACGGCGCAGCCGTCAAAGCTTGCTTTTCCTGTACATCCCGGCCGCGGCGGCCACGGGAACTATAGCCAGGAACCCCAGCAACCAGTATCCGATGAACACCAAATCTATGTCGGCGTTCTTAATCAGGTCGGCCCATCTGCTGGCGGCAAATATCAGGGTGAAATACAGTCCCGCCAGTATGAGTCCGGCGGTGCTAAACAACAGAGTTATTTCCTCGCCGAAAGCGCGGCTGGAGAATATCAACCGGTCAGTCGTCAAACCAGGCAGCAGCGTCCGCATGATTGCCCAAACCAGCAGGGCCGAAGAAAACGCAATCAGCAGCCACAGCAAGGCGTTTGTGGTTCTTTCCAATATAGGGAAAACCCAGCGGAATGTTTTCGCCGGAACGGCGTCTTCCAGACGGTCTGTATCGGGATATGCCGCAAGAGAATAAATGCTCACGCCCTTCGCGCCGGCTTTGGCGTAGTATTTGCCGTCGGGGGAACTGGCGGGGGACGAAAACTGAACTTTCGGCGCGTTTGCCTGCCAGCCCGCTTCGGCAAGTTGCGGCACGGTCCTCATCTGCGGGTTGGGTCCCAGCGCAAGGTATTTTCCATCCGAAGAAAATCTCACCCAGCGCACTTCGCCGCAGCCATACATGCCGCATTTGGTGTGAACCGCCGCGCGGCTGTAGGTTGCGGCAAGCGAATAGTCCGTCGTGTTCCAGAGGGAAGCCGCCTTGTCGAAGCCGCCTGATGCCAGGTATTTCCCGTCGGGTGAATAGGCCAGCCCGCGGAGAAGTTTTGTATGCGCCGCTATATCCTTTACGAGCGAGCCGTCGGAGGCGTTATAAATTTCCAGATGCCCGTTTTCCATGCCGGCGGCGATGGTTGCGCCGTCGGGAGAAACGGCCAGAGACGCAATCTCCCCGTTGCGCGCGGCTATTTCTTTCGCTGAGGCATAATCCGGCGCGGACAGAATTTTCACATGGTCGTAAATGCCGTAGACCAGAGAGCCGGTATCGCGCAGGAAAACAGGGCCGGTTATCTCGTAAAGCGGCAAGCGCGGTTCGCGCACTTTTCTTATGAGTTTTGCTGTTTCGGCATTGTAAATACGGAGGGTATTGTCGCCGGTCGCCGCCGCCAGGAATTTGCCGTCAGCCGAATAGACTGTGCGTTCCACCGGACTCCCGCTGCCAAGCGGCCCTCTCAGCATGTCCCAGGCGAGAAAACTCAACGTTATGCACGAAACGACATATATCATCCTTTTCATATCATCCTCCGAAGATAGGCTGCATGGTCCCGCATGGTATCAGTTGCAGTAACGGGGAAAAAGTTCATCGCCGGAAAAAATCGGCAGGGCTACTTGAAGAATTTTGAGACGGCGATATCCACCATTGACGGCGCGGCGGCGTTGGCGGCGGCCAGCAGTTTGGCGGGGAGTGAAAGCACCGTTTCCCGGCGGCTGCGGCGGATGGCGGAGACTACGGCGCGGGCGGCGGCGCGCGCGCTCATTATGACGGGGCCGCGCGGGCGGCGCAGGACTACGCCGTCCCAGCCGCCGTTGCTGAAAAATTCCGTCTCGGTGGCGGTGGGGCAGACGACTATGACCTTTATTTTCAAGTCTTCCAGCTCCGTCCGCAGCGCCTCCGCGAAACCCTGCACCGCAAACTTGGAGGCGCAGTAAGCCGCGTAATACGGAGCGCCGCGCTTGCCCAGTATCGAGGAGATGAACGCTATTTTCCCGCCTCGCCCGCGCATGAACGGGATGGCCGCCTGCGCGCAGTAAACGGAGCCGTAGAAATTGGTTTCCAGCACGCGGCGCAATTGCGCCTCCGGCGTGGCTTGCGCGCTTCCGAAATAGCCGACGCCCGCGTTGTTGACCAGAATGTCCACCCCGCCGCAGAGTTTCGCCGCGTCTTCCATGGCGGAGAAAACCCGCGCCCGGTCGCGCACGTCCACGACGGCGGTTTCGGCGGAAAAACCGGCTGTTTTTATTTCGTCCGCGGCGCGGCGCAGTTTCGCGGCGTTGCGCGCCCATAAAACCACGCGCGCTCCCGCCGCCGCCAGCGCCAGCGCGGTTTCCCTGCCGATTCCCGACGACGCGCCGGTTATCACTGCGGTTTTCCCGGCAAACGGTTTTTTCATTGGTAATTCTGGCGCATTTTTTCGCGCAGTTCGTCCATGCCGATTTTGCCGGCGCGGTAGTCCTCCACCGCCTGCTCGACGACCGTCAGCTTCCGGTTGCCGCCTTTGTAGCCCGGGACGGGAAGGCGTTTGCCGGGTTTTTCCGGTTCGCCGTGCGTGCCGGGCCGGAGCGCGCCGAAATCGAGCCGGAGCGAAATCCGCTGCGACGAGCCGAACTCTCCCATCGGCGAGTAGGCGTAGTCGAGGGTGAAGTTCCGCGCGAATTTGACGCCAACGCCGAGATTGAGCCCGCTGCCGGTGTTTGCTTCCTGGTTGAACCGCCAGCCGCCGCGCAGACAGATATAATCCTCGTTGGTTTCCCCCGGAATTGACAGTTCGCCTCCGGCGGAATAGCTGTTCTCGTTTGAATCGCGCGGACGCCCGGCCTCCGCCGCGAGCAAAAGGTATTTCGCGGGCCGTAACGCCGCGCCGGCGTTGAGCGTGCCGGGCTGGGCGGCGGTTTCGGTGTAAAGCTTCATGCCGCCGCCGTAATTTCTGAACGACGCGCCGAGCGTCAGCATTCCCGCGTTGTAAAGCGCGCCGATATCGCCCGCCAGTCCGTCGGCGGAACGGGACGCCATGCTTATCCGCACCATTTTTCCCGTGACTCCCGCGGCGAAGCCTCCGGCTTTGTACGCCAGCGAAAGGCCGCCCGACATGCCGGTATAGCTGTAAGAACCCAGCGCGTTGCCCGCAATGTCGAGTTCGTCCATATCGCCGGAGGAAAAATATGAGCCGCCGACCGCCGCGGCCGCATTTTCGCCCAGCGGCAGGGCGTATACAGCGTACTCGCTTGCGATTCCCTCAAGCCAGCTTACATGCGACAGCGCGATTTCCTGCCTGTTTACCTGCGCCAGTCCGGCGGGGTTGTGGAAAAAGGAGAACGCGCCGTCGCCGTCCGCGGTGACCGCGCCGCCGAGCGACACGGAGCGCGCCGACGGGTCAACTTCGAGGAACTCCGCCGCGGCGGTGCCGGCGCCCGCGCGCGCGGCGGCGCAAAACGACAGCGCAAAGCCGCAGGCGCATAGCCAGACCGCCGGACGACAAGACGGTTTCACCAGAACACTCCTATCTTGCCGGTGCGCCTGTCCGCGCCGGTTTTGACGAGGTAAAGATAAAGCCCGCTGGCGACATGCTCGCCGGAGGAGTTTTTGCCGTCCCAGAGCCCGGCCACGATTCCGGCGGGGTAGAGCGAATTGGAACGAGAAATATCGCCGCCGGAGAGCTTGCGCGCCAGCCGGCCCGCAACGGTATAGATGTATATTTCGGGACCGGAGGCGGTTTCCAGAATGCCGTCGAAACGCACCCGCTGTCCCTCGCTGAATCTTGCGGGGCTGGGGAATACCTTGAGATTCTCAAGGTCCCTGGCGCTGCCGATATCAATTCCGCCGGTGGCGTAGGCTTTCAAACAGGCGGACATGCTGTGGTTGTAGTTGTAGAAATCGCTCCAGTTCGCACCGTCTGCGCTGTAATAACTGCGGCCCGGCACCGCAACGGCTTGCGAAGAATACCCCGGCAAGGCGGCGGAAGCACGGACAGAATGACTGGACTCGTTCGTGTGCAAAACCACCGAAAACCTGTCGTTATGGACGAGATTGACCGGAGTGTCCAGAACAATCGTATGGTAGCCGGCTTGAGCAAGCACGCCGCTTTTCGACGAAACGGCGGTTCCGCTTGTCGGCCCGGCGCCGACGCCGGCATACACGGTCAGCCAATAGGACACGCCTGTCTGGGTGGTATAGAAGCCGACAGCGTTGAGCGTCTCGGTAGACGCAACGGAAGTGAAAATATTGGCTGACCAGCCGCTGCCGCCGAACTCCACAACCCACCCCAGCGGGTCATAGCTGTATACGCGGCTGTAGTTGGCCGCGGACTCGCCGGTGTAGGCGACAGCGTAGTCGTCGCGCCCGAAAACGGTGTCGTGGTAGGAAACGTGGAAATAGCCGTTTTCGCCCCAGCCTGTGCCCCAACTGTTTTTGCAGATGAACGCTCCGTTTCCAGCAGGCGGGATCAGGAAATTGGAAGCGCTGTAATTATCGTCCCAGCCGACTATGGTAATCTCATGGTTGCTGTCCGCTGAATCGTTGGCAACATCGTAATAATAGGAATGAGTCGTGGAATTGTAATACGGATCTGGGTCATCCACATGAAGAGGAACATACACATAGTAGGAGCCCGCCACGCCGCCGTAAGCCAGCAATGCCGCCTTGATGCGGTTATTATCGGACGAAGCGGAACGCGGCGGGATGAAAACTATATCCTGCGCGTGTTTTACCACCGGGCCGGCGGAGCCTTCCGCCACGGGGCCGCTCCAGCGCGTCATGTAGGCGGCGGACATCAGATCGGTGCCGCCGTTGCAGGAGCCATAATCGAAGCCGCTGCGGAGGTCGAGATCGCTTTCCGAAAAATTCAGGTTTTCGGGCATGAAAAAAGACTCCAGCGAGCCCATCGCCGCGTGGGCCCAGCAGCTGCCGCACTGGCCCTGGTTTTTCACCGAAGTGACTTTATTGACCCACGGCCAGCGCAGGTCGTAGGAGGAGGAGGAAACGCTGTAGCCGCCCGCCGCGCTTTTAAGCCGGGGCAGCGGCGCGAGAGGATTTCCAGCCGGAGCCCGCACCGGCGAGGGCAGCTTGCCCAAGGCATGGCCGTCAGCCGTTGTCCGAAAAGCGGAGAGCGTTTTTGCCGCCGGACCGCGCGATGCCGCCGCTTCCATATACCGCACGAACGCGGGGTTCAGCGGAACAATCCCCGGCGGCGCCTCGCCGGCGCGTGCCGCCCCGGAAAACAAAAGCAAAAATGAAACAAATATTCCCCTACAGCACAGGAGATGTTTCTGTTCAACAACCATGTTTGGGCGTGCCAACATTTTCAAAAAGTTTTGTGTATAACCGGAGAAGTTTCAAATGGTTCAAACTCTTCTATTCGCTTGAGCAATTCCTCATGATCGTTAATGTAATACGCTGTTACAAATTTGAGAGGAGCCTGGGCATTCTCACTTCTCACAATGACCATCAAATAATTATTCTCGCCGCCTGTTCGGAAAGGCACACTAAACGTCTGGGTATAGGCATAACATATCCAATCGCCATCATAGCGCTTATATATCTCCATTGTGTTTTCCAAAGCATACCTGATCCAAGGCAAACGTTTTACCCTGCTTTGCATCAAATATTCAGCACATATGGTATGCTTGCCATCCTCATCTTTATACAAATGCCTCACACCATCAGCATTGATATTTATTTGCCTGCCGTATGCATCGCGCACTTGACCCTGCACATTGTCGCGATAATAATTTTTCGCCTGTTCTTCGGTCATATCACGACCTAAACATACTGCCAATTCAGGCTTTATCTTGAGTTCAATTACACTGGTTTTGGCATAATGAAACATAATCAAACCAACCGCTGCTCTTATCTCTTTAGGTTTCAGTTGAGGTTTTTGTAAACGATTTTGCCTGGATGTTAACCCGGAAAGCGCAGTTGATAGCGAGAACCGAGACGAAAAAGGGCGAAGCAGATTCGGTACAAAAAAGTGCGAGCAGGCCCGTAGGCCTGTAAGCGCTTTTTTGTGCCGGAGATGCGAAGCCATTTTTCGTCGAATTCCGCTACTCAACTGCGATTTTCGGGTTAATACTTTACCGACTTCTATAAAACACTGTAGTAGTCTTATTCTATTGGGGATTCTGAAGTTACCCAACACTTTTAAAAAAACGGATAATTTTGCTGCACAATCTATATCGCCTTCATTTACCAGTTCTGCCAGATATTTTTGGAGAGCAGATTTATCCATAAAAAAACATCCACCCGCTTATATGGTGGATGTTAAAATTGCGCTGGTGTAAAACAAGACGGCTGGAATATTATCGGAGTGACCCCACCAGCTAGGTATCCGGGTAATCCAACCGCTATCTCTGTACGTAGTTAGTATAGCATTTCAATGCGTGTATATCAATGGGACTTTCAAGCTACTGCTGGATTTTCAGCATGGCGACGAAGGCTTCTTTGGGTATCTCCACGCTGCCGATGTGCTTTAGCTTTTTCTTGCCCTCTTTCTGCTTTTCGAGGAGCTTGCGCTTGCGCGTTATGTCGCCGCCGTAGCATTTGGACAGGACGTCCTTGCGCATGGCGGGCTTGGTCTCGCGGGCGATGATTTTGCCGTCCACCCGCGTCTGGATGGCGATTTCAAACTGGTGGCGCGGTATTATTTCCTTGAGCTTCTCGCACAGCAGCCGGCCCTGCACCTGCGCCTTGGCCTTGTGCGTCACCACGGAAAGCGCGTCCACCGGCTCGCCGTGAATGAGAATCTCCATCACCACCACGTCGGAGGAGCGGTAGCCCGTCATCTCGTAATCGAACGAGGCGTAGCCTTTGGAGCAGGATTTGAGCTTGTCGTAGAAATCCACCACCATTTCGCCGAGAGGCATGGCGTATTCCACAATGACGCGCTGGTTGGACATGTGCTCGAGCTTGAGATATTCGCCGCGCCTTTCCTTGAGGAGGTTCATCACCGCTTCCATATACGGCACCGGCGTGACTATGGTGACTTTCACGAAAGGCTCGCGCACGTCGGCGATGTCGCCGTGCTCGGGGAAAGTGGCCGGATTGTCAACGAAATAATAGCCTTCCTCGTCGGCGGTGGCGGCGGACGCCTCGGTATGCGCGCGGGTTTTGGTTTTCACCTTGTAGATGACGTTGGGGCTGGTGACGATAAGGGAGAGGTCGAACTCGCGCTCAAGCCGCTCTTTTACAATCTCCATGTGCAGCAGGCCCATGAAACCCAGCCGAAATCCGAACCCCAGCGCCTTCGATGTTTCCGCCGTGTAGTGGAACGAGGAGTCCGACAGGTTGAGCTTCTCTATGGCGGCGCGCAGCAGCGGATAATCCGTCGGCTCGACGGGGAAAATGCTGGCGAACACGACGGGGCGCGCGTCGGAATAGCCCGGCAGCGGCCCTGCGGCGGGGTTGGCGTTGTCGGTGACGGTGTCGCCCACTTTTATCTGGTGGATGTCTTTTATGCCGGCTATCATGTAGCCCACGTCGCCCGCCGAAAGGCCGGCGGACTTCGTCATCCTGGGCGTCAGGTACCCCACTTCCTCCACCTCGGACACGAAGCCCGAGGCGAAGAGCTTTATCCTCATCCCCGGCTTGAGCGCGCCCTCAAACATCCTTATATATACGACCACGCCGCGGAAGGCATCGTAAAACGAGTCGAAAATAAGCGCGGACGGCGGATTGTCCGGCCTGCCGGCGGGCTCGGGAATATCAAGCGCGATGCGGCGCAGCAAAGACTCCACGCCAAGGCCGGTCTTGGCGCTCACCCGCTCGGCGGAGATGGTGCTGCGGAGAATTTCCCACAGCTGCTCCTCGGCGGCGTCCGCGTCGGACTGGGAGAGGTCCACTTTGTTGATTACGGGGATTATTTTGAGCCCCAGCGTCTGCGCCAGGTGGGCGTGCGCGACGGTCTGCGCCTCCACGCCCTGCGAGGCGTCCACCAGCAGCAGCACGCCTTCGCAGGCGCGCAGCGAGCGCGCCACCTCGTAGGAAAAATCAACGTGGCCCGGCGTGTCTATCAGGTTGAGGATATAATCCTCGCCGTCCGCATGGTAGGGCATGCGCACGGCTTTGGCTTTTATGGTGATGCCGCGCTCGCGCTCCAAATCCATGCCGTCGAGCACCTGCTCGCGCATCTGGCGTTTGGGAATGGTGCCGGTTTCCTCAAGCAGCCTATCCGCCAGGGTGGACTTGCCGTGGTCTATGTGGGCGATGATGGAGAAGTTACGTATTTTCATCTGTCTGGGCGGCTACAAGCCGGCGTATCTCGTCGCAGCTTGAGAGGGTGAGCGCCTGCTGCGCAAGCTGCGAGCAGGCCGCGAAATCGAGCGAGCGTATCGTGTGCTTCACCTTCAGATACATGCGCGGCGTGACTGAAAGCACGTCCACGCCGAGCCCCAGAAGCAGTCCCGTGGATTTCGGGTCGGAAGCCATCTCGCCGCAGACGCTGACCGGCTTGCCTTTCTTGTGCGCGGTCTGCACTATGAGATGAATCGTGCGCAGCACGGCGGGATGATAGGTGTCGTAAATATGCGCGACGTGCTGGTTGACCCTGTCCACCGCCAGCAGATATTGTATCAGGTCGTTGGTGCCGATGGAAACGAAGTCAATCACGGACAGCATGGTGTCGAGCGTGAGCGCGGCGGCGGGAATTTCCACCATTATGCCCAGTTCCGGCTGCACCGGAGGGGCGGCGCCCTCTTTCAAAAGCTCCGAATAAGTTTCCGCCATCAGCTTGCGCACCGCCTGCACCTCGCCGACGGAAGTCACCATGGGAACCATTATTTTGATGTTGCCGGCTTTGCCCGCGCGAATCATGGCGCGCAGCTGCGTTTTCATCAAATCGGGATGGCGCAGGAACAGCCTGATGCCGCGCAGCCCCATGAACGGGTTCATCTCGCCCTCATGGCCTTCTATGCCGAGAGCGGTCAGCTTGTCGCCGCCGATATCGGCCAGGCGGACGGTGACGGGCGCGGGAGCCAGCGTTCTGGCCATATTCTCGTACACCGCCAGATGCTCGGCTTCCGCGGGCGGAGTCTGGCGGTTCATGTAAAGCCATTCTGTGCGCAAAAGCCCCACGCCCTCGGTGTTGAGCGGCAGCGCGGCCTGCGGGTCGTCGCGCGAGTCGAGATTCGCCATCAGCCCGACTTTGTGGCCGTCGCGCGTCACGCTGGGCAGCGCGCGCACGGTTTCAAGAAAGCGCTCCGCCTGGCGCAGCTGGCGCTGGGATTTCTGGTATTTTTCCAGCGCCTCCGGCCCCGGCGAGACGACCACTATGCCCTGGTCTCCGTCCACTATCAGGATATCGCCGGTTTTGACCTGCCGTGTTATGTCCGACAGGCCCACCACGGCGGGCAGCTCCATGCTTTGCGCCAGCAGCGCGGTGTGGCTGGTCTTGCCGCCGACGTCCGTGCAGAAACCCAGCACCTTTGTCTCGCGCAGGTGGAGCGTGTCGGACGGGTAGAGATTGTGCGCCACGAGGATGGCCGGCGCTTTTATGTCGGCCAGCGTGCGCTTTTCCTGGCGCACCAGATGGCGGATGAGGCGCTTGCCCACGTCGAAAATGTCGTGGCGGCGCTCGCGGAAAAACTCGTCGTCTATCTGCTCGAAATTGCGGTTCACCCTTTCCAGCGTCTGGGAAAGCGCGTATTCGGCGTTGACGAGGTCGTCGGCGATGCGACGCGGCGCCTCCTGGGTGATGAGCGGGTCTTTTAATATCAGGCGGTGCGCCTCGATAAGCTTGGCGTGCGTCTTGCCCAGCATCAGCAGGACTTTGGCCTCCGTGGCGTCAAGGTCGGACAGCGTTTGCCGGACGGCGTCCTTGAAGCGCTTGACCTCGGCCTTGACCTTGTCGCGCGCTATGGGACGTTTTTCCACCACGAGGTCGTTTTCCTCGAAGACGTAGGCCTTGCCTATCGCTATGCCGGGGCTGGCCGGCACTCCTTTTATTATTATCATCTCAATTCAATTCACTCTTCGTCGAACTTGCGCTCGAACAGCGCTTTCAACGCCCTGAGCGCCTCGGCTTCGTCGGAGCCGCTCACGGCCAGCGTGAGCGTGCTGCCGCGCTCGGCGGCCAGCAGCAGCATTCCCATGATGCTCTTGCCGTTGACGTTGACGCCGTCTTTCGTGACGGTGACCTCGCTTGAAAAGCGCGACGCGGTCTGCACGAATAGCGTCGCCGGACGCGCGTGCATGCCGAGCTTGTTGCTCATCACCAGGTTTTCGCTTACCACAAATGCGCTCCGGCAGTTCTCATATGAAAAAAAGCGAGGCGGCGCAAAGCGCCAGCGCCCCGAAATAAAGTGACGAATTGCGCATTCCCAGCCGCGCGGTGAAAAACGTCAGCGCCATCACCAGCGGCAGCAGCGCCAGCACCACCGTCTCGCGGCGGTCCGCGCCTAACCTGAAGCCCAGCGACAGCGGACCGTACGCTTTGAGCGCCAGCAGCAGCAGCGCCGCGCCGAAGCCGCAGGCCCTGAGCCTGCCGATGAACCCCTGCCAGTCCATGAAGTCTATCCCGCAGGCGCCGTGCGCGCCGCACTTATAGCCGTATTTGAGGCCCTTCCAGCGTATCCAGATGGCCATCGCGTTATACACCGCGAGCCCCGCCAGAAGGCCGACAAGCATGCGCGGCATGTCGAACCGGAAATGAGACTCATTCTGCTTTATCACTTCCAGCGGCAGCGACCACTGCCGCAGGCCCAGCAGCCACCAGACAAGCAGGCTGACCACCAGCGTGAACGGCCTCAGCGTGCTCCAGAAAAGTTTGTCGCCTATCGCGGCCAGGGGAGGGGCGAGGGCGGCTTTTATCTCGCTGATACGCTCCGCGGCGGCCTGCGCCCGCGCGGGCTCCAGCGCGGCGCGCTCCTCCTCCATTTTAACCGTCACGCCGAGCGCGAAGCTGGCCATGAACGGCTGGGTGTTGAAAATTTCCAGATGCCGCCTCACGCTTTCGCCCAGTTCGCGCCCTTTGTAGAGAACGCGCAACGCCGGATAAATCGCCCACGCAAATCCCACGTTTTGCAGCTTCTCGAAATTCCAGCAGGCCTGCACCATAAACGAGCGCCTGAAAATCTCGCCCCGCAGCTTGCGTTCCATATCAGCCGGCCTTCCTCGGCATCAAAAGCGACGCCAGCGCGGCGATTCCTATCCACGGCACTATGCGGTAAGCCATCGAAAACGCCGGGCGCAGCCTGACGGGCAGCAGTTCCCACCCCAGCCAGCCTATTTCCCTGAGCACGAAAAACGCGGCCATGCAGAACAAAAACGCCGCCGCGAACTGCTGCAAAAAGCCCCTGCGAACCCATTTCGACAGCGCATCGGGGTTTTCCAGCACCTCACGCTCAATCACCGGGTTCCATTTGGAGCGCTCATGGCGCAGCCGGGTCTCCACCAGACCGAAGAGCCACGCGGCCAGAAAACCCAGCATAAACGCATAGCCGCCCTCGAAGCCCGCGTACCTCGCCAGCAGGAACGCGCACGCCGCGCCGATGACTCCGCTCGGCGGCACATAGCCGCCCACCGGCACATGGTCGAGGGTGAGCAGTTCCATGCACAGGCCCAGTTGCAGCCCCGTCACGAAATCGCCGCCGATAATGCCGCACAGCAGCCCCGCTACGGACGGGCGGGACAAAAATATCTGCCCCGCCTGCACCACGTCAAGCTCTATCGCGGCGGCGGCGGCGCATATCAGCAGCGGCTCTAAAACCATAGCTTGCCCATTAGGGTTTACGCGCCCGCCCGGCGGGTGCGGGTCGTGTCAACGAGGGCGGTGGCCACGTCCTCGGCCTCATCTGTCGGAACGCCGCGGCCTTCCAGTTTTATGCCGCGCGCGGCAAGCGCCTTGAGGCTGCGGATATCCTCGTCGCTCATGAAAAGCGCGCGGCCCATCTGCGCCTTGCCGACCGAATAATGCATCCCGCCCACGTTGACGCTGGAAAACGAAACGCCGGCCTCGGCCAGCCTGAAAATATCGCCCGGCCCCGCCGCCAGCGCAAGGATATTATCGGACCGCGAGCCGGCTTTTTTGAGATACTCGGCGGCGGTGGCCACCCCCAGCACGGTCAGGCACACATCCGACGGCAGCGACATGCGCATCAGCGTTTTGCGCATCTCGTCGCCGGCGGCGGCGTCCGAGACCACGACCACCTCGGCGGCGTCGAGAAACGGCAGCCAGCCCTGCACCACCTGGCCGTGAACCAGCCTGTCGTCAATCCTGACAAAAATCATAACACTCTCAGCATTTTGGCTTCATCGCTGCGTCGAACAGCGCTTTCACGTCGGAAATGGATTTTTTTCCGTCCTCGGCCACTTTGAGGGACAGATTCTCCAGCGTCATCCTGCCGCGGTAGCTGAGCGCGGCAAGCACCATGTTCAGGTTGACCCCGCTTATGACGGAGGAGGCGGGAATTTTCTGCGCCAGCGGAAACGCTATATTGGTGGGCGTGCCGCCCAGCATGTCGGTTAAAATAAGCGCGCCGCCGCAGGCCGCTCGCTTTTCCAGGATAGCCGCAAGTTGCGCGCGCGCGGCCTCCACCGATACGCGCGGCGATATTGAAACGAGGTCAACGCCCTCCGTCTGGGCGCCCACTATCATCTCGGCGGCCTCCAGCAGATAGGCCCCGAATTCGCCGTGCGTCACTATTATCAGGCTTATCATTGCTTTTTGAAATCCCTGTGAAATTCGGACACGTTGAGCCCGGACCGACGCAATCCCTCCGCCAGTTCGCGGGCGATGAACACGCTCCTGTGCCTGCCGCCCGTGCAGCCTATCGCTATGGTGAGGTAAGACTTGCCCTCCTTCATGTAAAGCGGGATGAGAAAGCGCACCAGCTCGTCAAGTTTTTTGAAAAACTCGCCAGCCCTGGGGTCGCGGCGGATATAGTCCGCCACCGGCTTGTCGAGCCCGGTTTTCCCCTTGAGGCGCTCTATGTAGTTGGGGTTGGAGAGGAAACGCACGTCCAGCACCAGGTCCGCGTCCAGCGGAATGCCGTATTTGTAGCCGAAGGAAATTACGGCTATTTTCATTTCCTGGGAGCGCTTTATCTCAAGCAGCCGGGAAAGGGATTCCTTGAACTCGCCCAGCGTCATGCCGGAGGTTTCCAGTACTTTATAGGAAAGGGTTTTTATCTCCGCCAGCAGCCGCCGCTCGGCGCGTATGGCCTGGGTGAGATTCTTGCCCAGCGGATGGCGGTGTCGGGTTTCGGAAAAACGGTGTATCAGCGCGGCGTCGGAAGCTTCCAGAAAGATTATCCTGAAATCCTGCCCGGTCCCGCGCAGGCGTTCCAGCGTGGCGGGCAGCTGCTCCAGCGATTTGCCCTCGCGCACGTCTATGCCCAGCGCGATATCGCCGAGGTCGGCGCGCTTTTTCACGAAAGCGGCGAACGATTCCACCAGCGCCAGCGGCAGGTTGTCAACACAGTAGAAGCCGAAATCCTCGAATATCTTGAGAGCCTGGCTCTTGCCCGCGCCGGACATGCCCGTTATGATGAAAATTTTGCGCATTGAAGTCATCTGAATCGCAAGCCTAATGCCGGGCGGCGGCTTTCATGCGGCGTATCAGCTTCTCGTTGAATTCCTTCGCCGCGAACACGCCCTGCGCCTTGAGACGCTGGTTGAGCGAGGCCACCTCGATAAGCACGGCCAGGTTGCGGCCCGGCGTCACGGGTATCGCCAGCGACGGTATTTTGACGCCCAGTATTTCGGAGGTGCGGTTTTCGAGGCCGGTCCTGTCGCACCCGTCGGCGCGGGTAAGCTTGGTGAGGCGGACCTCCATCTCTATCCTGGTATGGTCCATCACGGAGCCCACCCCGAAAAGCAGTTCCACGTCTATTATGCCCAGCCCGCGCACTTCCATGTAATGCTTGAGCATGGCGGGGCAGCTGCCCGTGAGCATATCGCCGCGCTTGCGCTGGATT
The DNA here is from genome assembly GCA_028688475.1 of Elusimicrobiales bacterium. Classification (GTDB taxonomy): domain Bacteria; phylum Elusimicrobiota; class Elusimicrobia; order Elusimicrobiales; family Elusimicrobiaceae; genus JAQTYB01. The sequence continues at coordinate 27,845 of JAQTYB010000001.1, forward strand.
TCCACTATGTCGTCGGCCACCAGAATGTGGCCGCGCTTGACCAGCTCCAGCGCGCACTCGGACTTGCCTATCCCCGCGCCGCCCTGGATGAGCACTCCAAGCCCGTAAACGTCCACCAGCACTCCGTGCAGTTGTGTCACCGGCGCCAGCTGGTCCTCCAGAAACGCCGTCAGCTCGCCTACGAACGCGGACGTTTCCATGCGCGTGTGCAACAACGGTATTCTGGCGCAGTTGCAGGCGGTTTTCAAAACGGGAAGCGAGGCGAGGCCGGCGGTGATGACGACGCACGGCGTGTCCGGGCGGGAAAACATCCTGGCCAGGCTGGGGAGCAGCTTCTTATGCTCCTCCTGCACGCAGAAGGCGTGCTCGCCGCGGCCTATTATCTGGATGCGCTCGGCGCGGTAGTTTTCCAGATGCCCGTCGAGCGCCAGTCCGGGGCGGTTCACCTCGCTCACGCGGATTTTCCGGTTGAGGTACTTATGCCCGGAGACAATCTTCAGCCCCAGCGCGGGGCCCCTGGCGTCAAGCAGCTCCCGCACGGTCAGGTTTTTGCCCCCTATTCCGGGAGGGAATCCGCCGCCGTCGGGCATTAGACTTGTCCCCTGATAAGAGCCAATCTAAAATCTCTCTTTCGTGACGAAAGCGGCGATTTTGGCTCTGAGACGCAGCGGGCTGAGGCGAGCAGGCCTGTAGGCCTGTAAGCCGAAGACCGCGAAGTATCAGGGCCACAAGCGCCGCTTGCAGCAGAATACGGAGATTTTAGATTGGCTCTAAGGTTATGAGGCAAAAAGACAGGATTTTGGCTTGCAGCGAAGCGGGCTGAGGCGAGCACACTCCGGCGGGGTGTGTAAGCCGAAGCCCGCGAAGCTGCAAGCCAAAAGCCGTGATTTTTGCCCATAAAATTATTGGGGGCCAAGTCTATTCATCTTTTTACCGGTTGCAGCAGCCCGTAGGTGCTGTCGAGCCGCTTGAAGACGACGTTGAGCTGCTTTGTCTCCTCGTCCTGGAACAGCCAGAAATTGTAGCCGAGGCGCTCCATCTCGAAGGCGGCGTCGTCGGCGCTCATGGGCAGCACCGACACCTGCTTGACGACGGAAAATTTGATGTCGGCCTGCGGCAGCGCGGCCTCGGCGGCCTTGAGCAGAGCGGTCTCCTCGGGGTGATGGTCCTTGAGGCGCTCCTTGTATTTCTTTATCTGCGTCTCGATTTTATCGGTGGCGGCGTCCATGGAGGAATACATGTCGGAGGTTTCGGAGCCGGCTTTGAAAGTCTGGCGGGCGGCGTGGATTATTATTTCCGCGCGGCTCACCTTTTTTTCCATGGTGAGGATAACCTGCGCCCAGATTATATGGTCGAAATAATGCTGCACCCGGTCCAGCCGCTCCTGTATGTAGTCCTTGAGCGACTTGGTAAGTTTCACATGTCTCGCTACGATTTGAACGGTCATCTCGCCTCCGCTGGCAACGCTGTTTTTTGATTGGGTTCGCTATTGAGTACAAACCCCGAATACGTGTACATTCCAACATTTATATCATTGCCTGTCAACCCGCCCCCGCGACGGCTTTTTCGCGCAAGGATACGCCAAAATGTTCATACCAATTTGGAGGTCGGTTGATACATCCATTTTTTGTTGACCGGTTTGGGAATAACTTGCTAGAATCAGTTCGCGGGGTGTTCCAGGTCGGTCTCCCGCCGGCGCGAACCGTGGCTGCTTCAGCGCAAACACGTTTTCTCCGCCGCTGTGCGCAACTGAACCGCTGAATGCGGTTTGTATTGGTAAAAATACTTATCAACACCCTGTGGATAACTTGTGGAAAAACCGGACGCAAAAAATATTTGGGCTGAAATCATAAACCGGATTTCGGCCAAAATAGGCACCGACGCGGTGGATATGTGGCTTAAACCCATAAAGCCGCTTTTTTTTGAAAATAACGCGCTTAAGCTGGAAATTCCAAATCAGGTTTTTTATCAGACGCTGCGCGACCGTTATGAGCCGGACCTGATAACCGCGCTGCGCTCCATAACCGGCGGCGAGGCCAACGTGGAATACAACATCCCCATGGGCGCTTCCAATACAACAGCGGCGCCGATGCCCCCGCCGATGCCCGATGAGCGGCACGAAATCCGCGCCGGCATGACCGCTTTCCCCAACAGGCTTAACCCGAACTATATCTTTCAGGAATTCGTGGAGGGACCGTCCAACCGTTTCGCCTGCGGTGTGGCCAACGCCGTCTCGAAAAAACTGGGCGACCGCACCAACAACCCTTTCGTCATTTTCAGCAGGCCCGGCCTCGGCAAAACGCATTTGCTGCACGCGATAGGAAACGAAATACTGAAAGATTCCGCCAACGCGAAAGTGCTTTACATGTCCGGCGAGGAATTCGTTTTCGAATACATAGAATCGCTGCAAAAAAAGACCTCGGACGCGTTCCGCCGCAAATACCGCAGCCTGGACTGCTTTCTGGTGGACGATATCCAGTTCGTGGCCGGCAAGGAAGCCAGCGAAAAAGAGTTCTTTTACACTTTCAACGCGCTGGTGGAGTCGAAAAAGCAAATCGTGCTCACCTCTGACCGCATGCCCAACGAGCTTGCGATAGACGAGCGGCTCAGCTCCCGGCTGCTGGCGGGCATAGTGGCGGAGATAAAGCCTCCCGACGCGGAAACCAGAATCGCCATACTCCGGCGCAAGCGCGACAAGAACAAATTCAGCATTCCCGATGATGTCGTCAATTTCCTCGGCGAGCATATAAAAGCCAGCATCCGCGAAATGGAAGGCGCGCTTTACCAGATAAACACCTATTGCTCGATACATAACGCGCAGCCGACAATCCCCGTGGCGCGCGAAATACTCGGCGCGCTGCTTGTTTCGGACGACAGGCAGTCCTCCGTCAGCATGGACTCCATCAAAAAAGTCGTCGCGCGCCATTTCAAGCTGCCGGTGGAGGAGTTCAACTCCAAAAGGAAGTCTCACTCCATAGCCTGGCCGCGCCAGATTGCGATGTATCTTTCGCATGAGCTTACGGAATGCTCCCTGCCGGAGATAGGCAAGGCTTTTGACAGGGACCATTCCACCGTGGTCCACGCAAGGGACCAGGTAAAAAGGAAACTGGATGAGGACCCGTTCTTCTCCGCGGAAATCAACCAGATAAAAACGGATATACGGAGTGTTGAAAACCTGTGAACAACATGGGAAAACCTGCCCAGCTGTGGGTTTTGTGGATATCTCGGCCTGAAAAACGTCCGGCCTGTGGAAGGTTTCAATGCACGGCGCTCAACACTTTCAACAACATCAACAACGCCAATAAAGGGGTTATATAATGAAAATAACCAGTACTAAAGAGAATCTGCTGGAAGGGATGCAGATAGTTCAGGCGGCCGTTTCCACAAGGACCACTTTGGCCATCCTTCATAACTTCCTCATGGAGGCTGCCGACTCCAGGATAAAGATAGTGCGCACGGACCTTGAAATGGCGACCACCCATTACATAAACGCCGAAGTTGTGGAACCCGGCAGCGTCACCATCCCCGCCAAGGAATTCACCGACATATTACATCTCCTGCCCGGCGACAATGAAATAACCATATATTCCGATTCAGGCAACAAGGTCCATATCATCTGCGGCAAATCCAAATTCTGGCTCATGGGCGCGCCGAAAGAGGAATACCCCCTGGTTCCCGACATGGGCAAGTCCGACCTGATTGAGCTTCCCGCCGCGCTTATACAGAATATGGTGCAAAAGACCATTTTCGCGGCCTCCGTGCAGGAAACCCGCTACGTTTTGAACGGCATCCTCTGGATGAGCGGCAAAGAGGGGCTGGAGATGGTGGCCACTGACGGACGCCGCCTGGCCCTCGCCCGCTCCGCGGAAACCAAAGCCGGAAAAGAGTTCAAGATAATAGTGCCCACCAAGGTGCTCCACGAGTTCCTGCGCTTTCTGAGCATCAACAAGCCGGAGGAGAAGGAAGCCGTCACTATCGGCATCGCCACAAACCAGATAGGCTTCCAGATGCGCCAGACCACTCTCATCTCCCGGCTCATAGAGGGCAATTTCCCGAATTACGAGCAGGTAATTCCCAGCAAGCGCGACATAGTTTTCGAGATAGAAAACGGGCCGCTGCTGGAAGTCACGCGCCGCGCCGCGCTTTGCGCGGGCGACAGGGGCGCCGTGAAATACCAGATGAAAACCGGCGTGCTCGCCGTCACGGCGGTCTCGCCCAGGATGGAGTTTCAGGACGAGATAAAAACCGGCTACTCCGGCGCGGACTTTCATGTTTCCTTCAATCCGCAGTATGTGATAGACGTGCTCAAAAACATGCCGGCGCAGAAAGTGGCGGTGGGGATGACAAACTCTCTCAATCCCGTAGTGCTGGAACCCGCCGGCGCGGCGGACAGCAGGTATGTCATCATGCCGGTGCGCTCATAAACCAATGAAACGCGGCGGCGCCTGGAGCAGTCTCGGCCAGACCGGAACGGCTTTCAAGACGCTTCCCCTGCGGCTCAATAAATTGCTGCTGCTGGGTTCGGTGTGGGAAAAGGAAACCGGCGCCATGTCCGCGCATTGGGAGCTTTACGGAGTCAAGGGAAACGCCGTTTTCGTTAAAACGGCTTCAGCCGCCGCGGGGCAGGAACTGTCGCTCAGAAGCGCGGCGCTGGTGAAAAATCTGAATAAATATTTCGACAGACCCTGGATACGCGAAATAAGGCGTGTCTGAATGAGGGCGGCAATCCGGAGAACGCGATGACAACAGAGAAAGAGGTTACCTTGGAAAAAGACGCGGCGAAAAAATACGATTCTTCAAAAATACAGGTGCTCGAAGGCCTGGAAGCGGTGCGCAAACGTCCCGCCATGTATATCGGCTCCACGGGCGCGCAGGGCCTGCACCATCTCGTTTACGAAGTGGTGGACAACTCCGTTGACGAAATCCTCGCCGGCGGCGCCACCACGATAGACGTGGTCATCGAGCAGGGCGACATCTGCTCCGTCACCGACGACGGGCGCGGCATCCCAGTTGACCCGATGATGGACGTCAAAGACCCCAAGCTAAAGGGCAAATCCGCGCTGGAAGTGGTGCTGACCGTGCTGCACGCCGGCGGCAAGTTCGAGTCCGGCGCGTACAAAATTTCAGGAGGACTGCACGGCGTGGGCGTTTCCGTCGTCAACGCGCTTTCCGAATGGCTTGAAGTGGAGGTTTACCGCGACGGCAAGGTCTGGTTCCAGGCGTTTGACCGGGGCAAGGCGCGCGCACCGATTGAAACCCGCGGCAAGACCGACCAGCACGGCACGAAGGTGCGCTTCAAGCCCGACGCCAGGATTTTCAGCGAGACGGTGTTTTCTTTCGACATAATCTCCAACCGACTGCGCGAACTGGCGTTTTTGAACGCTGGAGTGCGCATCAACATCACCGACGAGCGCGTTGAGGACAAGCAGCACCTGTTCCATTTCGAGGGCGGCATCTCGCAGTTCGTCAAATACCTCAACGCCAACAAAAAACCGCTCACGCCCGAGCCGATACACATCACCCGGCAGGCCGAGGACGTGCTGCTGGATTTCGCCATCCAGTATAACGACTCCTATTCCGAAAGCGTCTATTCCTTCGTCAACAACATCAACACCGTCGAGGGCGGCACGCATTTGAGCGGATTTCGCTCCGCGCTGACGCGGGTGGTCAACGACTATATAAAGAAATACGACATCGCCAAGGATAAGGATTTCTCGCTTTCCGGCGACGACGTAAAGGAAGGCCTCAGCGCGGTAATTTCGGTTAAAATCCCGCGCCCGCAGTTCGAGGGCCAGACCAAGACCAAGCTGGGCAACTCGGAAGTGGAAGGCGTGGTGCGCTCCATAGTGGGCGAGACGCTCACCACCTTCTTCGAGGAAAATCCGAACACGGTGAAGGTCATCTGCCAGAAGTGCATTTTTGCCGCCAAGGCGCGCGACGCTGCGCGCAAGGCGCGCGAGCTGGCGCGCAGGAAAGGCTCGCTGTTCGATTCCGGCCTGCCAGGCAAGCTGGCGGACTGCCAGGAAAGAAACGCCGAGCATTCGGAACTGTTCCTCGTGGAAGGAGAAAGCGCCGGCGGCTCGGCCAAGCAGGGGCGCGACCGCGTTTTTCAGGCGATACTGCCGCTGAAAGGCAAAATCCTCAACGTGGAAAAGGCGCAACAGTTGAAAATACTTTCCAACGACGAAATACGCACGCTCATCTCCGCTGTCGGCACCGGCATCGGCGAGGGCGAAGGCGGCTTTGATTTGACGAAGCTGCGCTATCACAAAATCATCATCATGGCCGACGCCGACGTTGACGGCCAGCACATCCGCACGCTGCTGCTGACGTTCTTCTACCGGCAGCTCAAGCCGCTCATAGACGGCGGGCATATCTACATCGCGCAGCCGCCGCTTTACAAGGTCAAGAAAGGCAAGACCGAGATGTACGTCGAGACCGAGGACAAGCTGCAAAGCTGGCTCCTGAAAGAGGGCCTCAACGCGGTGACGGTGCAGCGCGCCGGCAAAACCGTCAAAATGGAAGCGAAAGAGCTTCAGGAACTGCTGGTTTCCTTAATCGAGCTTGAAGACCTCCTGCGGCGCATGGAGACCAAGAACCTCTCGCTTGAGGATTATTTCGGCTTCGTCAAAAAAGGCCAGATGCCCGCCTACCGCGTTCCGACGGCGGAAGGCTCTTTCCGCTATTTTATGAGCGAGAAGGAATACCGCGAGTTCGAGGCCGCCTATATAAAAGAGCGGCGCGACCAGTTGTTGAAGGACGCTGGCGCCGAGCAGCTTTCCGTGGACGAAGAGGATTTGCGCCCGGAGCATCAGGGTTTGTGGGAACTGGGCAAGCTGATGGCTTCGGCGGCGAAACTGGAAGCCAAAGGCTACAAGCTGGAGCAGTACGCCATCGAGCATAACGAAAAGCCGGCGCCGCTGTTCCGCGTCTCCACCGAAAAGACGCTTTCCGAGGCTTACGACCTGAGGGGTTTGCTCAAATCCGTCCGCGAGGCCGGCAGTTCCGGCGCGACGGTGCAGCGCTACAAAGGTCTGGGCGAAATGAATCCGGAACAGCTTTGGGAAACCACCATGGACCCGGCCCGGCGCAAGATGCTGCGCGTCGCGCTGGAAGACGCCACCGAAGTCGAGAAGATTTTCACCACGCTGATGGGCGACAAGGTCGAGCCGCGCAAGCAGTTCATCGAAGCCCACGCGCTTGAAGTAAGGAATCTGGACATATAGACTGGAGCTATATTTTATGGCAAAAGTACCCGACAACACGCACGACGCGCCCAGGAAAGTTGACCTGTTCGGCAACATAGTGCAGCGCGATATCGGCGAGGAGATGAAATCCTCGTACATAGACTACGCGATGAGCGTAATCGCCGGCCGCGCGCTGCCCGACGTGCGCGACGGCCTCAAGCCGGTGCACCGGCGCATTCTGCACACCATGAACGAGATGGGCGTGCGCCACAACAAGGCTTTCAAGAAATCCGCCCGCATAGTCGGCGACGTGCTTGGCAAATTCCATCCGCACGGCGACGCTTCCGTTTACGACGCGCTGGTCCGCATGGTGCAGGATTTCAGCCTGCGCTACCCGCTGGTGAACGGCCAGGGCAACTTCGGCTCCGTTGACGGCGACCCCGCCGCCGCGATGCGTTACACCGAGGTCCGCCTGCAAGCTGTCGCCGACGACATGCTGGCGGATATAGATAAAGAAACCGTCCGCTTCGTGCCCAACTACGACGGTTCCATGACCGAGCCTTCCGTGCTGCCCGCCAAGCTCCCCAACCTGCTGGTGAACGGCAGCTCCGGCATCGCCGTCGGCATGGCCACCAACATGCCGCCGCACAACCTCACCGAGGTGTGCGACGCGACAATCGCCTATATCGAAACCCCCAATATCGAAGTCAAGGAACTCGCGCGCCATATAAAAGGCCCCGATTTCCCGACGGCGGGCATCATCCGCGGCAGGCAGGGCATCCGCGACTATTTCGAGACGGGGCGCGGTTCCGTGCGCATGCAGGGCCGCGCCGAAATAGAGGAGATGAAAGGCAACCGCGAAGCCATCATCATCACCGAAATTCCGTATCAGGTCAACAAGACCACTCTCATAGAAAATATCGCGCAACTGGTGCGCGACAAGAAAATCCCCGACATTTCCGATATCCGCGACGAGTCCGACCGGCGCGGAATGCGCATCGTCATAGAAGTCAAGCGCGACGGCAACGCGCAGGTGGTGCTCAACCAGATTTACAAGCATACGCAATTGGAGACCACCTTCGGCGTCATCATGCTGGCGATTGTGGACGGCAGGCCGCGTGTGATGTCCATAAAGGAAATAATCCAGCACTACGTCGCGCACCGCAAGGTCATCATACTCAACCGCACCCGCTACGACCTCAACAAGGCGCTCGCGAGAGAGCATATATTGCAGGGACTGCTGATTGCGATTAAAAACATGGACCGCGTGGTCCAGATAATCCGCAAAGCCGCCGATGCCGCGGAAGCCAAGCGCAAGCTGATGGACGAGTTCAAGCTGACCGAAATCCAGTCGCAGGCGATTCTGGACATGCGGCTGCACCAGCTCACCCGCCTGGAGGCCAACGCCATAGAGGAAGAACTGGCGCAGCTTTTGACGCTCATCGCGGAACTGCGCGGCATTCTCGCGGACCCGAAAAAAGTGCTCAAAATAATAGTCAAAGAACTTACCGAACTGCGCGACAAGTACGGCGACAAGCGCCGCACCGAAATCACCAGCGAAGCCGCCGAGCTCAGCCTTGAGGACATGGTGCCGCTTGAGGAAGTGGTGGTCAATATGTCGCACAGCGGCTACATAAAGCGCATTCCGCTCAGCACCTACCGCGCGCAGAATCGCGGCGGCAAGGGCATCATCGGCGGCGAGACGAAAGAGGAAGATTTCATCGAGCATCTCTTCGTGACGGCCAGCCACGCCACCATACTGTTCTTCACGACGCGCGGCAAGGTCTATTCGCTGCGCGCCTACGAGGTGCCGGAAGGCAACCGCACCTCGCGCGGCAAGGCGATAGTGAACCTGCTGCAAATATCCGGCGAGGAAAAAATCACCTCCGCCATAGCCATCCGCACGTTCGAGGCCGCCAAAGGGCAGGAAGCGTACCTGATGATGTGCACGCGCAACGGCGTGGTAAAGCGCACCGCGCTCTCGGAGTTCGAGAACATCCGGCGCAACGGCCTCGCCGCCATCACGCTTGAGGACGGCGACGTGCTGGTGGCGGTGCAGCTCACCAACGGCCAGACCGACAGCATCATCGGCACGAAAGACGGCATGTCCATACACTTCCCGGAGACCGAGGTCCGTTCGATGGGCCGGCAGGCGATGGGCGTGCGCGGCATCCGACTGGACAAGGGCGATGTCGTCGTCGGCATGGAAAGCGCCGACCCGAAGGAATCGCCCGACTTGCTGACCGTCTGCGAAAACGGCTTCGGCAAGCGCACCGAGCTTTCGGAATACCGCGAGCAGCACCGCGGCGGCTCCGGCGTCATCACCATCAAGACCACGGACCGCAACGGCGTGGTAGTGGGAGTGAAACTCGTCACCGGCGACAAGGACCTCATGGTGATGACCGAGCAGGGCATGGCGGTGCGCCTGCGCTGCGAGCAAATCCGCCGCACCGGGCGCAACGCGCAGGGAGTCCGGCTTGTCAAAATGGCGGAAGGCGACAAGATAGCCAGCGTCGCCCCCGTCGTCAGCGAGCAGGCGGAAGAGCGCCTGGAAGCCGCCACCGGCGCGGCGGAGGGCGAAAAGAAGCCCGACGCCAAAGACGAAAAGAAGCCGTAAACCAGGGTTTGAAATGCGGGGGCGCGGTGAGGCCCCCGCAGAAGTTTTTGGAGCATGAACAAAGTCTGTCCCTATTGCGGCTACAACCGCAACAACGCGTGGGTGGGGGCCTGCCACAGATGCGGCAGGACGTTCCGTCGCGGCTCGTTGCTGTCTAAAATCGTTGCGTGGACGCTGCTGGCGGTGGTAATCGCGGCTGCCGGGTTTGGCGGCTGGCGGTTTTACAAAAACGGCCTCGCGTTCAAAACCGCGCGGGAAATGCGGCGCTGGTTCGAGATTGGCACTACGCGCGCGGGCGCATACTGCGCCGCGGCGCGGGAGAAGGCGATTGCGCTCGTTCCCGGAAAACACCGCGCCAAAATCGCGTTTTTAGAGCGGCGGCAATCCGCCGCTCCCGCTCTCCGGCAGGACATCAGACCCGCTCCCTCCGAAATGGCGTATATCCCCGCCGGCGCGTTCATGATGGGCGAGGCCGGCACGGAAGGCCTGCCCCGCCGCGAAGTCCGGCTGGACGCTTATTACCTCGACAAACATGAACTTTCGGTGGAAGAATACCACCGCTGCGTCGCCGCCGGGGCGTGCGCCGCGCCGGTAACCGGCGCGGATTGCAATTACGCCAGGCCGGACAGCTCCGATTTCCCCGTCAACTGCGTGAGCTGGCATGGCGCCGACGGCTACTGCCGCTGGGCGGGCAAGCGCCTCCCCACCGAGGCGGAGTTTGAAAAAGCCGCCCGCGCCGGGAGCAGGGGAAAATTCTCCTTCGGCAACAACGGGGAGCGGCTTTTCCAGTACGGCTGGTTCGACCGCAACTCCGACGATATGACTCACCCCGTCGCCAGCCGCAGTCCCAACGCCTGGGGGATTTTCGATATGCACGGCAACGTCTGGGAGTGGACTCAGGACTGGTATGTTTACTCCTACCGGAGTCTGCCTTCGCAAAACCCCGCCGGCGCGGCCTCCGGCAAATACAAAGCGCTGCGCGGCGGCTCCGCTATTGATATCGCCGAGACCTGCCGCAGCGCCAACCGCTTCCATCTTGAGCCGGACCGCTCCAACACCATGACCGGCTTCCGTTGCGCCCAGTCCGCCCCCGCCGATGCCAAATCTTTTTGAGCCGAACCCATTTCGCCTTTTTACGTTCCGGTTCTAGTAATCAACTGAAGCTTGCAGGTCAATAATAAAAGGCTGACACGGCCTTTTTGCTACAATTTACAAATACCAATATGAGAAAGAAAATAATAACCGTTTTAGCCGTCGTTTTCGCCCTGCACGCGCTTTCGCAGACTGCGCTGGCAGGGCTCGCCGTAAAAGAGATCAAGTGGCAGGTTGTATCCGCCGCCGAAAAACCGGGCGGCAAGGCCAGCTATCGGGACGCGGCCTCTCTGACGCTGGATAAAAACGGCAAATTTCCGGGCAAGGTGCGGCTGCTGGTGCGGGTGGAGAACTCCGGCGCGCAGGCCGCCGAGGGGCGGGTGTTCCGCTGCGCCGTCTCTATGCGCATAACCAAAGACGGTTCCGCCGGACCCGGCCTCTGGAGCGTGCCGTTCACGGTGGACGAGCGGCGCGTCGGCAAAATTCCCCCGGACGAAACCGCCGATGTGATAATCGCGCACCTGGACCTCAATGTTTATTTGAAGCGCATCGCCAACACCGGTTTCGCGCCGGACAGGCTGGCCGCCAGCGTCATGGCGGAGCCGCGCAAGGGCGACGAGCTCGCCGCGCTGCTGAGCCAGTCCGAAATCGAGCTTAAAGCGAAGTGAACTTATGATAGACCTCAGACTGCTCCGTTCCAATCCCGATTTTTTTCGCGAAGCGATGTCGGTCCGCAGCGGCGATTACGGCCCCGCGCTTGAGGAGCTTGTCGAAAAGGACGCGCGCTATCGCGCGCTTTTGACCGAAGTGGAAACCCTGCGCGGCAAAAGCAAGACCATTTCCGCCGAAGTGGGCAAATTCCGCGCCCAAAAACAGGAAGTTCCGCCGGAACTGCAAAAACAGGCGGGCGAACTGAAAGAAGCGCTGCGCGCGAAAGAAGAAAGCCTCGCCCCGAAAGAGGCGGAGATTAAAAACCTCGCGCTTTGCCTGCCGAACCCGGCGCATGAATCAGTCCCCGTCGGTAAATCCGAGGCGGACAATAAACCCGTCCGCGAAAATGCGGAGCATAAGCCGCAGTTCAATTTCAAGCCGCGCGACCACCATGAGCTTGGCGAAAAGCTGGGCATTCTCGATTTCCAGACGGCGGCGCTGTTGTCAGGCTCGCGCTTTGCGCTGCTGCGCGGCGCGGGCGCGCGGCTTGAGCGCGCCATCATCTCGTTTTTCCTCGACATGCACACAAAGCGGCACGGCTATAAGGAAATAATGCCGCCGTACATCGTTACGGGCGAAACCTTGACCGGCACCGGCCAGCTTCCTAAATTCGAGGAAGATTTGTATAAAGTCGCCGCCGAGCCGCCGCTGTACATGATTCCCACCGCCGAAGTGCCGGTGACGAACATGTACCGCGGCGCGACGCTGAAAGAAAGCCAGTTGCCGATGAAGTTCGCCTCATACACCGCCTGTTTCCGGCAGGAGGCGGGCTCCTACGGCAAGGACACGCGCGGCCTCATCCGCCAGCACCAGTTCAACAAGGTGGAATTGGTTTGGCTTGCAAAGCCGGAAGAATCCATGACTGCGCTGGAGCAATTGACGCGCGACGCCGAAGCTGTTTTGGACGCGCTCGGCCTTGCCCACCGTGTCATCCTGCTTTGCACCGGCGATACGGGGTTTGCATCCTGCAAAACCTACGACGTTGAAGTGTGGCTGCCGTCGGAAAACCGCTACCGCGAGATTTCGTCCTGCTCGAATTGCCGGGATTTTCAGGCCCGCCGCATGAACACGCGGTTCAAGCGCGAAAAGGGCGGCTCGCCGGAATTCGTGCATACGCTAAACGGCAGCGGCGTGGCTGTTGGCCGCACGTTCGCCGCCATCCTCGAAAATTTCCAGAATGAAGACGGCACCGTAACCGTGCCGCTCGCGCTGCGCCCGTATTTCGGCGCGGATAAAATCGTACCGGAGGCCGCCGCATGAAAAAATTGCTGATTTCGCTGATAACCGCCGCCGCGTTCGCGTCCGGCGGATTTTGCGCGGACAAAAATCTTCCGCCGGAGCTTGACGCGCTCATCTCGCACGGCATAAATTCCATTCACGGGCTGGAGTTCGACGCCGCCGACAAGGATTTCAACGACATACTCGCCAAATATCCGGGGCAGCCGTACGGTTATTTCGGGCTGGCGATGTCGCAATGGGGCCGGCTGGAGTACCAGCACGAGGAAAGCAGCCGCGAGCTGAGCGACAGTTACGAGAAGAAAACCGACGAGGCTATCGCCAAAGGCGAGGCCTGGCTGAAAAAATATCCCGACGACCCGCACGCGCACCTGTGCGTGGGCGGGATGTACGGCCTCAGAAGCCGGCTGGCTTTGATGAAGCACAGTTGGCTGACCGCCTATTTCACCGGCAAAAAAGGCCTCAGGCACATGAAGCAGGCGCTAAAGCTCGACCCCGAGCTTTACGACGCCTGGCTCGGTCCCGGAATGTACGAGTATTACGCCGGCACGCTGCCGTCGGTGGTGCGCATACTCGCCAAAATACTTATAAGCGGCGACCCTAAAACGGGAATAAAGTATCTTGAGCTGGTCAAGGACAAGGGCCGCTACACCGCCACCGCCGCGAAGCTGCTGCTTATCGAGATTTTCACCCAGACCGGCAGCAAATACGAGAATCCGAAGCTTGCGCTGGAATGGTCCAAAGAACTGCGCAAGGAATATCCGCTGCATCCCATGCTGCATTTCGTTGAAATCGTCTCGCTTTACGAGTCGGGCAAATTCGACGAGGTCCGCGCCGAGGCGGAGGAATATCTCAAGCGCATAGACAACAAGACGCCGCTTTATTCCCTAAACTACACGCCGCGCGCGCTCATCGCGCTGGGCACTTCGTATCTGGCGCAGAAGCGCTTCGGCGAGGCGGTGCAGGCCTTCGCCCGCGCCGTGCCCGCCGCCGGCGAAAAGCCAAACCGCTGGGCGGTCTGGGCGGTGGTGCGCCTCGGCAACATCTACGACCTTCAGGGCGACCGCAAGCTGGCGGTGCAGACCTACAAGCAGGCGCTGGGATATGAAGACCAGTGGGGTTTCAAGGAATACATAACCCGCTACATCAAAAAACCGTACACCACCGCCGAACTCCCCGGCCAGCTCCCGCCGCCATGAACGCGGATATGATGAACGGTTTGCCTAAAGCCCGGCACGTTATTGTGAAGGAAGCTGTAGTCGCGGCTTCCCGCGCCGAGGTTTGGCGGGCGTGGACAACATCCGAAGGCGCGATGACGTTTTTTGCGCCCAAAGCCAATATCAGCCTCGCCATCGGCGGGCCGTACGAGGTTTATTTCGACCCTGCCGATGAACGGATGGGAACAAAAGGCCTGAAAATCCTCAGCTACCTGCCGGAGGAGATGATTTCGTTCCAGTGGAACGCGCCGCCGGATATGCCTGTTGTGCGCAGAGAGTTGTGCTGGGTTGTGGTGCAGTTTTCCGACGCGGGCGACGGGCTTGTGAAAGTAAGGCTTACCCATCTTGGCTGGAAAGAGGGTGAGGAATGGGACAAGGCGTTCAACTATTTCCAGCGCGCCTGGGACTTTGTTTTCGACAACCTCAAACGCCGTTTTTCCGACGGGCCGGTTGACTGGGGTAAATCGTAGGCGACGGCGCTGTTTCAGTTATGCTGCGGGGCGCGATTGTTTGCGCCCCGCGTCTTTTTCTGCAAAGCAAGACGCCCCGCAGTTCACGCTGCGGGGCGTCCGGAGACACAGGCGGCAACTTAACCGGGATTTTTACCAGGTTTCTTTTTCGCCGAGCGCTTCGGCAAGACGGTCGCCCACCAGCGCGGCTTTGGCGGTTTTGCGCTTTTCCACTCTGGTCTTTAGCTCGTCAACTTCTTTGGAGAGCATCTTCACCCGCGCCTGGTCCAGCGCGAGTTTCACGTCGAATTCCTGAGCGAGCTTTTCCTGCAATTCTTTTTTAATCCTGTCCTTGTCCGCTTTGTCATCCTTTTTATAGGACCAGGACAGTTCGCGGATTTCCACCTCAAGGCGGAACATTTTCACCGCGTTGGCGCGCAACTCCTTGTCGCCCGACATTCCGGCCATGAACAGTTTTGGCGCGACGTCGCGGATGACGGCGTGGAAAATGAACGGCTTTTCCTTTTTCATTTTTTCCAGCTTGTCGGCCAGGGCGGGGTCGTCTTTGCGGATTTGCTCTATCATCCTGTCCATGCCCTCGCCGCCGAACATTCCGTCGCCCATGGGGCCTTTGCGGTCCATTTTGCCCATCTTCCCCATCATGCCGCCGCGCATCATCATGCCGTGGCCGCGCATGGCGCCTTTTTCGCCCATCATCGCGCCGGGCATCATGCCTTCATGCGTGCCGGGGCGGTTTTCGGGCGCGGGGCCGCCTTCGGGAGGCATGCCCTCATCTTCCTCCATCGCTACAGGCATGGCGTTTTCCTCGTCCGGCGGCTGTTGCGCCAGCGCCGCCAGCGAGGGAACCGCCAGCAGAAACGCCGCGAATAACGCTGTTTTCCTGTTCATAGTTTTTTCTCCTCCAGTGATTTGTCCATTTGACTGCGCGAATGCTCAAGCACGCTCGTTCCGTAGTCAAAATCTTCTATAATTCCGCCGCCTGACGCCAGCGCCGCCGAAAGGCTGGCCGCCGCGTCGGCGGCTTCGGCGAAGCGGGTCTCGAACGCGGCCTCGGCGGCCTGGCGGGATTGGCGCGACATCGGGCCGGAGATGTTCAGCGCGATTAGCAGCATCGCGGCGCTGGCCGCCAGCAGCGCGGGGCGCAAAATTTCAAGCAGGGTTTCAAATGCGCGTTGTTTGCCCAGCACGGCGGCGCGCACGCGCTCAATGACTGTTTCCGGCGGGCGCAGCGACGCGCGCGCGGCTTTGACGGCGGAAAGCGCGGCCAGGATTTCGCGGCAGTGCGGGCAGGACGCCAGATGCAGCCGGAATTCCTCCGCCTGCGGCGCGGACAACTCGCCGTAGTGGTGCAAAACCGCTTTTTCCGTGCAATCAGGACCGTTCATAAGTTTTTTCCAGCGCCGTCCTCAGTTTTTTAGCCGCCCTGCTCATCCGCGCCAGCACCGTGCCCAAAGGCGCGTTCGTCGCCGCCGCTATTTCCTTGAACGACATCCCCGAATACTCCCGCAAAAGCACCACTTCTTTCTGCTCCGGCGGCAAAGCGTCCAGCGCGGCGGTCACAAGCGCTTTTGTCGCGTCGGAAACCAGAATCTCGCACGGCTCCTCGCCGGTTGCCGCCGTTTCGCGGGCCGGATGCTCCTCGTCAGTCCCGTACTCCTCGACCTGCTCGAACCGCACCGCCGAAGCGCGCCGGAAATGGTCCATCGCGAGATTGGACGCCATCCGAAACAGCCACGACTTGAACCTGCCTTCCTCGGAGTACCTGTCTATATTCTTGAAAACTTTTATGCAGGTTTCCTGGAAGATATCCGACGCGGCGGCCTCGTCTTTCACCAGCGACACAAGATAGGAATACAACTGGTTCTTGTGTCTCGCGAGAAGCGCCTCGAACGCCGCGCCGTCCCCCTTTCGGAATCTGGCTATCAGCTCAGCGTCTGTCATCGGCGGCTCGTCTGTATAACGTGTTCATGGCGTCTTTTATTGCGTCCCCAGATTCTAGCAAAACGCGCGGGCGCGATTTGATAATATGAACTATGCGCGAGCTGTTCAGGGACTATTTGAGCGAGGTCGAATCCGCTTACAAGGCGGGCAACGCCACGGAGCATACCCACCGTCCGGCGTTGAAAAAGCTGCTTGAAGCCTTCGCCGAAGGAATAACCGCCACCAACGAGCCGCGCCGAATCAAATGCGGCGCGCCGGATTACATCATCACGCGGGGCGGCATCCCCGCCGGTTTTGTGGAGGCGAAAGACGTCGGCATACCGCTTGATGAAACCGAAAACAGCGAACAGTTGCTGCGCTACCGCGAAAGCCTCGCCAACCTCATACTGACCGATTATCTGGAATTCCGCTGGTACGAACGCGGCAAATTGCGGCTTTCCGCCGTTTTGGCGAAACCGCAATCCAACGGCAAACTCCGCCCTGAAACCCGCGGCGAGCAACAGTTGCAAACGCTGCTGCAAGGCTTTTTCGCGTCCGACATTCCGGTAATATCCGGCCCCAGAGAGCTTGCCGAGCGCATGGCCGCGCTGGCGCGGCTTATCCGTTCCATAATCGCCAACACCTTTACCGAAGAGGGCGAACAAGGTTCGCTGCACGAGCAGTTGGACGGTTTCCGCAAAGTGCTCATGCACGACCTTGACGCCGGGCAGTTCGCCGACATGTACGCGCAGACTATCTGCTACGGCCTGTTCGCCGCGCGCTGCAACCATACGGGCGCGGGTTTTAACCGCGCAAACGCGGCTTACGACCTGCCCAAAACCAATCCGTTCCTGCGCCAGTTATTCGGGCATATCGCGGGGCCGCAGCTTGACGAGCGCATAGTCTGGGCGGTGGACAGCCTCGCCGAATTGCTCAAACGCGCCGATATGCCGGCCATATTAAAGGATTTCGGGCGCGCCACGCTTCAGCAGGACCCTGTTGTCCATTTTTACGAAACCTTCCTCCGCGCTTACGATAGAAAGATGCGCGAGGCGCGCGGCGTCTATTACACTCCGGGGCCGGTGGTGTCTTACATAGTGCGCAGCGTGGACGCCATACTCAAAACCGATTTCAAGCTGTCCGCCGGTTTGGCGGACGCGGGAAAAATCAAACTTTCCCGCCCGAAACTCAAAGGCAAGGGAACCGAGACTTTTGAGGCGCATAAAGTGCAGATTCTGGACCCCGCCGTCGGCACCGGCACGTTCCTGCATCAGGTCATAGGCCATATCCGTGAAACCCTCAGCGGCGACAAGGGTCTTTGGACCGGCTATGTGCGCGAAAACCTACTGCCCCGGCTTTATGGATTTGAATTGCTGATGGCGCCCTACGCCGTGGCGCACATGAAACTTGGGCTGCTGCTGCGCGAAACCGGCTATGATTTCAAGAGCGACGAGCGGCTGCGCGTTTACCTCACCAACACGCTGGAGGAGGCGCACGAGGACACCGGCTACCCGCTGTTCACCCAATGGCTTGCGCACGAAGCCAACAGCGCCAACGAGGTGAAAAAGGAAGCGCCCATAATGGTGGTGCTGGGCAATCCGCCGTATTCAGGTGTGTCGGCTAATGTCGGCAAGTGGATTGAAGGATTGTTGCACGGCGTGGATAGCTCAACCGGACAGGCAACAGGGAATTATTTTTTAGTGGATGGCCAGCTTCTGAACGAACGCAAACACTGGCTCAACGACGACTATGTGAAGTTCATCCGCTTCGCGCAATGGCGCATAGAGCAGACCGGCTACGGCGTGCTGGCCTTTGTGACCAACCACGGCTACCTCGATAATCCCACTTTTCGCGGAATGCGCCAAAGCCTGCTGGCGACGTTCGACGATATTTATATCCTCGACCTGCACGGCAACAGCAAGAAAAAGGAAAAATCGCCCGACGGTGGCAAGGACGAAAACGTTTTCGACATCCAGCAGGGCGTGGCTATCGGCTTATTTGTAAAAAAGCAGGCGGCGCGGAGCAGGCCCGCGCAGGTTTACCATGCCGAACTGTACGGTCCGCGCGCCGCCAAATACGCCGCGCTGGCGGAGCGGGACTGCGCGTCAACGAAGTGGAAAAAGCTGAAACCTACCTCTCCGTTCTACTTTTTTGTGCCGAGGGATGAATCATTCCGTGAGGAATACGAACGCGGCTGGAAAATTACAGATATTATGCCGCTCAATACAACCGGCATTGTCACCGCGCGGGACCATTTTGTGATTGATTTTGACGATGCGCCAATTAAACGGCGCATTTCCGTTTTTCTGGACTCGTCAAAAGGCGACAGGGAAGTCAAAGAGGAATTGGAATTATCGGAAAACTACGCTTGGCGGGTGGCGGATGCCCGTCGGCAACTGGCTGGAGCGGGGAACTGGCAGGACAAATTCACCGACATACTCTATCGGCCATTTGATAAACGCAGAATCATATATGACCCGTCTGTTGTCTGGAGAACGCGCAACAGTGTGATGAGGCATATGCTGGCGGGACACAACCTGGCATTAGTTACTTCCAGAATGACTAAGGGCGAGACATTTCAGCATACGCAAGTTACACGAAACATAGTTGAAGTGATTTGCATGTCTCCCAAAACCTCAAACAATGGCTTTGTTTTTCCGCTTTATCTCTACCCCGACGAATCCTCCGATTTATTTGCCCACGCGGATTCCGCCGCCGCGCAAGGCGCGCGCCGCCCAAACATTTCGCCGGAATTCATAAAGGATTTTTCCGCGCGGCTGAAGCTGGACTTCGTGCCCGACGGCAAAGGCGACCTCAAAACCACTTTCGGGCCGGAGGATATTTTCCACTACGCCTACGCGGTGTTTTATTCGCCCGGATACCGCCGCCGCTACGCCGAATTCCTCAAAACCGATTTCCCCAAACTGCCGCTGACCTCCGACGGTAAACTGTTCCGCAAACTATGCGCCTTCGGTTCGGAACTCGCCGCGCTGCACCTGCTGGAAACCCAGCCAACCCCGCAAACCCGCTACCCCGTCGCCGGAAACGACACGGTGGAAAAAGTAATATACACCGCCCCTCAAGGCAAAGTTCCGGGCCGGGTGTGGCTCAACGCGACCCAATATTTCGGCAATGTGCCGCCGGAGGTATGGAACTATCAAATCGGCGGCTATCAGGTCTGCCAGAAATGGCTGAAAGACCGCAAATCCCGCAAACTCTCCTACGAAGACCTGACCCACTACCGCGTCATAACCGCCGCCCTGTCCCGCACCATAGATTTACAGGCGGAAATAGACAAATCCATCCCAAAATGGCCGATACAATAACGAACACTTTATTGGCGTATCTTGCGGGGATACTCACCGCAGCGGGTGGCGCATATTTTGGAAATAAATATACAGACCAAAGACGCGCAAGGGAAATAAAAAAAGAAGCGGATGACAGATTTCGTCAGATTGCCGCAACGATGCCAAAGCTGATAAAAGAAATGCGGAATGATTTGGCGAAACCAGAGTTTAAGATGGTTCGCAATTTTTTTGTTTTGTCCAATCCTCGAGTCTCTTTCTATTCTGACGGACGATACTTGTTTTATTACCAGGACAAACACGCAGATTTGCTAAACAGTTTGGAATTGCTCGAATCCCACGGCTATATAATAGACCGAACCAAAACCAATACTCCAAAGTATCTGATGACGGAAGAATTTGTAGAGTATGTGCTAAAATTTGATATTGCCCCCGCAGATTGGCGGAGAAATTGAAGCTACTTTTGCGGAATGATAGGCCGTTTCATAAAAGAACCAAAGACGCTTTCTGCCGGGGTCGGTTTATTTTTAAAAATCAATCTGGGTTCTTCTGTTTCAAATCCTCTTTTTGAGAACGCTTGCCGTATACGAATGTGCCGACGGCGGACGCCAATGTGCCGGTTATTACCGCTACGCCGGCCCAATCATGTCCTTTATTGATGCACCATGTCCCGCAAACTATCAACGCCAGCGCGATAATAAATGCAAACCATTGTCCGCGTTTGCTTTGCAAAGCCTGTTCCGGCAGAATTTTACTCTCAAGTTGACGGCGGTGTTCTGATTGTTTTGCAAATTCGGTGCAAATCATTTTCGCCAGTCCCGGCACTATAAGATTGTATTGTTTCAGAGTGTCGGGAGATGGCAACGGTCCACAATGCATGGTGGCTTTTGCGACAACAACTGATTCTGTCGAAGGCGAGGCTGGTTGCGAGGCGGCGATTTTGGCCGTATAATCGGTTGCGTTTTGCGGAATCAGCACGCGGTTGGATTTTGCTTCTCCGTCGCGCATGTATTTGCCAGGTGATTTATAGACTGTTGCAAATCCTGTCCGACGACGCACCAGTCGGCGCGGATGGCGCGGGCATCGGCTTCTTCCGGCGTGTCGGAACCATTGAACTCAAAATAGTTTCCGGCAAGGTTCATCACGCTGCCCATGCCGCCGACAAAGGACGACTTGGGAAACAGAAAGTCGGTTTTGAATTTGAGGTTGCCCATAGCAAAGCTTTCCGGCCTTTTCTTCGTATACAAACAGTATAGCGTTTGTTGGCTGGTTCGGCAAGCGTACAGCCTGAAAAATTTTAGAAAAATCCCGTGAAATTTTGGAATAAACCTGCTATACTATAGCGTTGAGTTCGGGAAGGGTATTGCTGTTTATGAAAAAGTTTATTTTCGCTTTGATGATTGGCGCGCTCGCGGCGGCGGGGTATGCGGTTTACCCGTCGGTGCTGCGCGCGGCGTTCAGCGTGTCCGGCGAGGTGAATCTGGCCGGGCGGCTGGCGAAGCGCGTCGGCGCGCCCAACACCGTCTGTTACGTCGTGGCCCGCAACGCGGGCGACGTGCCCGTGGCCATCAAGCGTTACGTCAACCCCTCTTTTCCGCTGAAGTTCAATATCACCGCCAAAGACATGCTGCTGGCTGATTCCTGGAACGGCCCGCTGCGCCTCGAGGCGCAGGTCAACAACCGCGGGCAGGTGGGCCAGTTGCAGGCCGGAGACATGTTCGCCGGAAAGAGCAAGTTCGTGCGGTTTTACGCCGCCAACGTTTCCCTGACGGTGGACAAGATGCTCGGCCTGCCCACGCTGATGGCGGGCGTAGAGCCGGACAAGGGAAGTTACATGTTCACGATGTCTGCGCGCTGAATTTTTCGCAGGATGAAAAAACAAAACCCGCCCGACGGCGGGTTTTTTGCTTATATTCAGGCAATGCGTTACCTCAGCGAAACTTCCTTGCTGTAGCCTGTGTTTTCCAGCGAGTCCGCCGCGGCGGCGCGGATGAAATAAGTGTCCAGGCTCGGTAGTTGGCTGCGGGGCACGGTGAAAGCATACGGCGGCTGGAACAGGTAGGAGGTTATGCGCTGCCAGTCGAACCTGTCATACGAGATTTCCAGCCAGACGGCGCGCACGTCGCGCCCCTCCACCGCCGCCGAGAACATGATATTCTGCGGGTCCTGGGCCAGCGCCAGCGGCTTCACCGTTATTTTCGCGTCGTTGGGCGGGATAAGTTTTATGACCATCGCGGGCGCGAGCCCGTTCACCGGCGTTCCCGGCGAAACCCCCGCGTCGCGCGGCGGCGTGCCTTTGAACGAGCCGTTCACCCAGGCCGAATCCTCGACGTGCTTTGCCTCCGCCCCCGCGATTACCGGCGAGTTGGACACTTCGGAAAAAAGCTCGGAGTCGGACCAGAGGGCGAGGTAATTGGGCTTGTCGGCTGACACCGCGCTTGCCGGCACTTCCGCCCAGAACCATTGCGCGCCGCCGGTCCCCGCCACGGTTTCGCCGGGCAGGGCCTCGCGCGGGATGTCCTTGCTCTCGACGAGAAAAAAGCTCTGCTGCGACGAGAAGGCAGGCGCCTGCGAAATGCCGATGAACATTTTTCCCTCGATGGGCACCTTTATCCAGGGCTTGTCGGCCTGTGGGATGCTTTTTGCGCGGCCCAGCTTCGCGCCGATGAACGCGCGGGCCCAGGTCCCCGCAGGGGCGGGCGGCAGCTTCACCGTCCAGCAGTTGTTGTAGCCGGCGTACCAGTTGCCGTCCCAGCCGCCGTTGGCGTACATGTAGTACTTGTTCAGGTCCGGCACGAGCGAGATGTAGACGGGCAGGTCCCGCAGCCGCGGCGGCATCGGGTCGGAGGACGCCGCCGGCGGCTGCGCCGGCGACACCGAGGCGGCTAGAAATAAAACAGCGGCGGCGATTATCCCGTTTCTCATCGCCCGGTCCCGCCGGAGAGCCTGCCGAAAATAGCGTCGAACTCTTCGAGCGTGTGGTAGCGTATTATCACCGACCCGCCCATGGAGCGCGCGCTGGGGCGGATTTCCACTTTTGCGGCGAGCGCGCGGCGCAGCCGTTCCTCCGCTTCCAGCACGTTGACGTTTTTTGCGGCGCGGCGCCGCGCGGTTTTCGACGGGGAGCCGGCGGTTTCGGCGGCTTGGCGGCAGGCGTCCTCCGTGTCGCGCACGGTGAGCCTGCTTACTATAACGTCGTGGAACAGGCGGCGGCGGGCGGCTTTGTCCGGCACCGTCAGCAGCGCGCGGGCGTGGCCTTCGGTTATTCTCGCTGTTTCCAGCGCCGCGAGGACTTCAGCTTCCAATTCCAGCAGCCGCAGGCAGTTGGACACCGCCGAACGGGATTTGCCGCAATAGCGCGCCAGCTCCGACTGCGCGACGCCGAACTTTTCCACCAGTTCCTGAAAAGCGCGCGCGGTGTCAACGGGGTTCAAATCCTCGCGCTGGATGTTTTCGATAAGCGCGACGGCGAGCATATTCTCGTCGGAGGGACGGGGGCGGACTATGGCGTCTATCTCCTCAAATCCGGCGAGGCGGGTTGCGCGCAGCCGCCGCTCGCCGGCCACCAGCTCGTATTCGTCCGCGGCGGCGTCGTAGACGACGGAAATGGGCTGCGCCAGCCCGTGCTGCTTTATGGACTGCGCCAGTTCCAGCAGCGATTCGTCGCTGAAATTTTTGCGCGGCTGGTGGCGGTTCGGTTTTACTTTGGAAATAGGCACTTTGCGCACGGTATCGTGTCCGCCGGCGGAAGCCGCGCCGGCCTGCGTCTGCTGCTTGAAAAGAGCGTCGAGTCCTTTGCCTAAAGCTTGTCTCATAATATCCTCATTGTTATCCCCTTATTATCCCCCGAAATCGAAATCCTCGTCTTCGCCGCCGATATAGGATTTTAACCCCTCGAACTGTTTGGGATTGGCTCCCCGGCGGACCAGAAACTCCATGGCCAGCTCGAAATACGCCTGCGCGCCGCGCGAGGCGGGGTCGTAGGCGAAAATGGTCTGGCCGAAACTGGGCGCCTCGGCGAGGCGCACGTTGCGCGGCACCGGCGTTTTATAGATTCTCGCGCCGTAGTATTTCGCCACCTCTTCTCTTACCTGATTGGAAAGATTGATGCGCGAATCGTACATCGTGAGAATGCCGCCGTCCACCGTCAGAGCCGGGTTGATGAAAGACTTTATTTTAGAGACGGTTTCGGTGAAATAAGCGAGTCCTTCCATGGCGTAATATTCGCATTGTATCGGCGTGATAACGCTGTCCGACGCGGCCAGCGCGTTGACGGTGAGCAGCCCCAGCGACGGCGGGCAGTCTATAAAGATGAATTTATACATCTCGTCGAGCGGCGCGAGCGCGTTTTTCAGCACCATTTCCCGTCCGTCGAGGCCGACAAGCTCCACTTCGGCGCCCGCGAGGTCATGGCTGGCGGGGAGGACATCAAGCCATTCGTTCGCCGTCTGTTTCACCGCCTCGTGCGCGCGGGCTCTGCCGGAAAGCAAATCGTAGACGTTTTTATCTCCTTCCCCAAGCGAGACTCCGAGGCCGGAGGTCGCGTTGCTCTGCGGGTCAATATCCACGACGAGAACTTCCTGGTCCAGGCAGGCCAGCGCCCAGGCGAGGTTTATCGCCGTGGTGGTCTTTCCGACGCCGCCCTTCTGGTTAGCCAGTGAAATTATTTCAGCCATTTAACACCGCCCATAATAATCGCATTCGTTTTCACGTGAAAACAATCTTAACAAAATACCGCGGGAAACTCAAAGAGAAGAGACATGCCACCTCTCTTGCGCCGACGAGGAAATAATCAGGGAAACGCTTAGCTGGAAAAATGGGCCCTTGACATTTTTTTTTGGGGTGGTATACTATTCCTTGCAATGGCGGTGAATTTACATTTCTTCGTCGAGAGACAGGAGGAGTAAGGTATGAAAACGATTGTCAACGTTCTTGCGCGTTACGTCATCGCGGCGGCGATTGTTGCGGGAACGTATGTTGCCGTGTCGTCGGCTCAGCAAGGCGCTGGGACTGCAATAATGGCTCCGGGTGCGTACCGCGGCGCCCTGGATAACTGCAAAGCCGACGTGGGCAACTGCACCCACGAGTTTCATTCCAAGATGTTACAGGGTCTCAGATCAGGCAAGTGCGATTTGGGCCTGATGGAGTCAGCTCTTAAAGGCGGGGCGGACCCCAACGCTCTTATTAGTGATATGGGGGGGAGATATAATAACTATACACTGCTACAGGTGGTAGCTGGGTTGCATCCAAACATGAAGGCCGTGGCTCTGTTGCTCAAATACGATGCCAAGGTGGATATTGCCGCTCATAGATATGATGGTGAAGGCGGCACCGCTATTGATATTGCGCGGAGATTTTTGGCGGAGTCCATAATGGGGAAAAAGAGCGAAAAAGAGATACGCGTCAGGGAGGCCATTGTCGGACTTCTTGAAAGCGCAAGCGCAAAATGAGTGCAAGCCGGGTAAAAGCGGGCCGGCGGTGTTTTGGAACAAAAGGGGATTGTTTTCACGTGAAAACAATCCCCGTTCCTTTTGCCGCAAACGGAATTTACGGGCGTCTTACAATCAACCTTAACCCATCCCTTTTCACCACAACGACATCTTCTCCGGCGCCTATGTTGCCGTTGTTTGAAACAGCGTCCCACAGTTCGCCGGAAACAAAAACGGTTCCCTTTGGGGTGAGGTCGGTTTTTGCGGCGCCTTTTGTCCCTGCCAAAGCTTCTTCGCCGGTTGCAACCTTTCTAAGCTGCGCCCGTATCACAAGCCAGCCGATGAACAGAACTATAAGCAGCAGTCCCGCTATTGTTGATGCGAGTACGGACATAGAGACAGACACCCCCATTGACGGCGTTCCCTTGAACAGCATTACCGAACCCAAAGCTATGGAGGTAACTCCGCCAACCGCGAGCAACCCGTAGCTGGTTATGTGAATTTCCACTATAAAGAGCAAGATGCCGAGTAATATCAGCAATACCCCCGCGAAATTGGCGGATAGCGTATGAAACGCATAGAACCCCGTTATAAGCGACATCGCGCCCACAACGCCGGGCAATATAAGACCGGGATTGTACAATTCGATAAGCAACCCCGCCGCGCCCAGGCTCATCAGAATCATGGCGACATTGGGGTCGCTTATCGTGGCGAGGAATTTCTGGCGGGGGGTGGAGTTGAAATTAACCAAAGCGCTGCCTTTAGTGGAAAGTTTGCCCATTTCGGGTATCTCGCGCCCGTCAAGTTTGGCCAGCAGGTCATTCATGTCCGCGGCTATGAAGTCCGCGACATTCAGCTTGACGGCTTCTTCGGCGGGTATCGAATCGCTTTTGGTGACCGCTTTTATTGCCCAGTCAACATTGCGTTTCCGCTGCTGGCTGATTGATTTCAGATAGGCGGAGGCATCGTTGAGCATCTTGGCTTCCATTGGGTCCGCGGTTTTTTTCGAGTCCTTATCGCCGCCTATTCCAGGCAAACCGCCCAATACGACAGGATGCGCCGCGCCTATGTTGGTCCCCGGCGCCATAGCCAGCACATGCGCCGACATTCCGATAAAAACCCCCGCGGAGGCCGCTCTCGCGCCGGGAGGGGAAACATACACGATAACCGGCACTTTCGAGGCCATTATATCCTTTATTATGTCGCGCATTGCAAGGTCGAGCCCGCCCGGAGTGTCCAGCCGGATTATCAACCCGTCATATTCCCCGGAATTGGCTTTGGTGATGGCCTGTCCCAGATACTCGCCCGCAACCGGGCTTATAATGCCGGAAAATGTGGCGACAAGCATTTTGTTGCGGTTTGTATTGGCGCAATGAGCTGCGGTCGGGCCCAATGCGGCGCAAAGAATCCCCGTAATCAGGACTTTGACCAATTTTGGCATGGTACACACCCCCAATGCTTCTATTTCACGCTGTTTATGCGCGAAGGCGGCCAGTAGATGAACCAGGCTCTGCCTTTGATGTTTTCTTCCGGCACGGGTCCCCAAAAGCGGGAATCGCAGGAATGGTCGCGGTTATCACCCATCGCGAAGTACGCGCCTTGCGGCACGGTGACGGGGCCGAAATTGTCGCGTATGCCCTCGCCGAAAGTGCGTCCCAAATCGCGCTCGGCCCAGCGCTTCTGGTACTCCGCGGCGTCTTTTAGCTTCGGGCCGGCCAGTCTGGCGTTATCGGTATACTGCGCGTAGGTTTCGCCGGAGAGCGGAGACCCGTTCACGGACACCTTGCCGTCCTTGAGCGCGATAACGTCGCCGGGAAGGCCGATGACGCGCTTTATGAAATCCCTGCCGTACTGGCTGCCGCCGCATTGCATATCGTCGGCGGACTCGCTGGGGAAGCGGAACACTATCACATCGCCGCGCTGAATTTTTTTGAACTCGGCCACGCGCTTTTTCACGAACGGCGCGCGTATCCCGTAGACGATTTTATTGATGAAAAGATGGTCGCCCTCCAGGAGCGTCACGCGCATCGAGCCCGACGGTATCCTGAACGCCTGGAAAAGAAAAAACATCACCACCGAGGCCAGCAGCATGGCCGACGAGATGGTTTCCGCCCATTCCAGGTCGCCTTTGAGCGAGGCTGCGCGCGCGGCTTCCGGTTTTTTCAGCGCGCTGAAAAAATTCCAGCCCAGCGCGCCGGCGACGGCGGCTATCCACAGCGCGGCCTGCCCGGCGGGCGTGGAATAGGGCGCGCCGGAAGTGCCGCGGCTTTCCATGCTGACGGCGAGCAGCAGCATGATGATGAACGCGGCCAGCCCGCCGAAAACCGCGTGAAAAGCCGCCGCCGCTTTGGGTTTTTTTAGACGGGGATGATTGATTGTTTCGCGCAGCGCGTACCAGTACGCCCCTGTTGCCAGCCCGATGAGGAAAAGTTTCTGCTCCATACGGCTCCTTAGCGATAAAAGTTAAGTTTTGCGCCGATATACCCGCATACGGAAAAAACACCGCGCCGGTTTCAAAACCGCTTGCTGCGATATGAAATTATACTAAGTTCTTGCGGCGGTGGCGGCGGAATTGCCGGCGGAACCGCGCGGCAGGGCGCGGAATTTTTTCATCGCCGCCCGCGCGGCGGGCGCCACTGCGCTGTAGAACGGCGCCGTTATCAGCGCGGATTGCAGCATGTCCGAACGCAGCCGCGCGGAGTTGAGAGTGGCCAGGCACAGGTGATACTGCTCGGTCACGGCGGACAGGCCGCTGTGCGGGTCCGAGGTGCCGGCGGCGTTTTCCAGCACGTACACCGCCCAGTCGTAATCGCCGTGCAGCAGCGCCAGCGTGACGCGGTCCGCCATGTGGCCGTAGACATCCGCCCCGCGCGAAGCCAGCGCGTAGCCCGAGTTCGGGCGCAGCCCCGAGAAAATCCGTGACAAAATCCGGTGCAGCACGCAGGAATCCCACAGCCGCGCGCGGGCGTGCAGCAGCTCCGGCGCGGCGGAATAGATATGCGCCAGCGCGCGCCACTTGTCGTCGCTGCGGGTGATGGCGTCCAGCCGCGCGTAAACCTCGTCCATCTGCGCCGCCGGATAATCCGAAACGGCGATGCGTTTGTACTGGGCCTCATTGTCGGCGCTGAGAGCGGCGATTTTGCCGCCCGCGGCGGCGTAGGCGGCGGCCTCCTCAGCCGTCCAGCCGAATCCGGCAGAAGCGGCGGCGGCGATGGCCGACCTGGTCTTTTCAATGCCGTCGAGCCGTCCGGCGCAGTAAGCTTTGGCGAGCGCGGAACGCAACTGCGCGCGCAGCGCGATCAGCGCGGCGGCTTCCTGCGGCTGGAGCCTGTTTCTTCCCAGAAACCGTGAGAGATATATGTCGAAATCGCTGAGTTTCGCTCCCGCGGCGGCCAGCAGCGCCGCGCGCTGGCCAAACCGCGTGTTCACAAGGCGCTCCACCGTGCCGCCTTCCACGACGGCGGCTAACGCTTTTTCCAGCGCGGCCTTGTCCTCCAGCAGCCTTCTGGCGCCGCCGCTCGTTCCCGAAAGCCGGGCGGCCTCGGCGGCGCGGTCGCGCCGCAGGTCGGCGCGCATGGCCGAAAGCCAGGCGGCGTCGCGGCGCTCCTCGCTGTCGAGGTTTTTGATGTCGAGTTTCCAGCTCAACGGCGCCGGCTGGCTGGCGGAGTCGCGGCCCGTCCGCACAGCGCTGCCGCGCGGCAGCACCGGCACGGAGGTGTCGTTTGAGGCCTGCTTGCCGTCAAAAAGCTGCCGCGGCGCGAGCGCGAGCTGCTCGTCGGAAAAACCGGGGTTGCGCGCGTCCCTGCGCAGTTTATCCGCCAGGTCCACCAGATGCTTGCTCAGCCAGAAGCGCATCTTTTTCATGTTGTACGCTTTTTCCGCGGCGCCGGCGGCGGGCTCGGCGGAATAGATGTGGAGTTTTGCCGCCTCCCGGGGATGGCTGCGTATCCACAGGATGAGTTTCGTCCGCAGGGTGGCCCTGTCGTCGCCGCGGCTGACTGATATGTATTTGCCGTAAAGTCCCGATTCCAGCATTGCGTCGGCCAGTTTGCCGGCGAACATCATATCGGTAGTAAGCCGGCTTTCGTAATTGTCCAGCGCGGCGGGCGTGACTTGCGGCGGCTCGGTTTCCTGCGCGCCTGCCGCGCGCGCGGACAAGGCGAAAAAAGCCGCAGCCAGCAAAGCGGGTAATAATCGCATATATCTAAAACTACAGACATTTGGAAGGGTTGTCAAATCCCCGCGCAAAGTCAATTACTTCGTGCCCCAAGAATCGTATAATGTACGAATACATCCGGCAGGGGGACGAGGACTATGAACTCAAGACACGTTGAAGTGCTTCTGGGCACGGAGACCGACGGGCAGGAAATCCGCATAAGAAACGCCCGTGTGGAGGACGCCCGCAGAATCCAGGTGCTTTATTCCGAGATTTACGGCCCCACCTATCCCATCCCCGTCATCTCCGACAGGGAAAAGATGAAAAAAGCGCTCGCCAGCGACGATTATTTCTGGCTTGTGGGCGAGCATAACGGCAGAATCATCGGCAGCCTCATCTACCAGCTCGACAAAAAAAACCGTATAGCCAAGGCGCTGGGCGCGGTGGTTTCCCGCGATTACAGGAAGCACAATCTCGCCAACACGCTCATGCGCATCATCCTCGACAAAATCACCGGCGAGGAGCAGCTCGTGGACGCGGTTTACGCCACGACCCGCACCATCACCACCGCCCCGCAGCAGATGACGGAGAATCTCGGTTTCGCCGCGCTGGGCATATTTCCCAACGCGCACCGGGTTTACGAGCACGAAACCCACTGCCTTACCGGCTATTACGTCCCCGCCGCCTGGAAAAAGCGCCGCAAGCCCGTCAGCCTCGTAAAGGAGGCGGAGCCTTTCTACCGTCTGGCGCGCAAAGAGCTTGAAGAACGGTCTCTTGCGCTGGGCGAGCCTAAAATCTACGGCGAGGAGTATTGCGCCGGCGCTGCGCGGCAGGAGACGCTGATTCCCCTTGAAGTCATAAGCGCGCCGCAGTTCGTCAGGCGGCGCTTTCACGACGGGCCCAACACCGGCGTGTTCGCGAATTCCTACATGCCGTTTCACGAGCCCAACCTCCTGCTCATCTCGCACGACCAGAAAAGCGAGATTTATATCCATTTGAGCGAGAAGGACCGCTACACCGCCATCCTCGGCGGCAGGTCGGAGGAGAAGAGCCTTTCGCTGCTGCTAAACAGCGCCGCCAGGACGCTGCGCGATTTCAACGTCAGCTATATCGAGCTGCTGGTGGACGCCTATTCCCCCGAACTGCAATGGCAGGCGGTGAACGCGCGGTTTCTGCCCAGCGCGTATTTCCCGGCGGCGCGCCTCGTCGGCGCCAAACGCTGGGATTACATGATTTTTTCCCGCTCGTTTGAAATGCTGGATTTCCGCAACGTCACGCTGATGCACACCTATCGCGAATACCTCAAGGAATACCTCAAGGTGTGGGACGCGCTTTACGTCCAGGGCGCGCTGCCGGGGCCGGAGAAGAAATGACCGCGCGCAGCCTGTCTTCGCCGATAGCGGAGCCGCTTGCGGACAAAAGCGCGATGGCGCGCCTGCTGGAAATTCCGGCGTTCGCCTATTCGCCGGAAAGCGAACGGCTTTTCCTGGAGGCCCTGAGGGAATCCGCCGCCATACACTGCCGCCGCAGCCCGCATTTCGGCGGGCTCTGGAAAAACGCCGGTTTTTCGCCGGAGGATTTGCGCGGGCCCGCTGACATAACGCGGATGCCGTTCATTTTTGTCGCGGCGTTCAAAGAGCGGGAGCTGTCGAGCATCGCGAAAAAAGAGCTTGCGCTGGAGCTCACTTCCAGCGGCACGTCGGGCCAGAAAAGCCGGATGCTGCTGGACAAGGCCTCGCTGCTGCGCGTGCGGCGCATGGCGTGGCAGGTGTTCGCGGCGCTCGGCATGGCCGACAGGACCGTCGCGGCGGATTACCTCTGTTTCACCTACGACCCTAAGGCGGCGAAAAACCTCGGCACCGCCTTCACCGACGAGCTTTTGACCGGCCTCACCAAAACCGGCGAGACGTTCTACGCGCTGCGCTGGAGCCGGGAGAAAAACTCGTTTTATTTCGACATGGACGGCGCGCTGTCCGCGCTGGAGCGTTTTGAGAAACGCGGACGCCAGGCGCGTCTCGTCGGTTTTCCGGCGCACGCGCTCGCGCTCTGCGAGGCTTTCAAAAAAAGCAGGGGGCGCTGCGCCAGACTCAACCCGTCAAGCTGGGTGCTGACCGGCGGCGGCTGGAAAGACCAGCAGGACCGCGCGCTCGACAAGGGAAAAATGCGCAGGCTGCTGGCGGGCCGCCTCGGGCTGAAAACGGAGCGCGTGCGCGATATGTTCGGCATGGTTGAGCACGGCGTGCCCTATATGGACTGCCCGCTCGGCAAATTCCATGTGCCGGTTTACGGCAAAATAATAGTCCGCCACCCCGCGGCTTTGGAACCGCTGCCGTACGGCGAGACGGGGCTTTTGCAATTTATCACGCCGTATCTTTCCAGCTATCCCTCCATTTCGCTGTTGTCCAGCGATTTCGGCTGGCTGGAGGAAAAATGCTCCTGCGGCCTCAAAGGGCCGGTGCTGCATATCGCGGGGCGGGGCGGCGTCAAAAAACTCAAGGGCTGCGCCATCTCGGCGTCCACTTTGCTATGAACACGGCCAACGCGTATATTTTCGGAAACAGCATAACCAGAAAAACCCCGTGGACGGCGGCGGAGCTTGAGGCTCTGGGCGCCGAGGCTCAAAAGCGCGCCGCGCCGATGCGCGCCGCTTCGTTTGAATACATAGCGGATGTTTTGCATAAGACAGGCCGCCTCTATGCCGACAAAAACGGCAAATGGCGCAGGCAGGCGTTTGACCACGTAACCGCCGCGTCGGGCTTTTCCAAAGAGACCATCAACGCCTCGCTCGACGTGATTCCCCGTATTCTCGACCGCGCCGAAACCGCCAAACGCGCCCGCCTTGAGCTGGGCGGCCAGCCCTGCGCGATGGACGCGTGCGTCGCGCGCGAGGGCTACGACGGGTTTGTCACCGCCGCGCCGCGCGGCGTGGCGCTGCATGTCGGCGCGGGGAATGTTTTCCTCGGGATACTGGACTCGATGGTAATCGGGATGCTCACGCGCAACGTAAATATCGTCAAGACAGCCAGCGGCGGCGCGGTGTCCGCCGTGGCTTTCGCCGGGGCGCTCAAAAGCTGCGACGAAAAAGGGATTTTGAGCTCCTCGCTGTGCGTGCTCAGCTGGCCCGGCGGTTCGGCGGAGCTTGAAGAGGCGCTGGTTCGGAAGGTGAACGCAATCCTCGTCTGGGGCGGGGAGGAGGCCGTGCGCGGCTGGCGCAAAATCGCCCCGGCCCCCGTGCATGTCACCGGTTTCGGCCCGAAGATGAGCGTGGCGGTGGCGCTGCCCTCCGCTTTCGAGGCGCAGGGCATGGAAGCCGTCGCCGCGAAAGTGGCGCGCGACGCGAGCCTGTGGGAGCAGTCGGCCTGCGCCTCGCCGCATGACGTGTACGTCGTCTCTCCCGAACTGCGCAAAAAAGACCCGCTGGCGCGCGGGTTCGTGTCCGCGCTGGCGGCGGCTTTCGGAAAAATGCAGTCCGAATTGCCGCAGGGGAAGCTTTCTGCCGACGAACAGGTGGAAATAACAAAAGCGCGCGAACTCGCCAAAGTTGATATGGCGGTGGGCGCCGCCGCGCTTGAAAGCGCGTTCCCGCAAACCCACTGGACGGTGATTTCGGAGAACAAAACCGCTTTCGCCGTTTCAGCGCTCAACCGCACGCTTTACGTCAAATGCGTCTCCTCGCTCGACGAGGTGGCCGCCGCGATCGCGCCGTACAGCGGCTATATCCAGACCGTCGGCGTGGCGGGCACTCTCGCCGAGCGGATGGACATCGCGCGCAGGTTCGCGCCCTATGGAATTGCGCGCGTAACCGAAGCCGGCAAAATGCTGGAGGGCCCCGCCGGCTCGCCGCATGACGGAATTTTCCCCATGCAGGAGCTGGTGCGTTTCATCGGCGTGGAGGGAAAGGGCGCGGTGACGGACAGTCTGTCGGAACTGGTGGAGTTCGCGCGCAAAAAGAGCCCATTCTATAAAAAACATTTCGCGGACGCGGGGCGCATCGTTTCGCTCGACGGATTCCGCAAACTGCCGTTTCTCGTCAAGGAAGATATCCTCGCCAACACTCCGCCGGACAGCGAGGCGATGTTCACCGGCCCCATCACCGCGGGCGTTTATTTCGCCAGCGGCGGCTCGACCGGCAGCCCTAAATACATTTTTTACAACGGGCGCGAGTATGACCGCGTAAGCCGCACGCTTTCGCTGTGCTTTATCAACGCCGGGCTGGGCGGCGGCGACCGCGCCGCCAACCTGTTCGTCTCCGGCAATTTGTGGTCGAGCTGGCTCACCGTCGAGAAAGCGCTGGCGATGACGCCCGCCGTCTCCGTTCCCGTCGGCAGCTCGCTGCCGCTGGAAACCATACTCGGCTACCTGGACTCGTTTAAGGTAACTGCGATTATCGGACTGCCGTCTTTTCTGCTCAAACTCGCGCAGCGCTGCGAAGCTGAAAAAGGCAAGTGGAAGTTTCCGCTCAAATACATTTTCTACGGCGGCGAATACGTCGGACCGGAGATGACGGCCTATTTCCAGAAGGTTTTTCCCGGCGTGCTGGTGCGCTCGGCGGGTTATGCGACGGTGGACGCGGGCGTGGTCGGCTACCAGTGCCCGCATTGCGAAGGCAGCGTGCATCACCTGTTCGGGACGGAGCAGCATCTTGAGATAATAGATTTTGAAACCGGACGCACGGTGGAAACGGCCAACGCCGCGCCCGGCGGCGCGCGCGCGCGCGGCGTCGGCGAGCTTGTCGCCACCGTGCTGCGCAAGCGGCACATGCCGATAATACGTTTCCGTCTCGGCGATTTGGGCCGCTGGGTGGAGGGCCGTTGCCCTTGCGGCAAGCCCGCGCGCCGGTTCGAGATACTGGGCCGCTGCGACGACAGGATTCACGCCGGCGGCGCGCATATTTTTGTCAACGACATCCACCGCGCCATAAGCGCGGTAAAAGAACTGAGCTTCAATTTCCAATTGATTATTTCCAAAACCGGCCCGCAGGACCACGTAAAAATCCGTGTGGAATTAAAAGAGGCCCACCCCGGCGGACAGTCGCGGCGCGAAACCGCGCGCCGTTTCATGGACTCCATCCTCAAAAACTGCGAGGATGTGGCCTGGACGCTGGAACGCAACTGGATGCCCGAGCCCGAAATAGAAATCCTGCCCCCCAACGCCATAGAGCGCATCCCCCGCACCGGCAAAATAAAAAAAGTGAAGGACTTGCGGGTAAGACCATGAGTGTGTTCACATTTAGGGAAGAGAATAAGCTGGTTTCGAGAAAACAATGATACACGCGGAACTTAAGAACAAATGCGGCGAGTGGCGCACAAGCGAAGATGCGCTTACCTCTACTGTTTTCGGTTACTTAAAATATCGCCTATTCCGTGCTGAACTGAAGGGGTTTTTTAAATGCGCCATCAATATGCATACCCGTGAGCGTTATGCAAGTCTTGATTGGCTGGATAGTGTGGATGTGGATAGTTTTAAATTTTGGGAACGGAATGATAATAACAATGAAATAGACCTACGCATAACAGACCGTCTTGGCGTAGAAATAAAATATGGGAGCAATGAACATGAATACCAATTGGGTAAATATCTGGCGGAAAGTGACGAGCTGATATATATAACAATGGATTCCACTCTGGAATCTGCGTTAAAATCTCTTAATTCTGAATATGCTAAAGAACAGCTAATAAAAATATACTGGCTTTCATGGCACTATTTGCACAAGGTGATTGTGGACAGCATGGGCAAAACTGAGCACCCCAATGATGGATGGTCTTTAACTAAGAAGCAAATGATGAAAGATCTGCGGGACTATCTTGAAAAACGCAGTATACGTTCTTTCCAAGGATTTGGAGAAAGAGAGACAGTGGTTCGCCTTGCCAGCCCTATTTTCTGCAAACAAATTATTTTTTCGGGCTTATCGACCCCAGTTCCCAGACTTACCACACATATATTCTTTGAGGAGAAAACAAAGTGAACACCGACACAACAACAATCAAAAATTCAATTGAT
The DNA here is from genome assembly GCA_028688475.1 of Elusimicrobiales bacterium. Classification (GTDB taxonomy): domain Bacteria; phylum Elusimicrobiota; class Elusimicrobia; order Elusimicrobiales; family Elusimicrobiaceae; genus JAQTYB01. The sequence continues at coordinate 63,185 of JAQTYB010000001.1, forward strand.
AACATGGTTAATTTTTATAGCGAGATTCAAGGCTTTATACGAGCATTGGATGTTCTAATGCTAGATGCCAGAAAATGGAAATTAAATGGTAAGAACAAAGTTGAGGTAATAGATACGGAAATAAGCCGTCCAATAAACAATTGGATAGCTCTTGCGTTTGGTCGCGACTATATGGGAAAGCAGGCTTTATTTACAACCAGTATTATTCTTTCAGGGGATTGGGGTAAATCTATAGACGAACCACTGTTTTTGTCTACTTACTATCAATTTGTTGAGAAAATGCGGCGACCAAGGGAGCAGGATTGGATAGGCACTTCTCCGCATAACTATTTTTTAACGGAAATAGAACCCGAGAAAAAAACCTTTCACATATACACCGCAAAAGAACTGTTCACCTCTGCAAATAAGAAGCGGTTGATGAATGACGGCGGGTATGAGAAAGAAGAATTTTTATATGTTGATGTAATGAAATTCATGGCTTGCCCATTGCTGGAATTGAAAAACACAAATGACATTACCGAAAGAATTCTCAAACCCATGGGCATATTATAGGTGCTTGTATTCCTAATTTGGGCTTAAACCTTATGTGATGGTCATGTGATTTTATGGCAAATAAGTATGTGTCCATATGGTGTGTTGTATAGAGAGAATGGGCAGGTATCCCTTATGTGATGGTTATGTGATAATAGACACTAATAGCCGTATACGACAAGTGTAACGTCGGAATTGGAGAACTGTGCGAAGCCGGTAGTGGATTTAGGTGAGACAGTATGGTCAGATGGAAATTAAATCAGCAGTAGAGAATAAAACAGTCTTTATCGTCGGCTCTGAAAAGAACGCCGGAAAGACGGTGTTTTTGAATTTCGCGCTTGATTCGCTGCGCGGCGCGAAGAGGAAAACGCGGCTGGCGTTCATGTCCACCGGCGTTGACGGCGAGAAGGAAGATTTGGTTTTCGGCAATCCCAAGCCGCGCGTGGCGGCGAAAAAGGGGGAGCTTGTCGTCACCGCGCAGAGCGCGCTGGCTTCCACCGACGCGGGATACGAGCTGCTGGAAATTTTCCCCGCCAAAACCGTGCTCGGGCGCGCCGTTTTGGTCAGAATCGTGCGCGACGGAAACATCGAGATAATAGGGCCGCAGTCCAACGCGCATATTTCAGGCATCGTCGCCGCGCTGCGCGGCGGCTTCGGCGCGGAAACGATAATTGTTGACGGCGCGGCGAGCCGGTTCACGCAGGTGGCCAGCGCGGACGGGGCGGAATTCATTTATGTGGCCCGCGTGGAAAAATTCCGCGCGCAAAGCGCGGCGGAAGCGCTCAGGCTTATTTACGAGCTTTCGCGGGTCCCCGCCGGAAAAACTCCGCGCGGCAAAAATGTTTTCCGTATCGAAGGCGCGCTCACGGCGGATAAAATCCGGCTCATCCCGAAGGAAACGGAAACCGTTGTTGTGGAAGATTGCACCAAAGTTTTTCTGTCCCTCGCGGAATGGCGCAAATTCGCCGCGAAATACAATCCGGTCTTCGAAAGAAGTTTCCGGCTGCTTTTCGCCTCGGCGAATTTGTATGATATTGCCGCCGGAGAGTTCGCAAAACTGCTGGGCGCGGATTTTCCGCCGGACAAGCTTGTTTTCAACCCTTACGCGCTATGAAAGAAACGCTCGCTTTCGCCGAATTCGGTTTTTTGCTTTCCCGCTGGGCCCCGCTCACGCCGTACGGGCGCGCGGAAAAGAACGCGCTTCATTTTTTCCCCGACGCCAAATCGCTTGAGGCGGAATACGATTTGACGGAGGCGTTCCTGAAATTTATTTCCGAAAACGGCGCGAGGGCGGACAGGCTGGAATTTTATCTCCGCCGCATCCCGTTTATTGACCCCGCCGTCAAACCCGCCGACTGCGCGGATATTTTCGCCTTTAAGAAATTTCTCTCCAACGTCCAATCCGTTTTCGCGATGGCTTCGGCGGTTAAAACGTCTGGCGTAAAATGGAAATCCGCCGGACTGCTGAGGACTCTTTCAAAAGGCGGAGAGGGCGAGACTTTTTATCTTTCGTCGGCATACTCGCTCGCGCTGGTCCGCGCGCGCGAAAAAATACTGGAGCTGAATTCCGCGCTGGATAAAATCCGCGCCGCAAAGCAAAAAGAATTCCTTTCGCGCCACTCGCTGGATTTTTCGGCGCGGGAATTTCTGGTGGTTGACGAAACACGGGCGGGAAAACTCTACGGCAACCCCGATTTTTTCATCGAGCCTTACGATTCCTCTCATGTCATGGTTAGACCGGTTTACGGCCGCGCGTATCTGGCGCTGCGCGCCCGCCGCGACGAGTTTTTGCGCGCCGAAAAAACGGAAGAGGCGAAAATATTGAAGGGACTTTCGTCCGCGATTGCCGCCGAGGCCGCGCATATCCGCGAATACTGCCGCCAAATCGCGCGGATTGATATTCTGCTGTCAAAAGCGCGGCTGGCGAAAGCGCTCAAACTTTCCCGCCCGCAAATCGCAAAACGCGGCGCGCCGATAAAAATTAAAAAAGGCCGCCTCCCGGCGCTTGAGCGCCGGCTTGAAGCGGAAAAGCTGCGCTACACCCCGCTTTCCTGCGCGCTGGACGCCCGCGTCGGCGTGATAACAGGCTCGAATATGGGCGGCAAGACGGTGGCGCTCAAAACCGTCGCGGGCCTCCAGCTTTGCGTGCAGTACGGGCTTTTTGTTCCGGCGGAAAGTTACGCCGCGCCGCTTTTCGACGCGGTGCATTATGTCGGAGCGGGCTGCTCGGAAAACGTTGAGGGCTTAAGCAGTTTCGGGCTGGAGCTTTACAGCTTCATGCGGGCGTGGAAAGATGCCGGTAAAAACTGCCTCCTCCTGCTCGACGAGTTTGCGCGCGCCACCAACTCGACGGAGGCGGCGGCGCTGCTGGGCGCGGTAATCGAATCGTTTTGCGCGCGCGGCGGGATATACGCCTGCATTTCCACGCATTTCGCGGGCCTTAAAATGCCAAAATCCGCGGCGCTTTACCGCATGAAAGGGTTCGACCTCGCGGCGTTCGGGAAAAGCGGCATCGGCGCGGAGGATTTGCGCGGCAGGCTGAAACTGATAAACAGATTCATGCGGTATGAACTGGTCCGCGACGGCGGCGGAGCCGGGATTTATGACGCGCTCAAAGTGGCGCGGCTGCTGGGCTTCGACGAAAAAATAACGGCGAAGGCGCAGTCCGCATTGGAGAACAAATGAAAAGCAAACTGGGACTTTCCGGCGCGAAAGTGGCCAAAGCGCGCAAGCTGGCGGCCCGCATAACGGCCCCTGTGCAAAAATTCATAGACACCCATTCCACCGTCACGGTGGAGCGCGCGACGCTGCGCCTTATGGGCGCGGATATGACCACAACTGACGGCGCGCCCGTTCCCAACGCGGTTGTTGACTCGCTGCGCGAGCGACTGCCAGGCGGTGTCTCGCGCTGTTATATCAACGCGCTTTTGAAAACCGGCAAGTCTCCCTGCGGGCTGAACGACGAAATCGCAAAGGGCCGCGATATCTCGAAACTGGAACTGGCGGATTTCAGCGCGATAAAAAGAAAAGGCGCGGAACTGGTCGCCGCCTTCGACAAAAAAGTTTCCGCCAACGCGGCGCATCGCAACGCGCGGCTCAAACAGTATCAGGCGAACATGCGCTCGCCGCTGCTTTACGTCATCGTGGCGACCGGCAATATTTACGAGGACGTAAAACAGGCGCAGGCCGCCGCTTTGCAGGGCGCGGATATAATCGCCGTCATACGCACCACCGCGCAAAGCCTGCTGGACTACGTTCCCTACGGCGCGACGACGGAGGGTTTCGGCGGCACCTACGCCACGCAGGAGAATTTCCGCATAATGCGCGCCGCGCTCGACGGGGTGGAATCGGAGACAAAACGCTATATCCGGCTGGTGAACTACGCCTCCGGGCTGTGCATGCCGGAAATCGCGGCGATGGGCGCCATAGAGCGGCTCGACATGATGCTCAACGACTCCATGTACGGCATTTTGTTCCGCGACATAAACATGTACCGCACGTTCGCGGACCAGAATTTCTCGCGCATGATAAACGCCCGCGCCGAAATCATCATCAACACCGGCGAGGACAACTATCTGACCACCTCCGACGCCGTGGAGAAGGCGCACACCGTGCTGGCCTCGCAGCTTATCAACGAGCGGTTCGCGCTTAACGCCGGAATGCCGGAGCGTTTGATGGGCCTCGGCCACGCCTTCGAGATTAACCCCGATATCAAAAACGGCTTCCTTTTTGAACTGGCGCAGGCGCAGATGGCGCGCGAGATTTTTCCGCGGCATCCGCTGAAATACATGCCGCCCACAAAATTCATGACGGGTGACATTTTCAAGGGCTACGCCATGAACGCGCTGTTCAACTTCGCCTCGAAGGCGACGGGGCAGAGCATACATCTTCTCGGAATGCTCACCGAGGCGATTCACACGCCGTATTTGCAGGACCGCTACCTCGCGCTCAAAAACGCGGTTTATGTGATGGATAACATGGCGGATTTATCCGGCGAAATCGAATACAAAAAGAACGGCATCATCACGGGCCGCGCGCGGCGGGTGCTTGACGAGACTCTGGAGTTCCTGGAGGAAGTCGCCGGCGCAAGCCTGTTCGACGCCATCGAAAAAGGGATGTTCGCCGATATAAAGCGTCCCAAAAACGGCGGCAAAGGCTTCGACGGGGTTTTTGAAAAATCCCCAGACTACTGGAACCCGTTTGAAACATACCTGCGCAAGGAACTGGGCGTGAAGGAGGCGGTATGCAGATAAAGCCTTACGGCGATACCCTCAACGACGGCGCGGTGCAGCTTTCCTTCACGCTGCCGGTGAAATGCTCCGGCAAGGCGGCGGAAGCGGCGCGGCTGTATGTGCTAAAGCTGGGTTTCAGAACCTGCCAGATTGTGGAGGCCGCCCCGCTGTCCGACGAATTCACGTTTTTCGTCGCCTACGCCAAAACGGACGCCGCGCTGGATTACGGCAAGGTGGAATACACCGAGGCTGTCGGCGAGACGATGACGATGGACGAGGTGAACGAATTCATCCGCAAAACCATAAAGCGCAAAGTCGTGGTGGTGGGCGCGTGCACGGGCACGGACGCGCACACCGTCGGCATAGACGCCATCATGAACATGAAAGGCTACAACCACCATTTCGGCCTTGAGCGCTACCCGCTGATTGACGCGCATAACCTCGGCGCGCAGGTGCCCAACGAAAAATTCATCGAGTTCGCGCGCAAGGCGAAGGCGGACGCGCTGCTGGTGTCGCAGGTGGTGACGCAAAAAGACGTGCATGTGCACAACCTCACGAACCTCATCGAACTGCTTGAGGCCGAGAAGCTGCGGGACAAATTCATAGTCATCGCCGGCGGACCGCGGATGAGCAACAAGCTCGCCGTGGAACTGGGTTACGACGCCGGTTTCGGTTTCGGCGCCTACGCCGACCATGTGGCGACGTTCATCGCGAAAAAGCTGGAAGAGAAACTCAAACGCTGAATTTGGTACAAGGCGGGCAACCATGCCGATTGAAGCGATAGGGATTGTGGGTTCGGGAACCGAGGCGGTGGTGCTGGCGCATACGCTGGCGCAGCGCGGCGCGCAAGTCCGGCTGTTCGATTTGTTCCGCGACAATCTGCGCGCCGCGTCTGCGCGCATAGAGTGGGCGCTGCGCCGCGAAAACAGGCCGGACCTCGCAAAGCTGATAGAGCCGGTGCAGGAGACCGCCAAGCTCGCCGGCGCGGACATGATTATCGAGGCCGAGATACTCCAGCCCGAGAACCGCGCCGCGTTCATCTCCAAAATCGCCCAGAAAGCCGGCCCGGGCTGCATAATCGCCGTAAAATGCGGCGTGGAGCCGGTGACGCCGCTTTTCGACGGGCTTGAGACGCCGGAGCGGTTCATGGGCATTAATTTCCACCCGCCGCTGAAAAGCAACAGGCTGGCGGAGATTGTGCGCCCCTCCGCGGCCTCGGACGTGGCGCTGGAGGCCTGCGTCAAGCTCGCGCGCGATATGGGCAAAACGACCGTGCTGGCGCATGACAACCCCGGCGTCATCGTCGAGCGGCTGCGGCGCCCATTTTTGCTTGCGGCGTTTTCGCTGCTGGAAAGCGGCAAGGGCCTCGTCCACCAGATTGACGACGCCGTCAAAACCGCCGGCGGGCTGCCCCAGGGGCCCTTCGAGATGGCCGATTATATCGGCATAGACCGCGATTTCCAGGCCGCGGCGGCCATTTACAAGCTGCTCGGCAAGCCGGACCGGCTCAAGCCGTCGGCGGTGGAGGACCGGTTGGTGCAGTACGGGCAGATGGGGCGGCGCACCACGGTGGGTTTTTACATTTACGACGAAGGCGCGATTTCCGGCGAAAACCCGGTGCTGCGCGACATGGTGTCGTATCTCGGCATCAGCCCGGCTCCGCCGGAGCGCATTTTCGCGAAAATAATGAGAAGCGTCGCTGACGAGGCCAGGCTGCTCGCCGCCGAGTGCATGGTGTCCGAGTTCGACATCGAAACCGCGGCTAAACTCGCGTTCGGCTGGCCCAAAGGCCCGCTCGCTTTCGCGCGCGAACTGGGCGACGCGGACGCGCAGCACAACCGTCCGATGGACCAATGGGGAGACGCGGTATGAAATTCCTTTCCGCAATTTTTATGGCGTTGCCGGCGGTTGTTTGCGCGGCTCCGGCCTTCGCTTCGGACTTCGCGTTTTTGCCGCGGAAAAAGCTTTTCGCGCCGTTCATCGCCGACCCGCAGTATCCGGCCTTCGCCGTGCGCTACTCCATGATAGCGGGCGGAACAAACCGCGCGGAAATAAACATGGGCGACGAGTTCGCCCTTGTTTCCTCGCGGCTTTCAAGCGGCGCCACGGTGCAGTTCGGCATCATGGGCGGCGTGGCGGCGCGGTTCAATATCTCTGAAATAACCAACGATTTCGAGATTGCCGATTTCACGCTGGCGTTTCCCTTCGATTACAGCCTCGGCCCGTGGGCGCTGCGCGCCATGTACTGGCATACCAGCTCGCACATCGGCGACGATTTCATAAAGAGCGGCGCCATCGCGCCGCAGCTTTTATCCAAGCACGTTACCGACGAGCTGCGTTTTTACGCCTCATATAATCCCGCCGGTTTCCTGCGGGTGTACGCCGGCCCCGGCTATGCGTTCAACCTGATTCCATCAACCGGAGAGCGCTGGCGTCTGCACGGCGGAGCGGAGGCGCGCACAAGCGGCGGGCCCGTTTCGCTGTTCGCGGCGGCGGATTTGCAGTCGCTGCAGCGCAACGGCTGGAATCCGTCGTTTACGGCACGGACGGGCGTCCGTCGGGAAGGGCCAACCTCGTCCGCGTCGGTCTGGTGCGAGTTTTTCTCCGGCAGGCTGCCGTATCTGGGGTTCATGGCGGCGGCGGAAACCAAATGGTCCCTCGGTTTCGGTTTTGAGATGTGAAATCCCCGTTCACCGCGAAGGCCGCTGCCATAACCCTGGCGCTTATCTCGCTGGCGCTGTATTATCCCTCGGTAAAAAGCGGTTTCGTCAACTGGGACGACCCGCAGTATGTAACGCAGAACGCAGCCGAGTTGTCGGCGCCGCTGTTTTCGGAGTTCAAAAAGCCGTCGCACGGGTATTACCATCCGCTGACGATATTGTCCTATAAGCTGGATTACCGCGCGGGCGGGCTCTCGCCGTCCGTTTACCATTACACGAACGTGCTGCTGCACACCTCCAACACGGCGCTGCTGCTTATGCTGGCCGCCGCGCTGGGTGTTCCGCTTGAAGCCGCGTTTTTGGCCGCGCTGCTGTTTTGCGCGCATCCGCTGATGAGCGAGCCCGTGTTGTGGATTTCCGGCAGGAAGGATTTGCTGCTCTGTTTTTTCGGGTTGGCCTCTCTGCTGCTTTACGCCGGAAGGAATGCCGGACGCGCAAATTTCGCGCTGGCCAACATCGCAGCCGCGCTGGCCATGCTGTCAAAACCCACCGCCGTGACCATTCCGCTTCTTTTCGTGCTGCTGGATTTTTATCGGGTGCGCAAACCGTCGGCTGAAATGTTTGTTGAAAAGCTGCCTTTGCTGGCGGCGGGAGCGCTGGTGATTTTGCTGTCCGTGTCGGGAGCAAAACCGCTTTTGCCGCCGGACAGGCCGCCTTCGGATTCCTGGCTTGGCGCGATGTCCGCCCTCAACAACATCTGGTTTTACTATGCGAAGCTGGTTTGGCCCGCCGGACTTGCGGCGGAATATCCTTACGCGTTTGCGTATGGCATGAAAAACCTGTTTTGGCAGCCTGCCGGTGCGATTGCTGTTTCAGCCTTGCTGTTTTATTCAGGCAAGGCGGGCGCGCTTGGCGCGGGATTTTTTCTGGCAGCCGTTTTGCCGGTTATAGCCAGGCCGGATATGGCCGTGGCGGACCGTTACGTTTATTTTCCCGCGTGCGGCCTTTTCATAGCGGCCGGGCATTATATCGGATTGCTGTTGGTGCGTGCGGGCCGCTTGCCCGAAAATCGCAGTTGGATTGCGGAATTCGACGGCGGCTGCCGGGACATTTCTTTGCAGAAATTTCTCGCGAATAGCTACAGCTATTCGCTCCAAATTTTGCGTCGAACTGTCCTCGGCATCCACCGTCTCGGTTCTCGCAACCAACTGCGATTTCCGGGCTTGCGCAAAGCGGTTTTTGTTGCGCCGCTCGCGATAGCCGCTGTGCTGGCTGTTATCACCGCAGGCAGGCGCGCGGCGTGGGCGGACAATGTTTCCCTCTGGCGCGACGTTTATTCAAAATATCCCTGCGCCGACGACGCGGCGGCCAATTACAGCGGCGCGCTGCTGGAAGTCTCCGATTTCGCGGGAACGGCGAGCGTGCATGACGAAGCGCTGCGCTGCCGCGCGCCCCTGTCCGCCGGCGCGCTGGACAAAATCCGCTACAACGCGGGGCTTGCCGCGGCGAAATCGGGAGACGCCGCCCGCGCGCGGGAGCTTTTCGGCGGCATCTCCTCCGGCTTTGAGGATTATCATCAGGCGCTAAACAACCTCGGCATCATCAGCGCGGCGGCGGGCGAGCATGCGCGCGCCCGCGCCTATTTTACGGCGGCGCTCAAACTCAGGCCGGATTACGAAACCGCAAAGCGCAACCTGAAACTGCTATCTTGCGCGAAAGAACCGCGGCGTGACCGGTGACGTATTGAATGTTGGCTGATTTATAGCTAAACTAGAGGTACTGAATGTCGAACGGCTATTCCCGGAGGTTCTCCTGATGAAACGGTTTATGTTTTCGCTTCTGGCGCTGGCTTGCGCCTGCGCGGCGTCCGCCTACGATTATGTGGCGCTGGACAAGCAGTACTCTTCGCTCTCGTTCAAAACCCCCGTCGGAGCCGCTCTTTCCGGCGACAAGCTGGTGGTCGCGGATTCCGATGTGGGCTCGGTGTTCCTGTTCGATTCCAAAGACTCCACCCCCAGAAAACTCGGCGCCAAAGGCAAGGGCGACAAAAGCTTTCAGGAGCCGGTGGCCGTGGCCGCGGGCAAAAACGGCAGGTTTTATGTGCTCGATTCCGGCGCGGGCCGCGTGGCCGTGCTCGACGAGGAAGGCAATTTTCTGTTCACGTTCGGTTCGCGCGGCTCCAGGCCGGGCCAGTTCTCCGGCCCGCAGGCCATAGCGGCGGGCTATGACGGCAGGATTTACGTCGCCGACACGGGCAACAGCCGCATACAGGTTTTCACGCCGGACGGCATACTCTCCCTCGTGGTGACGGAAGGCATCTCCTCGCCCACAGGCGTGGCGGTTGACTATTCCGACAATATCTATGTTTCCAACAAGGGCGCGCAGAACGTGGTGGTGCTGGGCCCGTCGGGGGAAAAATTCACGGAGCTGCCCATAGCGGCCAAATCCATCTGCGTGGACGAATACGGCTATGTTTACGCGCTCGACGCCTCGCGCGGCAAGGTGCGCGAATACAATCCCGCCGGCATGCTGACCGGCGAATTCGGCAGCGAGGGCCGCGGGCAGGGCCAGCTTTACAGGCCGTCTTACATAATATCCGGCGGCAACGGCCTCGTGCTGGTGGCGGACACCGGCAACAGGCGCATTCTTTCTTTCCGCATCACGGTAAAGGACAAGGGCGTCCGCCTTCCGGCGGCGAGGATAACCAAGCTTTCCATTTCGGGGCCGGTGGCCGGCGCGGCGGTGTCCGCCTCGCAGTTCGCGCCCATGCGCGGCGGAGTGGTGGCCGCGTTTTTAGCGGAAACCAGGCAACTCGTGCTGCTTGACGCCGCGGGCGCGGTGAAAACCACGCTTTCCTCAATGGACAAGAAGTTCCCGCTGCATATCAGGAAGGCGGGCGGCATGTCCTGGTCGGAGAAAGCCGGCCTCGTGGTTTCCGACAGCGATTCCGACACCGTGTATATCTTCTCCTCCACCGGAGGGCTCAAGGCCGTCCTCGGCGAGAAAAGCGGCATGTTCGGCGGCTCCTCGAAAGAAGGCCGTTTCGACGCTCCGGCGGGAGTCGAGACCACCGACAACGGTTCCATCTTTATAGCCGATTCCGGCAACGCCCGCATACAGCAGTTCAACGCGGACGGCATGTACATAAATTCCATAGGTCCCAAACTCGACGGCGTCACGCTGTCCCAGCCGGTGGACGTGTACTGGACCGGCGCGGACCTGCTCATACTCGACCGCAAGCTTAAAAAAGTCATACAGGCCGACCCCGCCTCCGGCAGGGTGCTGTCGGCGTGGGGTGAGGCGGGCGAGTCTCCCGGCCAGTTTTCCGAGCCGGTCTCGGTGGCTTACGACGGGCGCAAATTCGCCTACGTGCTTGACAAGGGCGACAGCCGCGTGAAAGTCTTCGACCTTGCCGGCAAATGGCAGGGCAGCTTTTTCGCCAAAGGCTCCGGCGTGGGCAATTTCGCCGGGCCGGAGGAGATGTACTTCACCGACAACAGCCTCTGGATTTCGGATTCCGTGAGCCGCAGGCTCGACAAATACGCGATGAACATCCTCGTGGCGCCGCCGGCCATGCCGACGGGCACCGCCAAAGAGGACCGCGTGAAGATCGCCTGGCAGCCCTCCGACAAGGAGTGGGTTTCCAACTACACCGTCTACCGCTCTACGCTGCCTTCCGAAATCGGGGTGCAGGCGGGCGTGATATCCAAGACCGAATTCACGGAAACGCTCAAGGAAACCCCGGCCACGTATTATTACCGCGTGGCCTCGCGCTCCCTCACCGGCGAGCCGGGCCAGGCGTCCAACGCGCTCCGGCTGTTCGCGCCGGGCAGCCCCAACATTGCCAAGCTTGAGATAGGCAAGGTGGACCTCGGCTATATTTTCTCCGCCAACTACAAGTATTACCTGCGCAACCCGGTGGGCAAGGTCACTATCGTCAACAACAGCGACACCAACTTCAAGAACGTCAAGGTCTCCTTCGCGCTCAAGGATTTCATGGATTACCCGTACGACACGGTGGTCCCCGAAATCGAAGCCAAAAGCAAGGCGAGCGTCCCGCTGATATGCACGCTCAACAACAGAATACTGGAGGTCAGCGAGGACACTCCGGTGCAGGCGCAGTTGTCCGTCAGCTATTACGAGCAGGGCGACACGAGGACGCTCAGCATCAACCAGCCGGTGAAAGTGCTCTCGCGCTTTGCGATAATCTGGGACACCGCGGCCCGCCTGGCGAACTTCGTCACGCCCAAGGACCCGCCCGTGTTCGGCTTTGGCCGCGCCGCGCTGATGATGCGCCCCGAAGTGCCCGAAACCGCCAACCGCTATATCGCCAGCGCCATTATGCTCTGGGACGCGGTGACCGAGCTGGGCGTGAGCTACATGTCCGACCCCTCCAACCCGTATTCCAGGATAAAATCGGACGTGGAGCATCCGCTCGACAGCGTGCAGCCCGCGCGGGACACGCTCCGGCTGCGCAGCGGCAAATGCAGCGACATGACGGCGCTTTTCTCCTCCCTGTTCGAGAGCGCGGGGCTGCATACCGCCTTCATAGACTATCCCACGCATATCCAGATGATGTTCGACACCGGCGTCTCCGACCCCGGCCAGCTGGGACTGCCCGCCGACAGGGTGATATTGTACGACGGCACTTACTGGCTGCCGCTGGAGACGACGCTGGCCGGCTCGGCGGGATTCATGGAAGCCAACCGGCAGGCCGCGCTGGTGTACGCGCGCGCCGGTGCCGAGGCCAAAATAATAGACACGCACAAGGCCTGGGCCGATTACGAGCCCATGACGCTTCCCGAAACGAGCTGGACCGCGCCGCTGCCGGAAAAGGTGAAAGCCGCCGCCCGCTTCAACGACGACATGAAGGCGCTGGCCAAACTGCGCACCGATTACCTCAGGGGAATCTACGAGGCCGCGCTGTCCCGCGACGACAAGGATGTTGACGCGCTCAACGGACTCGGCGTTCTGGCGGCGGAAAATGGCGATTATAACGACGCGCTGTCCCAGTTCAAAAAGATTTTGGCGGCTGACCCCGCCAATTCCGACGCGCTCAACAACATCGGCAATGTCTCGTATATGAAGGGCGACTACAAGAGCGCGGCGGAGCATTACGAAAAAGCCTCGGCGGCGGACCCGTCCGACGGCGGCGTATTGCTCAACCGCGCGCGCGCCGCGCTCAAATCCGGCGACAAAGACGCCGCGCGCTCCTTCGCTTCGAAAGCGGCGGAGGCGGACCCGGACCTCGCGGGCGAGGCTCAGGCGATTTCCAGCGGGGAGTAACCCGCGCATTCTGTCAAGGAGAGGTGAAAGTTATGAAAAAAACCGCAATAATTCTCTCGGCGCTGCTGGCGGCGTCCTGCGCCTTCGCCGGAGACAACAAGGATAACAAAAGCTGGCTGGAAACCACCCTCAAAGGCCTCAAAACGAAGGTGGCTGGCAAGTACCAGTCGTCGTCGGTGGGCGCGTCGTCGGTGGCCGCTGTGCGCGGCGCCGAGATGAAAGATGACGCCTCCAAGCCGTACTGGAAAGGCTCGCAGTCCTCGAAAGGTGACAAGAAGCTCAACGCGCAGCGCAAGGCTTTCGCCGCCGCGCTGGAGCTGGGCGTGGCCGGAAAGTCCGACGAGGCCGCCAAGTCGCTTGAAAAATTCATAAAGGATAACCCGGAAAGCCCCTACCTGTCCGACGCCAAAGAGGCGCTTTCCAGAGTGCAAGCGCCCGCCGAAGCGGCTTCCGCGCCGGCCCAGCCCGCCGAAGCCGCCGGCGAGCCAGCCGCCGCGCCCAAGCCGGACGGCAAATAACGAAACAGACAGCTTAAGCAAACCGTAAAAAGCGCCCGCCGGTTATTAAAACCGGCGGGCGCTTTTTACTGAAAACAACCTAACCCGAAAATCGCAGTTGAGTAGCGGAATTCGACGAAAAATGGCTTCGCATCTCCGGCACAAAAAACTGCTCACAGGCAACGAGCCTGCTCGCATTTTTTTGAGCCGAATCCATTTCGCTCTTTTTCGTCTCGGTTCTCGCTACCAACTGAAGTTTTCAGGCTAATACTTCGTTTCTATCATCTGGTAGGATACATAGAGCTTTTTCGTCCATTCCAGGAAATCAGCCCACTTGCAGCCGTCTTTCATCAGCCGGAAATCCCTATAGGCGTATTCCACGCGGGGAACTGCGGGTTTCTCTTTGGGTCCGGCAGTTTCCGCCGCTAAAAGGCCGGGCGAGCGGGGAGCGAGCGGTATCATCCTGATTGACAGGCCGTGCACTCTCCTGGCGTACTCCACGCCTTCGGTGTTTGTGCCCACCGCGCTGTTGGCTATCACGGCTTTCTGTAAAAGCCGCGCAATCCCTCCGGCGGCGGTTTTTACGCCGTCGTTTTTTGACAATTTAGCTACCGCGCCGGTAAAATCGCCCAAATCAACAAGCTGGGAGTTGACGTACACGCTGTGCCGGGGGATATTGCTCTCAAATCTTGCCGCGTCGGACACCGTCTGCAAAAGCGCAAGAGGCTCTTTGGCGTTCATAACGGCATCCGTCCATGCGTTCAGCGCGGCGGGCAGGCCTTTAAGTTCGGCGGTGCGCACGGCGCTTAACGTGTTGTACCGCTTCTCCTTGTCGCCTGCCATGCGTTCCTGGCGCATGTTCACGAAGGCGGCCGCCATATCCTCGGTGGAATCGCCTGGGTGCGCGTTCAAATAGGCGAACCGTTCCTTATATTGAAACAAGTCGCTCCAGTCCACTTCCTCCGAGCCGATTATGACATCCGCGGCCTCTCCGACCTGATAGGCCACTTCCGCAGTCTGCATCAGGCACGCAGCCAGCACGAAGATGTCCACCTTCCCCGCCCGTTTGAACAGCGGCGACAGTTGCGGGGCTTTGATGAAGCTGCCGGAGGTGTCGTCAAAGGATATGCCCGACATGCCGTTGCGCATCCCGCCGTGGTTTTGGATTATGAACAAATATCTTTCGGCGGGGAAATTCTTCTTCGCCCACTGCACGAAATCGGCTGCGTTCGCCCACGCGCCCATATCGCGGTTTACTTCCGCCGAATAGACAACGGGGTTGATTTTTTTGCCGGGCTTCGGCGGCAATAGCAGCATGCGTTGCACCAGCGACATGCTTTTGCCGGAAGACAGTCCCAAATCCACGACCAGATTCATGTTGTTGGTGGTGCCGACGGAGCTCATCTGCTGGAGATCGCTCTGCAACACGAATTCGCCAAGGTTGTTGGAGCCGTTTATGAACGCCATGACGGTCCATTTTTTCTTTTGCATCGGCAACTGCGGCGCGGCTGGCAGTTCGGCACGGGCGTTGGCGGACCAGCGCGCTCTGGCGTAGACGCCGCCTTTTGGCTGCGGAACATCGCCGCCGGCTGTTTGCGAAAGTGCGGACAAAGCGGGAGTTTGGCTTTCGGCCGCCAATAATGCCGGGGCCGGAAAAACCGAGAGTGACGCGACTATCATCAGTTGCAATACCGTCTTCATAAAACCGCCTCCTGAAATGATGATGAGCAAAGTTATTAACCCGCTTCTCAAATACTATACCATTATGCTACACTTGACTGATGCAAACAAAAAGGGATTTCAGGTCTCTTGATGAAGCGACACGGGCGGAAGTGCGCAGGCTCGCTTTTGCCGATAT
>JAQTYB010000002.1 GCA_028688475.1 Elusimicrobiales bacterium
ACTGCACGCCGCTTATCGCCGGAGTGTTGGAGTATATCAGGCCCAGTTCAAGACCTTTGACGGTATCCACCGTTGGAACCGCCACCTTGTCGAACAACGACAACTTTATCACGCTGCTGTCCGCCGCGAAAGACGCCGATGCGCCGGATGCAAGCATTGCCGCGACTATCAGAAGTTTCTTCATGTTTTCCCCTGCCACCAAGATTGTGCCTTATGAACAGCACCTGTAAAGTCTAGCATTTGCCGCGCATACAAGGCTGAAAATAAAACGCCGCCGGCGAAACCGGCGACGTTGGAACTGTTATGATGGTTTAGCGTCCGCGTTTGAAGAAACTGCTCAGGAAACCGCTTTTTCGTTTCGGTTCCTCTTTTTTCAGTCCTGCGGCGAAATTGGGCGGCTCCAGGCTGACGGAACGCACTCTGCCGCCGCCTCCGCCCGGACGGCCATGCCCGCCGCGTCCGCCGCCAAAACCGCCGCCATGCCCGCCTCCGCCTCTCCCTCCGCCTCCGCCGAAACCGCTCCGTCCGCGGCGCTTGGCGTCGCGCTCCTGCATCTGCGCCATGAGGCTGAACTTGGCTTCAGGTATGTCGGGATGGGATTTGAGCGGCAGCGGCTTGCGGATGAGTTTTTCTATCCCGCGCACTTCCATTCCCTGCGCCGGAGTGGCCAGCGAAATCGCGTGGCCGGCGCGGCCCGCGCGGCCCGTGCGGCCTATGCGGTGGACGTAGTTTTCGTAATCGTCGGGAATATCGTAGTTGATTACCAGCTCGATGCCGGTGACGTCAATGCCGCGGGCGGCGATATCGGTCGCCACCAGTATGCGGTATTTGCCGGATTTGAAGCCTTCGAGCGCGTCGCGCCGCTGGTTGAGCGAGCGGTTGGAGTGAATCTCGGCCGCGTTATGCCCGGCCTGGCGCAGCGCGCGCACGATTTTGGCCGCGCCGTGCTTGGTGCGCGAGAACAGCAGCACGCTGCCCCAGAACTTGTCCAGCAGCTTGCGCAGCAGCTCGTCCTTGTGCTCTTTGGCTACGACGTAAAGCTCCTGCTCCACCGATTCCACGGTGGTGCCGGAACGCGCCACTTCCACGCGCACTGGCAGCTTCATGTAGGCGCCCGCGATGCGCATAATCTGGTCCGGCATCGTGGCGGAAAACAGCATGGTCTGGCGCTCTTTGGGGACGGCGCGCAGCACGCGCTCTATCTGCGGCGCGAAACCCATGTCTAGCATGCGGTCGGCCTCGTCGAGAACCACGACATGCGCGTCGTCGAGCCGGATGTTGTTTTGCTCAAGATGGTCAAGCAGCCGCCCGGGCGTGGCGATGATTATGCGCGGGTTTTTGCGCAGCTGCTGCAATTGCAGGCGGGACGATTCGCCGCCTATAAGCACGGCGGAACTCATCCCCATGAGAGGCGCGAACTGCTTGAACACGTCGTTCACCTGGATTGCAAGCTCGCGCGTGGGGACCATCACAAGCCCTTTGCCGGGCCTGGCCACCAGCGATTGAATCATCGGAATCGCGAAAGCGATGGTTTTGCCGGTGCCCGTCTGGGCTATGCCTACAAGGTCTTTGCCTTCGCCGGCCACGGGGATGGCCTGGCGCTGTATGGGGGTAGGCTCTTCGAACTTCATTTTATCGAGCGCGGCGAGAAGTTTGGGGGCAATCCCCAATCCGTAAAATCCCGCGGCAGGCTCTTTTGTTTTGTTGAACATGCCTGTATTATCCCATATATTGACGGGGTTAGGGCGATTTATTCGCGTCCGGCGCGCGGGCAAAGTTTTATAGAATGACTTCATGTCCGGCGAAAAAATACTTGTGGTGGAAGACGACAGGCACATACTCCGCGCGCTAAAATACAATATCGAGAAAGCCGGCTACGCCGTCCTCGCCGCCGAAGACGGCGAGACCGCCCTCAAACTGTACGCCCGCGAAAAACCCGATTTGCTGGTGCTGGACCTGATGCTGCCTAAAATAGACGGGCTGGAGGTCTGCAAGGCGGTGAGGCAGAAAACGAAGACGCCGGTCATCATGCTCACCGCCCGCAAGGAAGAGGTGGACCGCGTGCTGGGCCTGGAGCTTGGAGCGGACGATTACGTCACAAAGCCGTTCAGCATGAGGGAACTCCTGGCGCGCATAAAAGCGGTGCTGCGCCGCGCGGGCGAAAACGGCAGCCCGACGGGGATGACGTTCGGCGGGTTGGAAGTGGACTTCGAAAAATACGAGGTGAAATCCGGCGGGCGCGCAGTCTCCCTGAGCACGAAAGAATTCGCATTTCTCAAATGCCTCGTGCAGGCCGCGGGCAAAGCCCTCACCCGCGAGCAACTGTTGGACAAAATCTGGGGCTACGACAAAGCGCTGGAGATAGACACCAACACCGTTGACCAGCATGTGGCGCGGCTGCGCGGCAAACTGGGCGCCGAGGCCGCGCGCATAATAACGGTGAAAAACGTCGGCTACCGGTTCAAGGTGGACTGATGGGTTTCTGGTTCGCAAAAACATTCTCGCGCAGAATAGCCCTTTTTTTCTGCTCTCTGATTTTCGCTGCGGTCGGCCTGACGGGGCTGCTGCTGGAGCGTTCCGCTAAAAAAATCGTCATCCGCGAATTGTCCTCGGGCCTCAAGGCGCAGGCCAGGATAATCGCCTCGCAGACCGCCGCCTCCGGCTGGAACGCTGCGCCGGGCGGCGCGCTGGAAAAAAGCGCCGCCGCACTCGCCCGCGCCTGCGGCTGCCGGGTCACATTCATCTCTCCCGGCGGCGCGGTCCTGGGGGATTCGCAGGTGCTGGCGGACAGGCTCGACGCCGTGGAAAACCACTCCGGCAGGCCGGAGGTGCGCGCGGCGCTGCGCGGCGGGGAGGAATACGATATACGCCGCAGCCGCACGGTGGGCGAGGAATTTCTCTACACCGCGGCGCCGGATATTGAAAACGGCGCGCCGCTTGGAGTGGTGCGGCTTGCCGTGCCGCTCGCTCAGGTGAACCGCGAGACGGCGCGGTTGCGCTCCGTCACGGGCTGGATAATGGCGCTTATGCTTTTGTGCGCGCTGCTGGCGGCTTTGTGGCTGGCGCGCTCGCTTGGCCGTCCCGTCCGCGAAATAGCGCAGGCCGCCGCGCGCTTTGCCGCGGGAGATTATCAGACTAGGCTGCGCGCCATGCCTCCTGACGAGCACGGCGGGCTGGCCGCCGCGCTTAACGGTATGGCGGGGAAAATACAGGCCGCCATAGCCGAACTGGAGTCCGACAAGGGACGGCTTTCCGCCATACTGTCCAGCATGGGCTCGGCGGTGGTGGCTGTGTCCGCCGAGGGCAGGATACTTTTCGCCAACGAAGCTTTCAACGCCCTGTTTCCCTCCGGCGCCGGAGGCAAAACGCTGCCGGAGGCGGCGCGCAGCCCGCAACTGGCCCGAATGCTGGCTAAAACCGCCGCCGAAAGACGCGCCCTGTCCGAAGAACTTACGGTTTTCAATCCCGCCGAGACGGTGCTGGCGGCGCAGTCGGCTCCCCTGGCCGGAGGCGGCGCGCTGGCGGTGCTGCATGACATGACGCGCCTGCGCCGGCTGGAGTTCGCCCGCCGCGATTTCACGGCAAGCGTATCGCACGAGCTGCGCACGCCGATAACCGCGATAAAAGCCGCCGCAGAGACGCTGCTCGACGGCGCGCTGGAGGACCAGGAAAACAGCCGCGAATTCGTCGAAGCCATAAATCAGGACGCGCAGCGCCTCGCCCGGCTGGTGGACGATATTCTCGACCTCGCCGCGGTGGAATCCGGACGGCGGCCTCCGAAGTTTGAGCCGGTTGTCCTGGCGGAAATCGCGGAAGAAATCTCGGCGCGGCTAAAACCAATCGCGGCGGCGCGGGAGATAATAATAACGATAGACGGCTCGCTGGCGGCTCTGCCGCAATTGCGCGCGGATAAAACGCAGCTTGAGCAGATTTTCACCAACCTTATAGATAACGCCGTCAAATTCAACCGGCAGGGCGGGCGGGTGGAACTGTCCGCCGCGCTTGAGGGCAAAACCGCTGTCGTCAGAGTGAAAGACACCGGCGTCGGCATACCGCAAAAAGATTTGCCGCGCATATTCGAGCGTTTTTACCGTGTGGACAAGGCGCGCTCGCGCGAGATGGGCGGCACCGGGCTGGGGCTTGCCATCGTAAAACATCTCGCCGAGGCGCACGGCGGCTCCGTCTCCGTGGAGAGCGCGGAAGGCGAAGGCTCGATTTTCACCGTCATACTCCCCGCCTGAAAAAAGCGGCGCAATCAGTGGGAAGGCGTTTTAGCGCAAGTTTCAAATTCCGCTTTCAGGTTGTCGTTGGCGGCTTTGAGTTCCTGAACCGCTTTTATCAGCGGTATGACAAGGTCCGCATAACTGATGCCCAGCGTGTCATTTATAATCTCCTGATTTCCGTTGGCAAGCGCGATGTCCGTGGTTCCTCCCTGCGACACAACTTCCGGCAGCACCTCGCGTACTTCCTGCGCCAGCAGGCCGATATGGATGCCGGAATTTGCCCTGCTGTCTCTCCATGTGAAAGTCACGGGGTTCAGCCGCATAATGGCATCGAGCCCATGCCCGTTCCCAAAAGGTTGAATATTCGTTTTCAAGCGGCGGTCAGAGATTCCTGTCCACGAAGTCGCTCCTTCATTTATATACACGCCCCCGCCGCCCGGTTCGTAGTAGACCGTCATGGCATTGTTCACGGTGTCGGGACCGAGCACCCAATTGTGTCCGGACGGGGACAACGTGTTGTGCAGCCTGATTTGGCGGTTTGATGAATGTATTTCAAGCGGAAGTCCCGGCGCGGTTGTCCCTATGCCGAGGCGTTTATTGGCGTTGTCCCAAAACAACGCCGAATCTCCGCCGAAGGAACCGGCGTTGTTGAACTGCACATACCCGCCGGAGCCCGCCGGAACAGCGCTCATGCAAACCCAGTTCGCGCCATTGCAGTAGCTCATGGCATTGGGATAGGCCGCGCTGTTGTATTTCATCTGTCCCGCCGCGCCGGTTGGATTGCTGCATTGCGCAAATGCCGCGCCGCCAAAAAATATTGCCGCCAGATAAACGGACACCGCTTTAAGCATTTCAGTCTCCTCACCTTTCGTCATGCTCAAGCGGTATGCGTCAAAAAATCGGGCGACACCACTTGAGCTATACCCATAACCCAAAGCAATATCGCCCTGCCCCTTTCGGGGCATAAGCAACATGCTTTCGGTTGGGTATATGCCTCCGCCGCTGGAACTTGCAGAAGCTTAGCCTGCTCTTACGCAGGCTCCCGAAAACAAGTCAGATATGTGAAAAAATGATTTAAGTTATCTCGCGATAGGCAGTCCTCCATAATGTGAAATACTATGGTTCTTATTTTGGGACAGTATACTTAATTTTTCTGGGAAATGCTGACAGGATGCCCGCTCACACCGGCAGGGTTGCTGCATTGCGCGAACGCAGCGCCGCTGCATAAAAATACGGAGGCCAACCACAAAATTCCTATTTTAAGCATTAGACCTCTTGCATAATCCGTGTCCGCAATTAGTCTTAACTGTGTCACAAACACAACAAAGCTACAGGGCTGCATTTCAGCCACGAAACACACGAAATACACGAAAAATGAGGAACCTTCTCAATTACAGCAACGGCACTCAGCCGCAGATGAACGCAGATATTCGCAGATAAAGGCAGACAAAAACAGTTTTGTTTTTAATCTGCGAGAATCTGCGTTCATCTGCGGCTAAAACTCCGTTGTTTGTGTTGTTTGTTCCCCTTTAGTGTATTTCGTGTGTTTCGTGGCTCGTATTCGTAAAGAATAGCTGCTTATGACACAGTATGACAGGGCGGCAGGGGTTATGCAAGAGGTCTATTTTACCACTCCCCTGCCGGACGAAACGCGCCGCTGTCCGGACAGCCATGTCAGGCGCTTTACAAAGCACCCGCGTCCGGCATAAATTCATTATAACCTATTTTGGGTTATTCCAACATGGGTTATTAGAATCATAAGAGGAGCGTTTACTGCAACCAATAATGTCAAGCGTTCAAACAGACAGATACCGGCGTTTTATCGCCCAGCTTGTGAAGGCAAGGCTGGACGCGGGTTTGACACAGGTTCAGGCCGCGGCGAAACTGCGCAAACTGCAATCTTATGTTTCAAAATGCGAACTGGGAGAGCGCAGGATTGATTTCACCGAGTTGGAAACCTTCGCCAAACTATACGGCAAGCCTCTGGAATTTTTCCGCACTCTGAACTAAAACCGTCATCCGTCCGTCATCCACAATTTATCCCGCCACTATTAAGGTGCGCCCGCCCTGCCTGATAGCATATAGGCATGAAAGCAAACATCCCCGCAACGAAGTTCCTGCTCGCGCCGGCGCTGCTCGGAGCCTTCCTCTCCCTGTATGTCGCGCGGGCCGACGCCCAGCTTGACAAAATCAAGCTCGCCGACTATGTGCAGTCGGTCAAATTGTCCGGCGACTTCCGTCTTAGGGAAGAGGATAATTTTATCACCGGAAGTCCGAAAGGCACGGACCGCCGCCGCTTCAGGCTGCGCGTCGGCGCGGATGTCGCGCTGCCAAACGACTTCTACGCCAACCTGCGGCTGGCGTCAGGCAAAGGCGAGCAGGTCTCCACTAACCAGAGTTTTGAGACGATGTCCAGCCAGAAGGCGATATGGATAGACACCGCCTATCTGGGCTGGGCGCGGCAGTATGACAACAGTTCGCTGTATGTCCAGAGCGGGCGCATGGCCAATCGTCTCTGGCGCGTTACCTCGTCGGACCTTATATGGGACGACGATATCAATCCCGAAGGTTTCGCGCAGGGCGGCGAGCTTATGCTGCCTGGCCTCGGCGTCACGCTGTTCGCCAACCTCATGCAGCTAAACGCAAACGGCTCTCCGTCCGGCGCCACCAGCGCGGAAAACCAGTGGGTATTTTCGGAACAGGCCGGTCTGGAAACGAAGCTGCCTTTTGATACCCGCATAAAAACCGCCCTGGCCTACCATAAATGGTCGGGCGAAAATCTGGGCGCGCTCGGCGGCACCGTGCAGGACGGAAACCGCACCTCCGGCGGCGTGCTGGTAAACCAGTTCGGCGTCGCAGAATGGACGACCCAGCTTTCCGGCTGGGTGTCGGGAGTGCCCGTTGCTTTTCAAGGCACTATGATACGCAATATGCGTTCCTCCGTTGACCGTGTGAGCGGCCCGCTGGCGCGGGACGGCTATGAGTACGGGCTGATAGCGGGCAAAGCCGCGGCCAAAGGCACATGGGAGGCGGCGCTGTTCTACAAAAAAGTCGAAACAGACGCGACGGTTGCGGCGTTCGCCGACTCCGACTTCGGCAACGGCGGCACCAACCGGCGCGGCGCCATCATGTGGCTGGCCTACGCGCCTTACGACTGGATGCAGTTGAAAGCGAAATATTTCGATTCCGAAATGCTCGACACGTCGCTCGGCACCAGCGGCACCCCCATGCCCGGCGGCAAGGACTGGCAGCGGCTGCAACTCGACATGGTAGTCAAATTCTAAAGGAGAAAATGATGAAACGCATACACTCGCTGACAATGGCGCTGGCGCTGCTGGCGGCCTGCGCGCCGCAGTCGCCCGCGGCGGACAAGACGATACTCAACGGCGCGGGGGCCACCTTCCCGTACCCGATATACTCCAGGTGGTTTGACGACTACAACCAGTTGCATCCGGAGGTGCAGATAAACTACCAGTCCATCGGCTCGGGCGGCGGCATAAGCAACATCACCAGCCGCACCGTTGACTTCGGCGCCACCGACGGCCCGATGACCGACAAGCAGCTTTTCAAAGTTGACGGAAAGCTGCTCCACATCCCCACAGTGCTGGGCGCGGTGGTCCCTGTGTACAACCTGCCCGGCGTGCCGGAACTGCGTCTTTCTCCTGAAACGCTGTCCGGCATATTTTTGGGAACTATAAGGAAATGGAACGACCCGCTGCTGAAAAAAGACAATCCCGATGCCGAACTGCCGTCCGCTCCGATAACGGTGGTGCACCGTTCCGACGGCTCCGGCACGTCGTACTGCTTCACCGACTATCTCTCTAAAGTCAGCAAGGCGTGGGAGAAGAAAGCCGGGCGCGGCACCTCGGTGGAATGGCCGGTCGGGCTGGGCGGAAAGGGCAACGAGGGCGTGTCGGGGTTGGTCAAGCAGTCGCCCAACTCCATAGGATATGTCGAACTCATCTACGCGACCCAGAACAAGCTCTCCTACGCGGCGGTTAAAAACGCGGCGGGCAGTTTCCTGAAAGCGACCATAGAAGGCGTAACCGCCGCAGCCGCGGGGGTGAAAATGCCCGCCGACTTCCGCGTTTCCATAACCAACGCCGCGGGGGAGAACGCCTATCCCATATCCACCTTCACCTGGCTGCTGATTTATGAGAAAAACGACGGTGGCGCGGGCAACACGCTGCGCGGCTTTCTCGACTGGATGCTGACCGAGGGCCAGAAAAGCGCCCCCGAACTCGGCTACGCGCCGCTTCCGAAAGAAGTCGCCGCGCTGGTCAAAAAAACAGTTGAGCGGATAAAATAATGGCAAAGCCGGGGCTGCGCGAGCGCGCCGATGACAAGACCTTCAGGCTGTTCGTGCTGGGGTTCGGGCTTGTCGCGGTGGCGCTTTGCGCGGCCCTGGCCGCGGAATTGGCGTGGGGCTCCAAACTGGCGTGGGCTAAATTCGGGCCGGCGTTTTTCTGGAGCAGCCGCTGGAATCCCGTCGAAGAGCAGTTCGGCGCGTTGCCTTTCATTTACGGGACGCTGGTGTCTTCTCTGCTGGCATTGCTGCTGTCGGCGCCGCTGGGGCTGGGCGCGGCGGTTTTCCTGGCGGAAATAGCGCCGAAGCGGCTGGCCGCCGCGCTGTGCTTTCTCATCGAGATATTAGCGGCAATCCCAAGCGTGATAATCGGGATGATGGGTATTTTCGTGCTGGTCCCCGCAGTCAGGTGGTTCGAGCCGTTTCTTATAAAGTATTTCGGTTTCCTCCCGCTTTTCGCCGGCACGCCTTACGGCGTGGGAATGCTGTCGGCGGGATTGATATTGTCGGTTATGATGTTGCCGTACATAACCAGCATCTCGCGCGAATTGCTGCTGGCAGTGCCGCAGCAGATGAAAGAGGGAATGCTGGCGCTGGGTTCCACGCGCTGGGAAATGCTGCGCAAAGTCAGCCTGCCGTACGCGCGTTCCGGGATAATAGGCGCGGTTTTCCTCGCGCTGGGGCGCGCGTTGGGCGAGACTATGGCGGTCACGATGGTAATCGGCAACACGCCTAAAATATCAGCCTCGCTGCTGGACCCCGCCTATACGATGTCCGCCGTAATCGCAAACGAACTGGCCGAGGCGACAAGCGATATTTATGTCCACTCCCTGATTGCGATAGCGCTGGCGCTTTTCCTTATCACTCTTGTCGTGAATGCGGGAGCGCGACTTATGGTTTACCGCCTCTCGGATGGCGGAGGCCCTCAGTGAGCGCGGACAATTTTCACCGGCGCAAGCGTTTGAACAACGCGGTGACGCTGATTACCGGCGCCTGCGCCGCTGTTTGCGTCGCGGTCCTGCTCGGCATACTCGGCTATATAGCATATAAAGGAATAGCGTCGGTCAACTGGCAGTTTATGACGAAGCTGCCGCGCCCGGTAGGCCAGACCGGCGGCGGCATAGCCAACGCGATAATCGGCTCGCTTAAAATCGTCGGGCTGGCTTCGCTTGTCGGCGTGCCGGCTGGGGTGCTGGGCGCGGTCTATCTTTCGGAATACGGCACGAAAAAAACCGCTTTCTGGATACGCTACTGCGCCGATATTCTCAACGGAATGCCGTCCATAGTGATAGGCGTGTTCGTCTACACCGTCATGGTGCTGCCGATGAAACGCTTCAGCGCGCTTTCGGGCAGCGCGGCGCTGGCGATTATCATGATACCGGTGGTGCTGCGCAACTGCGAGGAGTTCATAAAACTGGTGCCCGTCTCGGTGCGCGAGGCCGCGCTGGCGCTGGGAGTGCCGCGCTGGAAAGTGGTTTTGCGGGTCGTGCTGCCGGCGGCTTCGCGCGGAATACTGACGGGCTCCGTGCTGGCGCTTTCGCGCATAGCGGGCGAAACCGCGCCGCTGCTGTTCACCGCCTTCGGCAACCGGTTCTGGGACAACGGGTTTCTGCACCCGATAGCGACTCTGCCGCTGATGATATACACCTACGCCGTCTCGCCTTACGAGGACTGGCATAATCAGGCCTGGGCGGCGGCGCTGATATTGCTGGCGATAGTGCTGGCCGCCAATGTCACGGCCCGGCTGGCTTTGAGGAAAACCTGATGGAAATCATGGATACGCCCGAAGAAACCGTCATAGAAATACGCGGGCTCTGCGCCGGCTACGGCTGCGGAGACTCCATCCGCAATGTCCATATTCCGCTGCGAAAAAACCGGATAACCGCAATCATCGGCCCGTCGGGCTGCGGCAAGTCCACGCTCATCCGCTGCGTCAACCGCATGCACGAGGAATGCAAGTCGGCCACGGTGCGCGGCGAGGTATTGCTGGCGGGCCGCAACATTCTCGACATGGACCCCGTGCTGCTGCGCCGCCGCGTCGGCATGGTATTCCAGCGCCCGAACCCGTTTCCATCAATGTCCATCCACGGCAACGTGGCCGCCGGCCCCGTCCTCAACGGCATGAAAAAAGGCGCGGCTCTCGATGAAATAGTGGAGACCAGCCTCCGCCAGGCCGCGCTTTGGGACGAGGTGAAAGACAAGCTGCGCCAGTCCGCCGCCAATCTTTCCGGCGGCCAGCAGCAGCGGCTGTGCATAGCGCGGGCGCTGGCGGTGGACCCGCAGGTCCTGCTGCTCGACGAGCCCTGTTCCGCGCTGGACCCCATCGCCACCGCTCGCATAGAGGAATTGCTGCTGGAATTGAAAAACCGCCTGACAATAGCTATAGTGACTCATAACATGCAGCAGGCAGCGCGCGTGTCCGACTATACGGCGTTCATGCTGCTGGGCGACCTGGTGGAATTCGGGCCGACCGACATGATTTTCACCAACCCGTCCGATTCCCGGACGCAGGACTATATCACAGGCCGTTTCGGCTGACAGGAGAGGGCGCAATGCACAGGCATTTCGAGGACGCGGAAGAAGAACTGAAACAGCGGCTGCTCCGCATGGGCGGGCTGGTGGAGGATATGCTCAGCTACGCCGGCAAGGGCCTGCTGGAAAAAGACGAAACCGCCCTGAAAAAAGTCTACGAAACGGAAGCCGAGGTGAACCGCCTGCATATCGAGCTTGACGACAGGGCGCTCAAGCTCATCGCGCTGCACCAGCCCGCGGCGGCGGATGTGCGTTTCACCGTGGCCTGCATAAAAATCAATTCGGACCTGGAGCGCATAGGCGACCAGGCGATGAACATCGCGCAAAACACCGAAATATTTCTTAAGCGCCCGCCGCTAGCCCACACTTTCGTGGCGCTGCCGCGCATGGTGGAACTGGCCGCCTCCATGCTTAAAAACAGCCTCGACGCTTTCGTGGGCAAAAATGTTGAGCTGGCCGGCGCCGTGCTGTCCAGCGACACCGAGGAGGACCGGCTGAAAAGCGCGGTTTTTCACGCCGTGATGGGCCTGATGCAAAATGACGCCTCGACTGTGCAAAGCGCGCTTTGTATAATGCTGATAGCCAGGAACCTGGAGCGCATAGCCGACCATGCCACGAATATTTCCGAAGATGTCATTTTCATGGTGCGCGGAACAGACGTCCGCCACCACTCCGCCGGAACCAGCAAGATCGGCGCATAACTTCACCGGATTTGCCAAACCGGCGGTTATGCTGGCCGTTCTGGCGGCATTGTGCGCCTGCGCGCCTTGTTTTCCTCCAAAAACCGCGCAGCCGGAGTTTGCGGGCGTCCCCGCCTACTATCTCCGGCAGGCGCAGATGGATTCGCTGCAACTGCCGCCGCCTCCGGCGCCGGGGTCCGAGATTGATATGGCCGATATGGGCGCGGTGCATCAGTGGCAGACCAGGCGCACCACCGCGGAATGCGCGCGGGCGCTTTCCGAAGCGGATGCCACTTACGAACAGTTTTACGGCGCCATAAGCCCTTTCCCAAAGCCGCCGCAGCAGCAGGTCTCGGACTTCCTAAACCGGTTGGAGACGGATGCCTCTGTCGCCACGACGCGTTTCAAAGAATTTTACAAGCGTCAGCGCCCTTTCATGCGCGATAAAACGGTTCATACCTGCGTCAAGGTCGTTCCTTCATGGTCCTATCCCAGCGGGCACACCGTGATAGCGCGGCTCACCGCGCTGGCGCTGTCTGACCTGGTTCCCGCGCGGCGCGCCGAGTTCATGGCGCGGGCCGACGAAGCGGCGCTGGACCGCGTCATCGCCGGAGTTCATCATCCCGCAGACCTCGCCGCCGGAAAACAGCTTGCCGACGAGATTTATCCCCTGCTGCTCAAAAATCCCGCCTTCGCGGCGGATATGGAGCAGGCCCGCCTCTCGCTGGCGAAGTGAAATTCGCTCAAAAACCTGATTGCGATGAAAAGCAGCGCGCACAGCGACAGCGCCGCGCCCGCTAAAAGTGAAAGCGGCCTGTAACGGAAAACCACTTCGTGTTTCCCTGACGGCACCCGCACCGCGCTGAAAATGCCGTTATAAGTTTCCAGCGGCGCGGTTTTGCCGTCAATGAGCGCTTTCCAGCCCGGATAGTAAACCTGCCGCATAACCAGCAGCTGCGGCCTGTCCGCTTCGGTTTCGACACGCACCGAGTTTCTTCCCGGCTCATAACGCGGCGGCGGCGAACCGCCGTCGAAATACATTAGCGGCCTGGCAGTTTTATTCTCGAAACGCAGAAACTCTATTTTCCCCGCGGACTGTTTTGCGTCCATGACCAGCGCGATTCCCGCGTCGTCGAGCAGCTTTGCGCGCGCTTGCGGCCTGGTTTCCATGTCAAGCAGGTAATCGGCGCAGCTTTTGCTTCGCAGAACCTGATAACTGCGCGCTTCCGCCACGCCGAAAGCCGTGCCGTGGGAGGGCAGCAGCGCTTCTTTTATGAAAACGTAGTCCCGTTCCGACCCCAGCGCACTGGCTGAAACAGCTTTCTGGAAATCAACCGTGTGGTAAATTCTCGCGCCGCCGTAATCCCGCGCGAAATCCCGCGCCAGCCGCGGCGTGTCGGTGAAATAGGCGGGTTTCACCCAGGCGAACGTGCTGCGCGCGAAACCGGCGGCGAAAATATCCGCCGCCAGCAGCGCCGCCAGAGACAGGCGCAGCGCGGGTTTTTCGACTTTTGCCAGTCCGCGCGCGCAAAGCAGCGCGATGATGAGCAGCGCCGGCAGCAGCCAGTAGGCCGGAAACCGGAACACGTTCGTAAACGGCAATGCCGCGTAAAGCGGCGTGGCCGGCCCGAGCGCCAGCGCCAGCAGAACCGCGCAGAGAAAAACGGCGGCGCGTTCGGCTTTTCCGTTTTTCACGGCGGCGTAAACCGCCAGCGAAAGCGCGGTTATCCCGGCGTAAAAGGCCAGTATTCCGGGGTCCGCGCCGCCGAAATCAGGCGTTTTAACCCACGGCGGCACGAGCAGCTGCATTCCCAGTCCGGCCGGCGTGGAGGAATAGACGGCCGCGGTGCTTTTGTCCAGCAGCACGCCCCGCGCCGAGCGCGAGAGCATTTCCAGAAACGGCAGCGTCTGAGCCGCGTCCAGCGCCAGCGCCAGCAGCGCGCTTTTGAGCAGGAAAACGGTTTTGTCCCTGCCCGAGAAAATCGCGGCGGCGGCGAAAATCACGGCGGCCATCACGGAGTACGAGGGATATCCCGCCAGCCACAGCATGGCAAACGCCAGCCCCAGCGCGATGGCGGAGCCTTCAAGATAAAACCACGCGCAAACCGGATACCACGCCAGCGACGCGAAACAAACGCCGAGCGTGCCTTTGGACAGGACCAGCGGATTGAACACGAAAAATGCCGCGCACGCGGCTGCTGATATTTCGTCGCCGCCCAGCCGCAGGGCGACGCGGTAAAGGAAATAAAACGCCAGCGCGCTGTGAAACAAAATCCAGAACTTCATGAATCCGGCGAAACTCAAGAGCAGCCCGAAGAGGAATGGCGGGTAGAGGCTCATGGATTGCGGGTCCGCCAGCAGCGGTTCGCCCATATTCTGCAGCGGATTCCAGAGCGGCGGCGCGCCGGAGAGAATAGCCGCTTTTACATTCTCGCGCAGCGGATATGTGAGAATAAGCAGATTGCCGTCGGCGGGAAGCAGGCCGGAGAAAACAAGCCCGCGCCAGGCCGCCGCGAAAAAGACCGCGAAAACAACAGCGGGAAAAAGCAGCGGAAGACATTTTTTTAAGGCTGATTTCATGTTGCCGAGGGTGGAGATATTTTGTTTACTACAGTATCGTAATTTTGCTGTTCAGGGAGCAAGCGCAAAGCATGGAAAACAGCAGTTTTCCGCCTCAACACGGGAATACGCCGCCGGCCGGGCCGCAGCGCCCGCATGCGCCTCCGGCGCGTCCCTCCGCGTCCCCGCATTCTCCCGCGCCTGCCGCTTCCGGCCCCGCTCCCGCAGCGCAAACCGCTGTCAATTCTGCGCCGCCTCCGTTACGGGACGCCGGTACCGGAAACGGGCCGCGGACTTTCGCCGATGCCAGGATTATCGTCATCGTCATGTGCGCGCTGCTGCTGGCCTCCGGCGGCGTCATCTACCGTTATGCTTCCCGCAAAGCGGAGCCGGGCGGGAGCGAGCCCTCCGGTTACGGCAAAGTGCCAGACCAGTTCCGCGTCCAGCCCGAACCCGTGCGCCTGCCGGCGACTGAAGATGTTCCGCGCGACAGGCTGCTGATTTCAACCGCGTCGCTGCCCGCCGCCGCGCCGCCCGCGGCGGAACAGGTGCGCCGGCAGGTGGCCGACACCGCGGATGATTTCATCAAGCTTGCTCAGAAATACCGCAACAGGCCCGTCGCAAAACAATTCTGGGCCGAAATAAGCGCAGACCCCGTCTTCCAGAAAGCGCTGCAAACGCCGGACAACGCCGGCGCAATGCTGCTGCTGGCGCAGTCGCAGGCTTCCAGAAACGCCGCCACAGTCGTGAAAAAATATATGGGCAACCCTGATTTCATCCGCCTTGTGCAGGACATCACGCGCGACCCTGATTTCGCCCGCGCCATGGGCAGGCTGGGCCCTATGGTCGGCGGCGCGTTGTCGGGCATTCCCGCCAGCCCGTACGGTCCGGTGCCGCCCGGCGTAAGCGCCGCCATTCAAAGCGCCGTCGGCACGCTGCGGGTGGACCCGGCGGAACTGGGCTCCAACTCCCGTCCCCAATCCGCCCGCGGCGCCCCGACCGGGGAGTAAGCGGATAAAACAGTATCATTTCTTGCGTTTGCGTCACGAGATATTGAATGGAGAAGGTCGAACTCAGGAAAATGGCGGCAGCCGTGTTTCTTGCTGTGTGTCTCGCAGCGGGGGGCTACAGGTTATACCGCCGCCACATAAATCTTGCCGCCGCGAATAATGTCGTGCCGCAAATAGTCAGGGAACAGGTTGCCGCGCGGTTTCACCGGAAAGGCCTGCAAGGCTGTTACCGGAAGGAATGGAGCGCCTGCATACGAAGTTACGACAAAGCCTTAAGGCTGAATCCGCATTCGGCGGTCTATTACTGCAACAGAGGGCTGGCATATCTGCAAAGCGGCAGGGATGCCGCCGCGGTGAGAGATTTCACCAAGGCTGTAAAACTGGCCCCCGCCGATGAGAGAAATTATGTGGCGCGCGCCGCGGCTTACGCGGGGCTGGCGGATTTGGAAAAAGCCGAAGAGGACACCAGAACCGCCGCCGGACTTGTCGCCGGCAAACCGGAGGCGGATTTCAGGCGGTATGAGCAAATGATTTTCGGATATATCGCAAACGGCGAAAAGCAAAAAGCCCTGGAATTTCTGCATACCCCGATGGGTCTTTTGAGCAGTGACTGGCGTTTTCCCGTTTACAGGGGCATTTTGGCCTGGGATGCGGGACTCTATGACGATGCGGCGAAGGACTTCGCTTATGATTTCATGTCACGGCATCCGGCTAATTTCTACAGCCGGAACAAGGGGCGTTTAGCCTGCAACATGGAAAAATATGTTAAACCCGTAGTGTTCAAATACATTGACGCTCTCGCGCGTGGGAATGAATATGAAAGCAACCTTCTGAAGGGTGTTGCTCTGGAACAGCTAATCTGTCCCGACTCGACCTACTTCAGCAAAGCCATAGCGCTCAATCCGAAGGATTTCCGCGCCTACGGGGCGAGAACGGAATATTACCTGCTCGCGGAAAATCCCAGGGCGGTTGACGACGCGGACAGGGCCGTGTACATCAATAAACAGGACCCGCTGGCGTATATGGTCAGGAACTGCGTGGACAAATACCTGGACAATAGCGGAGAATCAGCTGACGGCTATGCGAACCAGCAGTCGCGGGAATGCCGCATGCTTTTGCGCGGCCTTATGCAGCCGACCGCGCATGTTTTTTGGGGGAACGAAAAGACTTTGGAGATAGGTCTTGCCAACGTAGCCAGAGCCTGCCGCGCGGGAAATCCATGGGCCTGCTCGCTCGATAAATAACCTGCGCGGACGGCAACATCGGCATCTCAAAGTCTGTTCACAATCTTTCGCAGCGAACGGCGCTTGCAGCAGAATACGGAGATTGTGAACAGGCTCTGAGGTCCCGCGGGGTTGAAAGTTCGTCCCGGAGGGGTTATACTTACTGCGAGAGGCGGCTATGGGTGAATTGCAGCAGAAACGGGAACGCAAGATACTGTTGCTCATGCTCCTGGGATTTGTGGGCACGGGCAGCGGCATCTCCGTGTATCTCGGCGGGCAGGCGCTGCTCGACCTGGCCGCGCCGCCGGACAAAAGATTCAGCACCGGCGGCGGGGCGCGCGTTTCCGTAGCCTCGCTGCTGCTTGGTTTGAGCCAGGACAACGATGCAGACAGCGCGCCGCCCAAGCGCCCTAATTTTTTCGCGGGCCCCACCGCGTTTTTCGTGGATAGCAGCGTTCCCCGCTCCGCCGCGTCCGCCGGCGCAGGAGTTCGCCGCGGCGTGCCCGCAGCCGGCGCGGATGGCGCAAAATCGGCGGTGATATCGAAGCGGGAAATTCCCATTCCTCCGGCCTCCGCCGGCGGCAAGCCGCGGCTTGCGGCGGCTCCCTTTGCCGGCATAGGTTCCTCCGGCAAAGGCTCGTCCTCGGGCGGCGCGCTGGCGGGCATGGGCGCGGGCTCTTCCGGAAACAACATGCTGTCCGTGAAAGCCTCGGGCGCCGCGGCGCAGAATCCTTCCGACGGCAAGGCTCCGCGCAATAAATCGTTTTCGGCGCTTAAAAATCTCGCCGGCGAAGCGTTCAAATCCGCCGATACCACGTCCGCTAATTCGGCCAAAAGCGGCATGGACACCGCCTACGGCGCGGTCCGCTCCGACACCGTCGTCTCTTATGAAAGCCGCCTGGCCGGATTGGACGTGATGAACGGCGCCGTGGCGAGCCTGAAACAAAGCGCTCCCGAATCCCTCAGGGTGGACGCGCCCAAGAGCCTCAAGGTAGACAACGCCGCCTCCAAGCAAGACCCTTTCAACGCCGCGCTGGATAAAGCCGTCAAGAATATGGACCCTACCTCGGGCGTGATAAACCCCGCGTCCAGCGGATTGTCCGACACCATGAGCAGCGCCATGGGCGGCGGAGGCGCAAGCGGTTCGTTTTCGGGAAGCTCGGAGGACGGCATGCTCACGGGGTCCATGAACCAGGATATAGGAGTGGTGGACGACTCTCTTGATCCCGCGGTGCAGGACTCCATTGAGGAACTGGACGTGTACGGGCAAGGCGGCGAGTACACGCAAAATCCCGACGGCACCGTTTCCGTGACAATAAATGACAATCCTCCCAGCGAGGCCCTTCTGGAACAGGACGGTTCGGTGATAGCGTTCTCCGACGGCGTGACCGGAGAGACTTACGTGGATGGCATGTAGCCATTTTTGGGTCTTGACAGGCCGGAAAACGCGGGCTAGCCTATTGGCGTAAGATTGAAAATTCGCAGGCGCATCAACTCTTTGTCCGAGCGGAGGGGTTCCGGGTCGGGCGAGAGGCGGCTTTTTTTACGCCGCGAAAGGAGAATTTTATGGCGGCTGTATTCGCCCGCAAGCCCAACAACGCCAGATACATCGCGGTGAGCGCGGTGGCCATAGTCCTTGCCATTCTATGGGCCGCCATGCCCGCCAGCGAGCGCGCAGGCGGCGATGTCCGCCCCGCGCGGTTCAAAGGCCGCGCGGTGAGCCTGAGAAATATTGACGTGCGGCTTGAAGGCCAGGCGGCGGGAATGCCGCTCACGGGCGAAATAACGAACAATCCCACCAGACAGCCCCTGTCGGGTTCGTCTCTTTACGGCGTGTCGGACGGCGCTAAATTCGAGGAAGCCGCCGGCAAAGACGCCGGCGCAGCCGCCGCAACGGCGCAGGACGCTCTCAAGGAGCCGCCCGCGCCTTCGGCGGACGCGGCCGCGGCGCCCTCGTCGGGCGGGGCCGCTCCGGCTCCCGCGTCCCATCCGGCGGCCAAAAAGCTCAGTTCGGTTCCGGCGTTGAGCGGCGCGTCGGGAGGCGCCACTTCAGGGGCCCCCGTGAGCGGCAGCAAATTTTTCGGCTCCGGCAACGGCAAAGCCGAACTGGAAGCCGCCACGCGGCTTAAGGGCGACGTTACGGCGCCGGGCGGAGGCAGGCTGATGGCCTCGCTTCAGAAAACCGAGAATATCAGTTCTAAAGCCGCCAAAGACGGCGACAAGGGCGCCGCCGTCGGCGCGTTCGAAGGCGGCAACCGCCTGAGGTCCGATCTCAACGGCGCCCTGGAAAAGGGCTCGGCCCGCAGCGGCGCGGAGCTTTCGGATGTGGAAGCACAGGTGGCTTCCTTAAAGACCAACGATCCGACGCTCAACAGCGTCAATATCAAGGCGCCCACTCCGCCCCTGCCCCAGGAGAATATGAAGGACAAACAGGCTGAGATGATAAAGATGATGATAATCCAGATGGCTATCCAGTCCATACTGGGGCCGGTGTTCGGCTCCGTGGGCCAGATGATATCCGGCGCCGCGGGCACTTCCATGGGCAGCGGAGTGAACAGCAGTTGGAGCGGCGGCCAGTGATGGGTTGCGCGCCGCGGGCAGCGATTTGCAAACATAACCGGGAGGGTGTATGACGACCACGCAAGGATTTAAAAGACGGGAAGAGAAGAGAGGCGGCGTTCTCGGCTGGCTGTCTTCCCTGCTCAACGGCTCCGGCGCGCAGACGGGCGCCGGCGCGGGCTCTCTCGGCGGCGGCGCGCTGTCGGGCGGCGCGGGCTCCGCCGCGGGCGGAGGCGGGGGGCTGCTCGGCGGGCTTTTCGCCACGAAGGCCGGGATAATGGGCGCGATTCTGGGCTGCGCCACGATAGCGGCCGGAATCGGCGTCGTTTATAATTTCATGGGCCCTTCCTCCCAGCCGGTCTACCGGCAGGGCATGTTCCAGGAGAATTACGAGAGAAAAATGGTTGACGACGCCGCACGGGAACGGGCGCAGACCGTTACCTCTTCGGTCGCGGCGGCAAAGAGCTCCTCCCTCGACTATTTCAAGCAGGAGGCGAAAGCGCTCGCGGGGCCCGGGGAACAGGCTCCCGGCGCGCCGAAGGAAGAGGCGAAGAAAAGCGATGGCGGCTCGGCTGACGCGCCCGCCGCCGCCGCGCCTGAAACCGCTTCAGGCGGCGCCGGCGCCGGCGTCGGCGCTGCGGTGTCCTCGCTGCAGAAAGACCCCGCCTTCCGCGCCCAGTTGACCACAGGGCTTGGCGGCGCCATGAAGCAGCTCGCGGGCGGCGCGGGGCTTTCCGGCGGAGTGGGACAGAATTTTCAGCAGATGAAATTCAGCCCGCCGCCGGCGGCGGGCGCCGGCGGACAATTGGCCGCCATGAAAGGCGGCGTGAACGCGAAACCGGTTGCCGCGCGGAGCATTCAGGCCGGCGTCAGGGGGCGCGGCGCGTACGGCCAGGCCAAAAGCGTGAAGGCGGTTGTTTCCAGCGCGCGGGGCGCGGATATGGCGCCGGCCAGGGCGGGCATCGTGCAGGCGTATGAAGGCGGCTCCACCGGCACCGGCACAGACTTGACCGGCGTTCCCACCGGCGGCACGTCCACCGGCGACTCGCCCGGCGTCAACGCCAACGTGCCTAACGACAATCTCGACACAAAAGAATCCACGCCGCCTTCGCCGGCAGCTCCGGCGAACGCCACTCCGTGGAAAAAATGGTCTACTATAGCCATAATAGGCACCATAGTGTCGGCCTTGCTTATCGCCATCACGTCCAAGCTCGCGAAGAACCCGGCCAGCAAAAAGTTCGCGATGATAACCGGCATGCTGGCTATGGCCGCGGCGGGTCTTGTCATCGCCGCCGGCATGATACTGTTGCAGAAATTCGGGCAGAAATCCCAGGGCTATATGTACCTCGGGATAGGCGCGATGCTCGAAATGGCGGCTATGAAAGCGATGAGTTCGGGCCAGAGCAAGGACGCCAAGGGCGCTGCCAGCGGCATAGCCACCGATGCCAACACCGCCAACATACAGCCGGGTTATGAAAGCGCAGGCAGCGGTTTCACGGGCGGGGCCGGGGCTGCCGGCGGATAGGGAGAGTTTTATGGGCGGAAACGATATCCCGGAACTGAACATCCCGCGCTTCAAAAAGGAAGAGCCGAAAGAGCGCAAGGGTTTCCTTCCGTGGATTTTCGGCGGAGCGCGCACCGGCGCGTCGGTTCCGACTCTGGCCACCGGCGGCAGCGGCGGCTGGTTTGGTTTTCTGAGCGGCGTCATGGCCGGCTCGCGCGGCCTCGGCGCTTTCATAACCGGAAAACTTGGCCTGCTGGTTTCGACCGCCGTCATCACCGCCGTGGCGGCGGGCGTGGGGCTGGTGATAAGCAAATCCATAGAAGGGCCCAAGCTTTCGTCTTCCTCCTCGGCCCCGTATGTGCCGCTTGCGGAGCGGAGCGGCGCCGCCGCCTCCTCGCTGGAGATGGTTTCGGACACCAACAGGGGCAAGGTGGTGGGTTTCACGGACGAAGAGGCTTTCAAAAAAGCCGCGGAGCTCAAAGCCAGAGCCGCCGAAGAGGCGGCCAAACAGCGCGCCGGACAGGACGACGGGCAGGTCCAAACCTCAGCGACCGGCGACGCCGGCGCCATGCTGCCGGCCATAGGCGGCCTGTCGTCCAGGCTTGCGGGAGGCAGCATCGGGCAGCTCTCTTCGCAGCTTGGCGGGAAATTCGGCGGCGCGCCCGGAAACTTCAGCAATAAATTCGCTTCGGGCGAATACGGCGCCAAAGGCGTCGGTTTCGGCGGAGTGATGGGCTCCTTTCAGAAACCCGTCTTCAACAAGCCCGGCAATCTCGCCGCTCTTGCCAGCGCGCGCAAGATAAACGTCAACGCCCGCACCGCCGCCAAGTTCGGCACGGGGCGCGGCTCTTTCGGGCAGGCTTTGGGCATAAGGACGCAGTTGGCAGCCAACAGGGGAGTGACAAAAGTTGACACGATGCGCAGCAACACCGACCAGGCCTGGCAGGGCCAGACCATGAGCGGCGGGGTGTCCGCCTCCGCGGGCGGAGTGGACTCGGGTGACGGCAGCGGCGTAGTGTCAAGCCCCTCGCTGGATAACACCAACGTGCCCACCAGCGGCGGCGAAGTTGACACCTCCTCGCCTGACGCCGGAACCGCGAGCGACGCCACCCCCTGGGCCAAGCTGACAGCGCTGGCGCAGTTGCTGCTGCTCATAGCCAACATACTGGTCATGGTCGTCGGCCTGTTGTCCACCATAGCGAAGAAACTGATGCAGAACCCGATGACGGCGGCGATAGGCGCCATGGTGATGGCCATAGCCGTGATGGTGGCGGGCATAGCCGCGGCGTTGGGCGCCGCGGTGTCGGCGATAGGCAACATGCTCAAGTCCACTTACGGGCAGAGCATCGCCGGCACGGGGCTTATGACGTCTGGAGCAATAACAATGGGAGCGGCGTTTGCGGCGCTGGGCGGCGGGGCTATCGCCCTGATGGCGTCGGTGATGGCGGCGATATCGAGCGGAGTTTCAATGCTCAGCTCCATGATGTCCATGCCCAGCCAGCCCAAACCCTCGCTTTCCGACGGCACGGGCACCAGCACCGGCACCACCAGCGTTTCCGTCAGTTGAGCGCGGAGAGGGGGGGGACAGGACGGAGGCATTGTGAACACGCAGTTTGACGAATCTGAAAAGGACGGCGAAAAAAGGCGGTCGGGTTTTTTGCCTGCCTTGCCGTTTGGCAGGCGCGCGGTGCCGGCGCTGCTGCTCGCGGCGGCGGTTCTGGCTTCGGCCGCGCTCGTACTCACCTCGCCGGTATTGTTGAGGGTCGCGGATTTGACCGGATTGGGTTCGTACGGAGCGGAGGCCGAGTCAGGGAGCCGGGTGCAAAACTCCGCCGCAAAGCCTTTCGCGCTGGTTCCTGCGCAAAAATCCGCTCCGCAGGCCGTGCCGTCCGGGGAGATTTCTTCGGCGGGGGATTCCTGGCTTTACGTTTTCGGCGGGCGCGAGATAGCCGAGAAAAGGACGTCGGGAAGGGAGGCGATACGCGCCGTCATCTGGCCCGAGGAAAGCAAAAACGGATTCGGCGTGCAGGGCATTCCGCTGGCGGATATGACGGGCGGCGCCGCTGCCGGCCCGTCCGACGGCGACTTCAGGCCCGCCGCAGGCTCGCTGGAGAGGGATATGAACGCCAGGCACCCGCAGCCGGTTTCCATGCGCGACACGCTCGCCATGGCGCTCAGGGACATCGAAATTCCCGGCGGCATCCGCCAGGCTTACAGCAAGGCCAGGGGAGGCAGGCTGTCGCCGTTTGCGTGGAAGAGCGCCGCCGCCATGAAAAACGCGCTGCATTACGATATGTCCGGCGTGCCCAAACCGGGTTTGCGCCAGTTGTCGGACACGTTTAGAGCGTCTTCCCTGGCGAGCGCGAAAAGAGCGCTCCCTGAGACAAAAACGTTTTTGCTGGGAATGACCTATGGCGGCGCGAAGGCCGGCGCCGCGCTTTTCGCCGACGGCGGCAACGGCGAGCCCGTGCGTCTGTCCGATGCCTCGCTTTCCCAGGAGGTGTCGCTGTTGTCCGGACAAGCGGAGGCCGCCCCGGCCGGAGACTGCGCCAGGGCACGGCTGCGCTACGGCGCGCAGTTGGAACGGGACGGGCAGCTCCTTGAGAATATGTCCGCGCTGTTTCAGGAAAAGCCGGCCTGCCGCGACCATGCCGCCGTGGAAGGCTATAACCGCAAGGCGGGCGCGGCGCTGGATTTGTGCACCCGGGTCAACCTGAACGGGCAGTTGCTGGCCTCCGCCTGCAAGTCGGGGCACACGGCGACGGATTGCGGAGCGTACGCGCGGCTGCGCGTTTCGCCCTGCGGGCGGTTCTGGTGAGGAGAAACGGATTTCGGTGTTGCATGAGGCGGAGTATTTTCCCATAATGGGAGGCAGCTATGAAAAGGATAATCGTGTTAACCGCAGCGGTTTTGCTGGGTCTTTCCTCCGCCGCGCTGGCGCAGGGCGGAAAAATCGTCCGCCATGTCAACGCCCAGGGAGAAGAGGAGGAGGCGTCCCAGCCGGTCCCGAACTCCGGCGGCGCGGGGGCTGTTTCCTCCGGCGGGAACTCCGCGGACTCCTCACGGAGCCCCGGCGCAACGGTGATAAACGCGCCGTCTGAGGGAAGGTACTCCTCCAGCATCGGTTTCAGGCGCATGACGCCAAAGACCGAATCCGCGGCGACCGGCAAGGCGACCTCCGGCAAGATATCCAGGCGCGCCTCCAGCGGCACCTCCTATTCGTACTCGGCGCAGGACTCCACGCGCGACGGCTCCGGCGGCGCGCGCACCGGCGAACCTGCCGCCGACAAATCGCCCGGCTCCGGTTCCTCCGCGGGCGAAGGGAACGGCATCACGTTCGCGAAGTCCGCGGCTTCAATCCCCGCCGCCGCCGGCAAGGGAACCTCCGGCAGTTCAGGCGGCGGCTCTTCCTCCGGCTCAAGCTCCTCCGGCGGCACGGAAAGCGCGGGGACGACAACCACCGGCACAAGCAGCGCAGTCAGCGAAACGCCAAGCAGCGACGCGGACGGCGTCATACCTATCGGCGAAGCGAAGACCGGCGGGGGCGGTTCCGTCACCAGCAGCACGACTACCGACACCGGCTCGACGACGGGCGGCACTAATCCCAATTGCAGGCCCGGCGTATATGAGTGGCCGGAGTGTTCTTTTGGCACAGTGGCGGCCCAGACGTCCGGCTGCCTTGCCTCCGGCACCGCCTGCAACCCCAGCGCCTCATCCTGCTGTTCTGGCACGGCCTGCTCTCCCGATTGGGTTTTGGGCTGGTGGGACGGGCCGATTTGGCTTGTTTCCGGCTACACCTGCAAATCCACCGGCGCGTCAACGGTCAATGACGCGGTCGGCTCGGGCGCTTACGGCGGCGGCTCAGCCGAACAGAAACAGTCCGGCTCGTCGGGCCAGAAGACGGACAGCGGCGGGACCTCCGCCCAGTCGAATGCGGACGAGGTGAAAATCAAGTGAAGCAGCAGCGCGGCCCGTGCGGGCGAATGCGTTGGGTGGTGGCGTAAGGGGAGGGGTGGCAGCGAGAGGCAAAGCTGCCGCGGCGCCGCAGGAGTAGCGGCGGCGCTTGAAGCGGCGCGCAGTGAGGCAGCAAGGCAGTGTCGTGCAGTGTAATCAGGTCCGCGGTAGGCGGTGCTCAGGGAACCCGTGAGTGCGGTCATAACTGTGTGATGTGATGAACTCCGGCCTGCGCTGGCAGCCTGTTGTTGCGCAGGCCGGTTCATAATGCCGTTTTGCCGCCGAAAGCGGCGGAGCGGCGCGGACGGGGATTGTGAACAGGCCGGTGTTTACGGAGGGCGTTTATGGATGCCAACGGCGAGGACATCGAACAGAAGCCTAAAATCAACACTGAATGGATCCGCGGCGTGGCGCGCGTCAACAAACGCGCGGAAACCGGCGCTGACGCCCCCAAAGACGCGCCGCCGCCCAAAGAGGAAATAATCTCGACGCTGTCCGCCGCCGGAGCGGACGCTGCCGCAGACACGCAGGCTAAAGAGGAAAAAGCCGGCGCGCTGCCGCAAGCCGCGGCGAACGCTCCCGAAAGCGCGGAGCCGGTCAAGGCGGATGACTACATGCTCTCCACCGGCGAGCCCGCGAACGCTCCCGAAAATGCGCCGCCGGCCAAAGAGGAAAAAGCAGGGGCATTGTCCGACGTTGCGGCGAACATGTCCCAGATTGCGGAGCCGGTCAAGGCGGACGACTACTCGCTCTCCACCGGCGAGCCCGCGGCTGCCCCCGAAAATGAGCCGCCGGACCGGGAAGAAAAAGACGGCGCGGTATCCTCCTCCTCCGCGAAAGCCTCCAAAAGCAAGCTTCCGGCCAAGTCGGGCGCGAAATTGAAAGGCAGGAAAAAAATCGTCCGCAGAACCGAGTCCATATTTTTGCGCATGCCCAAACTGCGCACCACCGCCGGCGGGTCGGGCATGAGTTTGCTGGCCCGTGTCAAAAACCTTTCCCGCCAGGACATGACTTTTCTGGGCGTAGCGGCGGCGCTGGTGATATTCCTGCCGCTGATATCGAGCTATATGGTGACGCCGAAAGAGGACAGGACTTTGCATGCCGGTTTCGGCCAGCGCGTGAGCGGAAAGGGCGAGGTTTTCGAGCCCGGCTCGGGCGGCTTTTCGCCCGGCAATCCCAACGGCACCGGCGATATCATCACGCCGCTGAGCGAGCGCGACCTGTCTTCGCTTATACTGACGGGGGAGGAAAACAACTCCGCGCCCGCCGAAACGCCGGCGGAGACGCCCGCCGAGACTACAGCCGAAACGCCCGAGCGCGCGGGCGACTCGTTTAGGGATGCAGCGTCCCGGGCGATGAGCAGGGCCGTCGAGTCGGCTGTTCCCACGCCTATACCGAGGATTAACTCCAAGCTGGGCGGACTCTATTTCTCGGGCACTCTGTCGGGTTTAGGCGGCGGAACCTCCGCTTCGGGAGGGGCCTCCTCCGGCGGGGGCGCGGGCCCGGTTCCCGGCTCAACCATACTGGCCACGGCCAGCAAAGCGCCCGGCACCGCCGCCGAGAGGCCCGCTATGAATCCCATCGCCGTGAAAGGTTTCGCGGGCGTTTCCACGCATAAACCCACCGGCGGCGGCGCCACGCCCGAAAACATAAAGGCCAAAGCGGACGATATGACGGTCTGGCTCAACCGCGCCGGAGCCGTGCGCTCGCTTGACAACGCGGCGAAAGCCGTTTTCGACGCCGGACAAGGGGGGCAGGAGAGCGGCACCCTCGCCGGCCCCGGCGGCAAAAACGAGCCCGTCAAATCGCCCGGAGTGAATTCGGTGAAAAACACCGTCACCGTCACCGCCGGCAAGGGGACGCTCCAGGACAGGCTCGATGAAATGGCCGCCACCACCCGGCTGCAAAACGCGCTCGCGCATGAGAAGTTCATGAAGTACGGCCTTCAGGAGATGGTTATCACGGCAATGACGGCCGCGCTGTTGAGAGGCATTCTCTCGCCTCTCATGGGGCGCTGAACTGCGCCCTTCGCCGCAAATAGATTAGGGATGTGGGCCAAAGGGCCTATGCCGGCAGGGGGCCTTTCGGACCTTGCCGCTGTTTCCAGACGGCGTAGACTATGATAGAGCCGGAGGATGTTTTCCGGCGGGCTGGCCTCGCAATTCTCCGTTTTTTTCGCACCGCGCGCCGCGCTTGAACGCGGCGGCCAGTCAGGCCTGGGGAGGCTGTTTATGGATGCCAACGACGCTGAAAATTTAACGCCGGACGAGGGCGCCGGAGATAAAAAAGAAATCGCCGGCGAGTGGTACGGCGGCAAGCTGCCGCCGGACGATATGCGCGCCGGGCAAAAGGAAGACGCCGGCGCGAAGAGGCCGGAGGCCGCCGCGCTTCCGCCGGTTGACGCGCGCGCCGGACGGACAGAGCCGGTTCCCGCTAAAAACGAGCGCGCGGAGATTCAATTGCCTCCCATCGCCGCGCGCGCCGGACAGGGGGAAGGACCCTCCCGGTCAAAGGTCTGGGATGCGCTGAAGCTGCCGTCCATCAAAGTGAACGCCAAATCCTCCGGCAAAAAAAAGACGACCCGCAAAACCGAGTCCATACTTCTGCGCATGCCCAAAGTGCGCTCCACCACCGGCGTGACGGGCAGGGGCCTGCTGACCCGGCTTAAAACCCTCTCCCGCAAGGACCTTACCTATCTGGCCGGAGCGGCCATGCTGGTCGTTTTCCTGCCCATAGCCTCCAATTACCTGATGAAGCCGGAGAACGACAGGACGCTGCGTCCCGAATTCGGCCAGCGCGGCGGCGGAAAGGGCGACGTGTTCGAGCCCGGCGCCGGCGGCTTTTCGCCGGGCAGCGTCAGCGGCTCGGGCGATATCATAACGC
This sequence comes from Elusimicrobiales bacterium, assembly GCA_028688475.1. Classification (GTDB taxonomy): domain Bacteria; phylum Elusimicrobiota; class Elusimicrobia; order Elusimicrobiales; family Elusimicrobiaceae; genus JAQTYB01. The sequence goes on from JAQTYB010000002.1 coordinate 27,434, forward strand.
CGCTCAGCGCGCGCGACCCCTCTTCGCTCATCCTCATGCCGGGGGAAGACAAGCCCGCGGCGCCGCCCCCGCCCGCGCCCGCGGCCCAGCCGCCGGAGCGCGTGGGTGACGCCGTAAGAAACGCCGCCACCCAGGCGGTGAGCAGGGCGGTGCAGACGGTTTCGCCCACTCCCATACCAAAATTGTCCGCCTCGCTGCGCGGTCTGGGCGCGATAGGAGGGGAGCGTAGCGCCAGCGGGGGCCAGCTTCCCGGTTCGGGCATACTGGCCGCGGCCAACAGAGCTCCCGGCGTGCCGCAGCGTTCCACTTTGAACCCCGTCGGCATGAAAGGCTACGCCGGCGCCTCCACTCACGGTCCCAGCGTCGGCAGCGTCTCTCCGGAAAATCTCAGAGCCCGGTCGGACGATATGGGCAACTGGCTTAACCGCTCCGGCGCGGCGCGCTCGCTGGACGCGGCGGCCAACGCCGCCATCGGCGCCGGACAGGGCACCCCCGGCGGCGGCGCGGGCGGCAGGGACGAGGCGAACAAAGCCGGCGGCGTGGGCTCGATAAAAAACAGCGCGTCCTACAGCCCCGGCAGACAGTCGCTCGAGGAGCGGCTCCGCGAGATGGCGGCAACCACCCGGCTGCAAAACGCCCTCGCCCACGAGAAATTCATGAAGTACGACGTGAAAGAGCAGATAATAAAAGGCTTCGTTGACGCCGCGATGAAAGGCATCACGGAACCGCTCACCAAGATGCTGGCCAAGGCGTTGGGCGGCAAAGCCCCTGATGATGACGGCGTTCATTGCGTTTGCGCGCAACTCCAATGTGTATTTGGGGTATTCACTTATGATAAGGGGAAGGAATATACTGAGGCCGGGGGCTGCAAAGACGACCCTGCGGAAGTAAAGAAGCAATGCACCACCCAACAGTTGCAAAGCGTAGGCTTCAAGGTCATGCCTTGCGGAAAAGACGCCGGTGGTGGAGGCGGTGACAGCGACGGCGGTGGCGGCAACAATGGCGGTGGAGGCAATAATGGCGGTGGAGGCAACAATGGTGGTGGCGGCAGCAATGGCCCCAACGGTTCCGATGGCAACCTTCAGGGCGCGGCCAAACCCAGCAGCCGCGGGGCCAATGAAACGGCAATCACTCAGCGCCAGCTTGTAGACCAAAAATATCCTGAAACCAAGAAATTGGTTGAGAAGTGCAAACAGGCGCTGGCAAACTGCAAAGGTAACGGGCAGAATAACGGGCAGGGCGCGCAGACCTCGTATTTTGGCGGGAACGGAAACGGCGCGGAGGCATACTCCAATCTGAACGCCTTCGCGTCCTGCGGCGCGTTCTGCCATGTTGTCGCCTCTTTATACGCCGGTCCCGTTGGAAACGCCTTCGCGACTTGCGGGAACCACGGGGGGCCGCCGCCGGAGGGCGCCGATGCCTGCGCCAAGAAGCTTACTGACGAGCAGAAGGCTGTATGCCTCAAGGCCGCCCAGGCGGTTGCCGGTTTGGCCGGCAACAACAAAGGCATGCATGACGCCGACATCAAGCAGATAGAGGGCATAAAGCAGCAACTGGATAAAAACGGGCAGGAGCTCGACAAGCTCAATCAGCCCGACCAGCCCGGGAATACGGCGTTTCTCTATAACACCTTTCCCAAAAGCGGCGGCAGCCCCCTGCTGGCCTTTTTCGGCGGCACGCTTGGCGGCGGTTATGCCTGCGCGGCGCCCGCCGAGGGCGACGGGAGCAGTGATGCGTCGGCGCGCGGAAATACCGGTACCGAGAAACAACAGACCGGCAGAACCCGTATCACCGGTTTCAAGCAGGGCGGCAACGCCGCCGATAACGCCAAAGTTCTCGCCGCCGCGGCGGAATATTGCAAAAACCACAAGGAAGACAAGGATTGCGCCTCTTACTTCTCCATAAGGGACGGCGGCCAGCAAAAGGGCACGGCATTCCCGGGCGCTTTGCAGCCCGGCTTCCTGGAGGAAAGGAAGAAAGCCCTCGCGGAACTTGATGCGGAAATAAAAGCCGTCGTCGAGCAGGATAGGCGGCTTCTGTCCTCCGCCGGCGAAGCAGCGGCGGGGCTGACAGAGAAAAGCCGGAAGGGCGCGGAAGTCGCGGACAGAGCCGCCAAAACGGTTACGGGGCTCAAATTCGATAACAATCCCAAAGACGATATCACGAGGCTGGAGGAGGCGTTCAACTCGCTGGGCGACCCCGGCAAATCCGGCGGCGACGGCGACGACCAGTGCAAAACCTCCCTGGGTTGCTTCGCCAAAGTGACGGGCCAGGACGGGGACATGAGCGATGAGCACAAGCGGTGGCGGGAGGGCAGGGCGTCGGGCAAGCTCGAGCTCGATTTCCACGGAAACCCGGGCGAATACACCACGCTTGACAGAGACAAAGCGTCGTTGCTGAGGCTGCTTTCCGTCAGGCGCAATGTTCTCAACGAGATTTCCAGAATCTCCACAGCCCGCGAGTCGCATGCCTCCTGGGTGAATAATTGGGATAAAACTTCCGCCCTGATGAAGGACCCGGGCTTCACAAGCCTCATCAGCAGGCTGGCGCTGAAGCAGAATTTGGCGGAGAAGGAGAAAGAGAAAAAAGAAAAAGAAGCCAAGGATAAAGCCGGGAACAAGGCCGGCGCATCGGATAAAAAGACAGGCGCCGGCTAGAAAGACGAATTTGGCGGCGTTCAAGATTGCAGCCCGGGCGGGGAAAGGCTCCCGCCCGGGTTTTTGTTTTGCAGGGCGTTTTCCGCTTTGGTATAGTTGAGAAGGATGAAAACGGTTTTATTTTTTATCGCTCTCTTTTCCGCTTCAATCGCGCTATGCGCCGTCTCCGACGACGATTCCCACCCGGAAATGCGCACCGTCTGGGACAGGATAATGCACGCGCAGTCCTACCACAACATGTCGCGCGGCCTTTCCCTGCTAGACGACGGCAAATACTCCGAGGCGGCGCGCGAGTTCGGCAAGGCCATAGTCGAAAACCCCGGCGAACCCTGGCCGCATATCCTGTTGGGCTCCGCGCTTTACTGGGCCGGCCAGGTGGACCAGGCCATGACGGAATTCGACGCCGCGCTCAGGCTGGACCCCAAAAACGCCGACGCGTGGCAGCTAAAAGGCATAGCATACTCCTGGAAGGGCAACGGTGCCGCCGCGCTGGAGGCGTTCTCCTCCGCCGCCGGCTACGCGCCCGCGCGGCCCGACGTGCAGATGAACCTCGGCTCGATTTACGAGAGCGTCGGCAATTTTTCCGAGGCCGTCGTGCATCTGCGCCGCGCCGCGGAGCTTGAGCCGCGGCATCCGCTCTACTGGTTCCAGTTGGGCTCGCTCTATTCCCGGCTGGGGCGGGACACGGATGCCGCCGAGGCGTTAAACCATGCGCTGGACATCCACTCCGGCTACCAGGACGCGCTGGTGGAGCTGGGCGCGGTGGAGGAGCGGCTGGGAAAAAGCAAGGCCGCGCTGTCACTGTTCAAAAAAGCGGTCAAGCTCAAACCCGGGGATTCCGTGGCGCGCCTGCGCGCCGCGCTGCTGCTGGACAAAGCCGCCGCCCGGCCCGACGCCGAGGAGATTATCGCGGGCGCGTTCAACCTCATGCCCAGCCGGACGGGCGAGGGAATCGCGCTTTCGGTTTCCTATTCCGGCGCGGCGGCCAAAGGCCCGCCGGGCCAGCCGGATAAAAGCGCGGATTCCAAGACGCCGGCAAAGCCGCAGTCTGGCGGGCCGGTGGATTCCCTCCGCCGCAACCTTGAGCGCGCGCCGCTGGACCAGCAGGTGCATATCTCGGTGGAAATGCTCTACATTCCGCAGCCGGTATTGCAGCGGGAAAAACCGGGGGAGGCCGTAAAAGGCGCGCTGGGCCGCGCGCTCAACTCGCAGATGCAGGCGCAAAAGCACACGCCGGTCGTGCTTGCCGCGAAACGCGATTTCACGCTGCCGCCCGGCGACGCGCTGGCCCGCTCCTCCGAAATTGATTCCATCGTGGACGAGCTCAACAAAGCCGTGGCCGGCGTGCCGCCCGGCGCGGATATGCGCATGGCGCTCAGCATGGAGACCAAAAAACCCGGCGCCGCGCCCGCCGGCCCCGCGCAGCAGGACGGCGGCACGTCCGGGCAGGGCCGCGCGCCCGACGACGCGGCCAGCGCCTCCCGTGTGGTTTTCAACCCGCGCGCCGTCGGAAACGATATGGGGCTCTGGGTGATGGGGACCGCGTGGCTGGATTTGGTCAACGAAGTTACGCCGGAGCTTGAAGCGCTCGCTGAAACCGAAACCGACCCCGTAAAATGGGAAGCGGCGGGGCTGGCGCACGTCATAGCGGGGGAGTCGCGGTCCGCGCTGGAGGATTTCGCGCGCGCGGAGTCCCGCGGCGCGCGCGAGACGGCGCTCATGGGTTCCGCCGTGGCGTGGGTGCTTGCCGGCAGCGAGGAAAACGCGGTGGACTGCCTGCGCAAAGTTCTCAAGCTCAATCCCGGCAACAAAACCGCGCGGGAGAATCTGAAATGGCTCACCACTCCGTCGAATATACAGGGGGCGAAATGAAAATAATTTCAGCGGCGTGCATTGCGGCCCTGTTTGCGGCTCCGTGTCTCTCCGCCGCGAAACCGGCGAATCTCAAACGCGGCGGCGTGAAAATTTCCGTCAGCGGCGCGCTGTCCGCCAAAACCGGCAAGGCGCTGGCCCTGCTCGGCAAATCAGCGCCGGAGGCGGGCGCGCAGGTCAAAAAGTATGTCTTCGAGATAAAAAAAGGCGCGCTCTCCGGCATTTCGCCGGAAAACGCTCCGAACGCCGTGGCGCTGAGCACGGCGGCGGCAGGATGTTCCGTCACCTGGCTGGCGGGCGCAATCGCGCATGAAAGCTGCCTGCTGAAGTTGTACGCCGACTACGGGAAAAGCCATGAAGGGCCGGTTCCGCGGCGAGTCTGGACGGGCGGCGAGGCGGATAGATATTGCATTAGGTATCAGCTTTCCGTGCTGCGCCAGCTCAACGCGCCGCAGCAGGAAACGGATTGCCTGAGTTCCGGCGCCGGCAACAATTCCGGCGCGGCCTCCTCCTACGCCGGCTGGGAAAGCCGCTGCACTTCCAATCGCTGATTGCGGTTTATGCCTAAATTCAGCCAGAACTTTCTTGTGAACCCCGGCATCTGCCGTTCCATCGTGAACGCGCTTGCGGCGCTGCCGGCCGGTTTCACCGTCGAAATCGGTCCCGGAAAAGGCGCGCTCACAAAATTGCTGGCCGGGCGCGGCGAGCCCTTCGCCGCCGTCGAGATAGACCCGGAGATGGCGGCGCTGCTGCGCCGGGCGCCGGAAATAGCGCGGCTGTGCAGCCTTCATAATATTGATTTTCTGAAAGCGGATTTGAGCGCGGCGCTGCCGCGGGGCGAAGCCATTTTGTTCGTCGGAAACCTGCCTTACGATTGCGGCTCGGCGATTTTGCAAAGGGCGCTTGCCTGCCCGCGGTTTGGCGGCGCGGTGTTCATGTTCCAGAAGGAAGTGGCGCAGCGCATTGTGGCCGGCCCCGGCTCCGGCAAATACGGGCTGCTGGCGCTGAGCGCGCAATGCCGCGCGCGCGTCCGGCTGCTTATGACGGTGGGCAAAAACAATTTCAGGCCGGTTCCGGCGGTGGATTCCGCCGTGGTGGAATTTGTCAGGCTGGAAAGTTCGCCGTTCAAATCCGCGGAGCACGAGGCGGGGTTTTTCAGGACAATCCGCGCCGCCTTTGCCCACCGCCGGAAAACGGTCGCAAACTCGCTCTCGCTGTCGTTATGCAGCGATAAAGCGGTTTTGGAGCGGCAGTTGGCCCGCGCGGGCATAAACCCCGCCCTCCGTCCCGAAGCCATCCCGCTGGAAAAGTATGTCCAACTGGCGGATGTACTGTGTTTCAATCAATCAGGCGCAAGTCCGCATTTTTAATATAATGAGACAGATTTATGCAGAGCGCGCATCACAAGCCTGACGTGAAATCGCTGCGGGAAGCGGCCCTGAAGCTGTCCATGCCCAAAAAGCGGCCCGTCCTGAAAAACCGGCGCCGGTTGCACGGGCGGGACAAGGAGCTTGTGGCCGTGGGCGATTTGCACGGGGAGCTCGACGGCATTCTGGAGATACTGCTCCACGCCGGACTTATAGACTTCCGCGCCCGCTGGAAAGGCGGCAACAAAACCCTCGTGCAGCTGGGCGATGTGATAGACCGCGGCCCGCATTCAATGGACGTCAACAATCTGCTGGCGCGGCTCCAGCGCGAGGCCGAGCTCAAGGGCGGCAAAGTGGTGCGGCTGCTGGGCAACCACGAGCTGGAGCTGCTGCGCGGAAACGCCTACCTCACCACCCTGCCGCCGGAGCAGGCCGGGGAATACCGCCGCCGGCTGGCGGGGGATATTTTGAACGGCAACGTGCTGGCCGCCTACTCGCAGCAAGGCTATCTTTTCACCCATGCGGGGCTCACCGGCGAGATGCTGAGCCTGCTCGCCAGGTCCGACGGCCCCCTGCCGTCCGACGAGGCCGGCCTGGCGGACCTGATAAACAAAATAACCGCGCAGGCTCTCATGCGCAACGATTACTCTCACAGCATTTTCAATATCGGCGCCTCGCGCGGCGGGCGTTACCGCCACGGCGGGATTTTCTGGGAGGATGTGCGGCTGCTGTTCGCCTCGGAAGGCGCGGCGGGGATAAAACAGGTGGTGGGCCACACCCCGCTCAAACGCGTAATCCAGAGCGAGGGCGGCAGGCTGACCGCGCTGGATGTGGGGATATACAAAGGTTACGGCGGGGGGCGCGCCTACATCCGCATGAAACGCGGCAGGATATCCATAGTGGAACTGGCGCTGCCCGCGGTAGTTTCTATTTTGCAGTAACCGAAATACGCGGGACGGGCGGCGGGCGGCATTTTTGCTAGAATTGTTGCGCGATGAAGATTGCGATTGCGCAGATAAATCCCAAAGCAGGCGACCTGCAAGGCAACTCCGCGAAGATTATCGAGTTCACGCGCCGGGCGGGCCAGGCCGGGGCGGAACTCGCTGTTTTCCCGGAATGCGCTCTTACCGGATATCCCGCGTGGGATTTGTGGGAGGACCGCAGTTTTATCGAGGCCAATCTTAAAACGCTGGACGCTGTAGCCGCCAAAACCGGCAAAACCGCCGCGCTGTTCGGCTATGTGGATTTCAACCGCGAGGCGGCGGGCAAACGGCTTTTAAACTGCGCCGCGCTGGCGCACGAGGGCAGGATAACCGCCCGCCGCGCCAAAACGCTTCTGCCCACCTACGACGTTTTCGACGAGGCCCGTTATTTCGAGTCCGCCGCCGAGAATCTGCCCGTGGAGTTCAACGGCAGGCGGCTGGGCGTCACGATTTGCGAAGACGTCTGGAACGAAGGCCTGCCGCGCAAATTTTACCGCAAGGACCCCGTGAACAGCCTCGTCAAAGCCGGGCTGGACGCGGTAATCAACCTTTCCGCCTCGCCGTTTTTCGAGGGCAAGGCGGAACTGCGGCGGCGGCTGATAGGCGCGCACGCAAAAAAAAGCGGCGTCCCGTTCATCTATTGCAACCAGACCGGCGGCAACGACGATTTGGTGTTCGACGGCGGCAGCTTCGCGGTGGACGCGCATGGCGCGCTGCTGGCCCGCGCAAAACCGTTCGCGGAGGAATTGCTGCCGGTGGATACCGCCGCCGCGTCGCTGGCGCGGGACAGCCAGGCCCTGCCCGACGAGGAACTGTTCCTCGCGCTCACCACGGGGATACGCGATTATCTCTCAAAATGCGGCATCAAAAAAGCCGTGCTTGGGCTCAGCGGCGGCGTTGACTCGGCGGTGGTCTGCGCGCTGGCGGCGCGCGCAATCGGCGGCGGGAATGTTACCGGAGTGTCGCTGCCGTCTCAATATACCTCGCCCGAAAGCCGCCGCGACGCGGCGGAACTGGCGCGCAAGCTGGGCGTGAAATTCCACGAAATCCCGATAACGCCGGTCTTCGGGGAATACACGAAGGCGCTGGCGACGGTTTTCGCCGGACGCAAGCCCGACGCCACCGAGGAAAATATTCAGGCCCGCATTCGCGGCGGCATTCTGATGGCGCTTTCAAACAAGTCCGGCGCGCTGCTGCTGAGCACCGGAAACAAAAGCGAAATCGCCGTCGGATATTGCACGCTTTACGGCGATATGTGCGGCGGACTTGCGCCGCTTGCCGACGTGGTGAAAACGCGGGTTTACGCGCTGGCGCGTTATATCAACGAGCGATTCGGCGGCCCTATCCCGGAATATACGCTTACCCGCCCGCCAAGCGCGGAGCTGCGCCCCGGCCAGACCGACCAGGACGAGCTGCCGCCGTACGATATTCTCGACTCAATCGTGAAAGCGTATGTGGAGGAAGGCAAAACGCATAAAGAGATAGCCGCGCTGGGCATAGAGGCCGCGCTGGTTTTGAAAATCCTCGACAAAATAGATTGCAGCGAGTTCAAGCGCAAACAGGCGGCAATCGGCATAAAGGTTACGCCCAAAGCTTTCGGCGGCGGGCGGCGGATGCCGGTGGCGCGCGGCAATCATCGAACGGAAAAACCATGAGGCATCTCGCGGCGGCGGTTTTACTTTTTTTGACGGCAACAGCCTGTCGGGCGGCAGGGTCTTTCGACTTTTCAAAGCCCACGCAGTTCTCGCCGCCGATACTGAGCGAGCAGAACAATTTGAAGGAGAAAATCACCGCCCCGCTGCTCGCGCCGGAAAAAACGCCCGCCAAACAGAATTTCGCCGAAAAATTTTTCAGCAAAATCGTAATCCCGCTGCGGCGCGGGCCGTTGCTGCTTTTGCCGGTGCTCGACTCCAGCAAGGACCTCGGCCCGAACTACGGCGTCATGCCGATATGGGCGCTGCGCGACGACAAGCGCAAGGCCATCTCCTCGGTGCTGGCGCCTTCGCTGAACTACAACGAATACCTGCGCACCACGCTGACCTACCGCCACTACTTTTTCCCGGACGACAAGCAGCTCTGGGTCATTCGCGGCTCCTGGTCCGCCGTGGTGCAGCGCGAGCTTTTTTTGCGTTACAACAACCCCGAATTTCTGGGCACGCAGTGGCGCGTCAACGCCGAGTTCCGCCACTGGGTCAACGGCAAGGCGTCGTTTTACGGCATCGGCCCGGAGACGGCGCGGGGGGACCAGGCCACTTTCGCGCTTAACATGACCGGCGAGGAATTCACCGTCAGCATGCCGATGAAGCGCAACCTTTATCTGGATTTCACGCATTCCTATTACCAGTATATGACGGCGGAAGGCCCGGTGCCAGGCGTGCCGCAGCTCAAAGACAAATACCCCGGCATTTTCGACACGACCTCAGTGGCCAAAAATTTCATGGTGCACCGCCTCGCGCTTTTCTACGACAACACGGACCATCCCGTCATCCCCAAAAACGGCACTTACGCCGGAATTTCAGCCGCCGCGTCGCGCAACGGCCTGGCAAGCGATTACACCTACAACACCTATACCGCCGAGTTCAAGCACTACTGCAACTATAAGCAGCAGGACCATTTCGTCACCGCGCTGCACGGCATGATTCAGGATATGCGCGGGCATGACACCGTGCCTTTTTACGCCATGCCCGTGCTCGGCGAAAGCACCGGCCTGCGCTCCGTCGGCGACGGGCGCTACGTGGGCGGCGGAAAAGTGGTTTTCAACATCGAGGAGCGCATCACGCCGTGGCGCATTCCGGTGCTGAACTTTTTCAGCGAGTTCGAGTTCACGCCGTTTCTGGACATGGGGCAGGTGTTCGGCACGCTTGACGATATCCAGCAGAAACAGTTCCAGTTCGGCTACGGCATGGCGTTTCGCGTAGTGATACGTCCGCAGGTGGTGGCCACCGCCGACCTCGCCTACGGACGGGAAGGCCCCAACATAATCATCCACGTCGGCTATCCGTTTTGATAGAATCTTGAAAACGGCAAAGGAGAAAATATGCATATCCCCGAATCAATGATGCACGGGCGCGTCTGCCCGGTGACAGCGACGCTGAGCGCCACGTTTCTGGCGGCGACGGCGTATGCCGCCTGTAAAGTCAAGGACAAGCCCGCGCCCGCGCGGTTCGCCTCCGTCTCCGCCTTTATTTTCGCGGCGCAGATGCTCAATTTTCCCGTCGCGCACGGCACGTCGGGGCATTTCCTCGGCGGCGTTTTCGCGGCGGCGCTGCTGGGAATTCCGCACGGCATAATAGCGGTGTCGCTGGTTGTGTCGGCGCAGGCGCTGCTGTTTGCCGACGGCGGGCTTTCAGTCCTCGGAGCGAATATTTTGAATATGGCGCTTGTCGGCGCGGGCATGGGCGGACTGCTGCGGCATTATTTCGCAAAACGCGGCGCGGGTTCGGCGACGGCAACCGCGGCGGCGGCGTGGCTTTGCGTCATGCTGGCGGCGCTTTTCTGCTCGGCGGAGCTGGCGTTGTCCGGCGCGGCGCGCTTTGCGCAAACGGCGGGGGCCATGCTTTTCGCGCACGCGCTGACCGGCGCGGTTGAAGCCGCAATCACGGTGGCCGCGGTGAAAGCGTTCGCCGGCAATCGCATGGTTTCCAAAACCTCCTGCGCGCCGGCGGCTGCGGCGACCGCGGCGCTGCTCATGCTGGCGCCGTTCGCCAGCCAGTTGCCCGACGGGCTGGAAAGTGCGGCGCGGCAGTACGGTTTTCTAAAGGAAGCGCAGCCGTTGTTTGCCTCGCCGCTTGCGAACTATTCGTTCCCCGCCATGTCAAACCCGCAGATTGCCGCAGCTATGGCCGGAGCAGCAGGCGCGGCGGCGGTTTTTGCCGCATCCTATATGGCGGCAAGGCTTATCGCCGGAAAACAAGCCGCTTGAGTTATTACCGAAACAAAAAAGCCCCCGCAACGGACGGGGGCTTTTTATATGACAATCCGCTCGGCGCCGCAAGGCCTATCAGAATAATTTTTGCCGAAAGAATTATTAGGGAAAAGTCTGATATCCGCAGTTATGAAACAACCCCATGCAAGTTTTGCATGGGGTTGTTTGCTGGAATTGGAGCGGGGGCTATTTTTCTCCGATCATAACTTCGCCGATTAGCTCGCCCTTGTCGTCAAGCAGTTCATCCGGCGGGTTCCAGCGCGCGAGGTCGTCGGCCAGCCGATGCAGCGATTTCACTATGGACGGCATCGGGTCCGGCGTGTTGGGCACTTTGTAGATTATGCGTATTTCCATACGGAGTCCGCAGTTTGTGAGGTGCGCTGCCGCAAAAAAATGAGCGGAACTTTGCGTTTCCTGACACTGATAGTTTACCGTCTTTTATCCTTAAAGTCAATAAATATATTTTTTCCCTAATGGACATGTGAGGAGACCGTCGCATATTTTATAATCGCTCATTATGGACACGGACATATACTGCACGCTGGCAAAACAACTGCGCGTGAGGCGGCTGAAAGCCAAGCTGACGCTGGAAAAAGTTTCCGAGCTTGCGGACATCAGCACCAGTTTTCTAGCTTATATCGAGACGGGCCGGAAAAAGCCCAGCCTTGCGACCGTGGGAAAACTTGCTTGCGCGTTGAACGTGTCCGTGGCGGAATTGTTCGATGACAGGGCCGTCTCAGGCATCCCCGACAGCAACCAGAAAGACGTGGGCAAAATTTTGAAATTGCTGCGCGGGAAAAACCAGGCGGAAACTCAAACCATAATAGCCATGGTGGCGACGCTGGCCCGAAAATTTCCCCTGAAATGATTGTGAGTCTCAATACTCGTCTCCTCCATTCCCGCCGGCAGTCAAAAGACCATAGTCTGTGTCATTAAAAACAGCAAAATAACGGCGGGCGCCATTTTAGCCACGAAACACACTAAACACACGAAAAACAGGGATGGGGGGGGATGACAAAAAAACAACCCGTTCCCTGTGCCCCTTTCGTGTATTTCGTGTGTTTCGTGGCTAAAATGCAGCCCTTTGTGGTCTTGTTGTTTTTATGACACGGTTAAGAATAGGCAAGCTGCTGAAATTGTTGAGCGGGAGAACTCCTGCGCAAACCCGGGTCATAATCGCCATGGTGGAGACTCTGTCCAGAAAGTTCCAGTGGTGAGAACGATTGCCCGCAAATAAAAAACCTCCGCAACTGCGGAGGTTTTTTATTTGCGGGCAGCTACTGAAGCTGGCTCAAATCGGCCACGGAACCTAGCAGGACGTGCAATTCTTTCAGCAACGCCAGCCGGTTGGCGCGGATTTCAGGGGCAGGGTCCATGACCATTACCGCGTCGAAAAAACTGTCCAGCTGCGGTTTCAGCGAGGCCATTTCCAGCAGGCAGGATTCGTAATCCGGCTGCGCGGCGCGCAGGTGGCTGAGGAAGGGGAAAACCCTGGCGCGGACGGTTTTCAGCGCGCAATAAAGCTCGCCTTCCTGTTTCGCGGCGAAGGCCGCCTCGGAAATTTCGGCGGCGATTTCAACCTTGTCCTCGGCGGCTTTGCGCAGTATGTTGGCCACGCGCTTGTAGGAAACCGCCACCGCCGCGAAATCCGGATTTTTGCGCACGTTGTGCAGCGCGGCCGCGCGCGCGAAAATTTCGGACAAAGACAACGGGCGGGCAAGCCGTCCGCCGTCGAATTGCGCTTTGCGCACGGCGCGCACGGTGTCGAAACCGAAGCCTTTTTCCGCCAGTATCGTCTCGGCGCGGGACCAGACGAATTCCTCCACGCCGCGCGTCACGCGGTCCTTGTCCAGCGGGTTCGCGCAGGCGTTTTCCGGGGCGCAATCGTCGCGGCGCAATATATTGATGCGGCGGGTTACGTCTCCGCTCTTGAAATCCGGCGGCAGCGAATCATAGGCGCAGCCGGCGAGTTCGCTTACTGAAAGCGGCAGTCCCTTCTCCATCAGTATGCGCACCGCGCCGGCGGCCAGGCGGCGCAGGGCGTGCGGGTCCTCGCTGCCGGTGGGGACCATATCCACCGCGAAGTCGCCGACGAGGGTGTCTATTTTGCCGGCGAGGGAGACTATCGCGCCCTCGGGCGTGGCGGGCAGCCCGCTTTTGGCGGTGAGCGGGAAATAGAATTCCTTTATCGCCAGCGCGGCGCGCGGGGACTCGCCCGCGCGCGCGGCGTATTCTCCGCCCATATGGCCCTGCAATTCGGGAAACTCGCGCACCACTTCGCTGGTGAGGTCGGCATAGGCCAGTTGCGACGCGCGGGAGACCACGGCTTCGTCCACGTGCATGTCCTGGCGGATGCGCTCGCATATCCATTTGGCGATATGCTCCACCCGCGCGGATTTCAGGTACATGCTGCCCAGCTTTTCGTGGAACAGGACGCCGTTTAGCCTGCCGCGCATGTCGTCGAGCGAATGCGCCAAATCCTTCTCGAAGAAAAACACCGCGTCGGAAAGGCGCGCTTCCACCACCGACTCGAATCCCTGGCGCACCTCGTCCTGGTTCTCGCTCGTGCCGTCGCGCACGGCGATGAAATGCGGCTCCAGTTCGTCTTGCGCGTTGAGGACGGGGAAAAACTTGAGCTGGCGTTTCAGCACGGTGATTATCAGCTCCGGCGGCAGCTTCATAAAGCGCAGCGAGAGTCCGCCCGTCACCGCCACGGGGTTTTCGGCGAGATAAACCGTTTCTTCCAGCAGCGCCTCATCGAGCGCCGGCTTTGCGCCCAGCCGCGCCGCCGCCGAGGCCACCGCCGAGACAAGCGCCTTGCGCCGGTCTTCGGGCTCCGCCAGCACGCCTTCGCCGCGCAGCGCGCCGATATACTCCTCCGCCGAGGAGACGGAAACAGGTTTCGAGCCGGTCATCTGCCGCGCGGCGGTTTTTTTGCCGGATTTCACGCCCGCCAGTTCGAAGGGGACGTTTCTGTCCCCGTTCAGGGCGAGAAAACCCCGTATCGGGCGCGCGAAACGGAACTGCGTTTCTTCCCACGTCATCGTTTTGGGAAATTGCAGCGAGGAGACCAGTTTGGGGAAAACCGCGGCTAAAATATCATTGGCGGGTTCGCCTTTGATGATTTTTTTCGCGGCAAGCACCGCGCCTTTGGCGGAATCGGCAATGTAAAGCTTGTCCGGCGTGAGGCCGTGCTTGGCGGCAAAGCCCGTGCTCTGCGGCGTGTATTTGCCGTCCGCGGTCTTCCATTTCGACGCGGCGGGACCCAGCGATTCGGTTTCCATGTCCGGCGAGGCGGTTTCGAGGCCCTCTATTATAAGGGCAAGGCGGCGGTGGGTGCCGGCGGCGCGCAGGCCGGAAAACCCGATGCGTTTCTCCGCCAGCAGTTTGCGCGCGTTTTCCTCAAGCTGAGAAAGCGCGGATTTGACAAACCGCGCGGGCAGGTGCTCCACTCCTATTTCCAAAAGCGCGTTGCTCATTGTTTCACTCCCGAAAGCCTGTTTGGCGGCGCCGCGTCTTCTTTTTTCTCCGGCGGCTCGACGGCTTCGACGTATTTTACCGCGCATTTGCGCGCCAGCGCGCGCACACGCCCGATAAGCTGGGTGCGTTCCGTGACGGAAATCGCGCCGCGCGCGTCGAGCAGGTTGAAATAGTGGGAGCATTTCATCGCCGCGTCGTAGGCGGGGAGATAAAGCCCCTTGCCGGCGAGCTCGGCGCTTTCTTTCTCGTAATCGCCGAAATAGCGGCGCAGATTGTCGGCGTTGGTCTCCTCGAAATTGTAGCGGGAGAACTGGCGCTCCTGCTCAAGGTGCGTGTCGCCGTAGCTGACGGAACCGTTCCACGAAATATCGTACACGTTGCGCTTTTTCTGGCTGTACATCGCTATGCGCTCGAGGCCGTAGGTGATTTCCACGGTAATCGGTTTCAACGCAAACCCCGACATCTGCTGGAAATAGGTGAACTGCGTTATCTCCATCCCGTCGAGCCAGACCTCCCAGCCCACGCCGGACGCGCCGAGGGTGGGCGACTCCCAGTCGTCCTCAATCCAGCGCACGTCGTGCAGGTTGGGGTCGAGGCCGAGGGCTTTCAGGGAATTGAGATAAAGCGTCTGCGTGTCCGCCGGGGCGGGTTTCATGATTACCTGAAACTGGTAATACTTGCCGAGGCGGTTGGGATTGTCGCCGTAGCGCCCGTCGGCGGGGCGGCGGCAGGGTTCGACATAGGCCGCGTTCGCCGGTTTTGACGTGAGCGAGCCGAAAAACGTCGCAGGGTTGAAGGTGCCCGCGCCTTTTTCGATGTCGTAGGGCTGTATGACGCAGCAACCCTGTTTTTTCCAGTATTCGCAAAGGGTGGAGATGATGTCCTGAAAATGCATTTGAGAGTCCGTTTGGCACGCTTGAGAAATAGCGCAGCACGACGCGCCTGATTCATTCAATCAAAAATGGTGGAACGCTTTCAAACCGAACGCCGATTCTCAAGCGGCTTTTGTTTGCTACAATAATGCTTGTTCGGAGTGCATATCCGCGTCAAGGAGTTGAATCTTGAAATATCCACTTGCTCTGCTCATCGCGGCTTGCCCGTTCGCCGCGTACGCTCAGACTTCCGCATCGTCCGTGAACCCGTTCTTTGAGCCCAGCGCGCTGCCTTATCAGCTTCCGCCGTTCGACAAGATAGCGAACGCGGATTTCAGGCCCGCATACGAGGCCGGAATGGCCGGGCAGCGCAGGGAGGTTGATGCCATCGCGCAGAACGCCTCCGAGCCGACTTTCGAAAATACCATCGTCGCCCTCGAGCGTTCTGGCAGACTGCTGACGCGCGTGTCAAAAACGTTCTCCAATCTCAACGTCTCAAACACCGACGACGAGATGCAGAAGATTGAAGCGGATATGGCGCCGAGGCTGGCGGCCCATCAGGACGCCATCAATCTCGACCCCGCTTTGTTCGCGCGGGTTGACGCGCTCTACCGGCGGCGCGAAAGCCTGGGTTTGGACGCGGAATCCGCGCAATTGCTCGACCGCTATTATAAAAATTTCGTGCGCGCCGGAGCGCGGCTGGCGCCAGCCGACAAAGCGGCGCTTAAGGAGATAAACAAGGTCCTGTCTTCGCTGACAACGCAATTCGGGCAGAACCTGCTCAAGGCGACAAAAAGCGGCGCCGTCGTAGTGGACGCCGCCGCGGATCTGGACGGGTTGTCCGCCGAGCAGGCAGGCGCCGCGGCGGAGGCGGCGAAGGCGCGCGGACTCGCCGGAAAATGGGTCATCACCCTGCAAAACACGACGGTGCAGCCGCCGCTGGAGCAGTTGAAGAGCCGCGCTTTGCGCGAGCGCATCTACCGCGCCTCCAGCGAGCGGGGAAACGGCGGCGAGTTCGACAACACGGGCCTCGTCTCCCAAATCGCGGCGCTGCGGGCCAGGCAGGCCGCGCTTCTCGGCTACCGCAATTACGCCGCATATTCGCTTGAGGATGAGTCCGCCGGCACTCCTGAAGCGGTCAACCGGATGCTCGGCCAACTGGGCCCTGCGGCGCTTGTCAAGGCGAAAAGCGAGGCCGAAGACATCCAGCGGCTCATAGACGCACAGGCGCAAGCCGGGCGCGCGCCGTCGTTTCAGTTGCAGCCGTGGGACTGGCCGTTTTACGCGCAGCAGGCGCGCAAGGCGCGCTACGACTTCGACGATGCGCAGGTGAAGCCCTATTTCGAGCTCGACCGCGTTCTGCGGGACGGCGTTTTCTTCGTCGCGCATGAACTTTACGGCCTGGCATTCAAGGAGCGTACGGACCTGCCGGTGTACCGCTCCGACGTGCGCGTATTCGAGGTTTTCGATGCGGACGGCTCGCCGCTGGGCCTGCTGCTCCGCGACGATTTCAAGCGCGACAACAAAAAAGGCGGGGCGTGGATGGACGCCTTTGTGGACCAGGTCGGCTTGTTCGGGCAGAAACCGGTGATAATCAACAATCTCAACATCTCCAAGCCGCCTGCGGGTCAGCCGGTGCTGATGACGCTCGATGAAGTTATAACGATGTTTCACGAATTCGGCCACGCGCTGCACGGCCTGTTGTCGAACGTCAGGTATCCGACGTTGGCTGGCACAAACGTTCCGGCGGATTTTGTGGAATATCCGTCGCAGTTCAACGAGATGTGGGTCCGCGAACCCGCTGTGCTGGCGCATTTCGCCAGGGACTACCGGACCGGAGAGCCGATGCCCGAAGCGCTGCTGCAAAAAGTGCTGTCGTCTCAAACTTACGGGGAGGGCTATGGCACCGCCGAGTATGTGTCCGCCGCGATGATAGACCAGTCCTGGCATCAGCTGGCCGCGCCGGACGCGCCGCCCGCCGCCGGAGTCATGGCGTTCGAAAAAGCCGCTCTCGAAAAGAACGGCATGGCATACGGTCCGGTGCCGCCGCGCTACCACACGCCTTATTTCGCGCATGTTTTCAGCGGCGGTTATCAGGCGGCCTATTACGCCTATATCTGGAGCGAAGTGCTTGCGCGCGATACCGGCCGCTGGTTCCATGCGCACGGCGGGCTCAACCGCGCCAACGGCGGTTTGTTCCGCGACAAGGTGCTTTCGCGGGGCCGCACGCTGGAGCCGGGCGTGCTTTTCGAGCGGTTCTACGGACAGCCGCCGGACATCAAACCGCTGCTCGACTACCGGGGGCTGGTTTTGCCGGAGGCGAAACCGCAGTAAGCCTGTTTCTTTATCCCGCTGCCGACTGCGGTTTTTGGGTTAATTCAGTCTCGTTTTGAACCTCGCCGCGCTTACGGCGGCGATTGCCGCGCCTATGGCGCACAGCGCGCCGATATTCGTCCAGAAAACGCCCCAGTCGCCGCCTTTTAGCATGATGTTGCGCAGCAGTTTAGCGAAATACATCAGCGGGTTGAGATACGCCAGCAGCCGCCAGCCCGCCGGAATATTCTCGACCGGAAACATCACTCCCGACAGCAGCAGCGCAGGAAACAGGAATATGAAGCCGCCCATCATCGCCTGCTGCTGGTTTTGCGCGAAGGTCGAAATCAGCACGCCCACCATGACCGTGGTGCTCACGAAAACAAATCCTGCGCCGGCAAGCTGAAAAAGACTGCCGCGCAGCGGCACGCCAAACAGCGTCACGGCGGCGGCGATAATGATCGGAATCTCCGCCAGTCCCAAAAGTATATAAGGCACTGTTTTGCCGGCCAGAATCTCGCCGGTGGAAACGGGCGCGGAAATAAGCGTTTCAAAGGTTCCGGTTTCGCGCTCGCGCGCTATCGCCATGCTGGTTACTATGACGGTAATGATGCACAGTATCATCGCCATTATCCCCGGCACCAGAAATATCGCCGATTCGAGCGACGGGTTGTAAAGCACGCGCAGGTCCAGCTTCACGGGCGGCAGGGGCGGCGCCTGGGAATTGTCCGCCAGCGCCCGCGCAATCACATTTTTGACGTAAGCTTCCACCTGCCTCGCGCGGGATGCGTTTGCGGCGTCTATAAGCAGCTGAATTTTGGCGTTGCCGCGCTCCAGCGCGCGGCGCAGCCCTTCGGGCGCAACCGCCACAACCGCTTCGGTGCGTTTTTCGCGCAGGAGCGTCGCGTAATCCTGCGCTGCGGGGGAGTCAATCCGCACGGCGGAAAACCAGCCGGACGCGACGGCGCGTTCCTCTATGCGCCGCGCCAGATAGTCGCCCGGGCGGCTTACCACGGTCAGACTTATGTTTTTGACTTCGCTGGAAATCGCCAGCCCGAAAATAGTCAATTGTATGACGGGCACGAGAAAGATGAGCGTCGCCAGCCGCGGGTCCCTTAACGCCTGCGTCAGCTCTTTTTTGATGAATCCCACAATCGCGGGGTTGAGTTTCATGGTTCGATATCCGTTTTGAATTTTTTCACCGCCAGCGTAATCAAAACAGTGTTAATAGCCAAAAGGGCGGACAGCGGCCTTGCAAGCTCCATAAATCCCGCTCCTTTCAAAAATACGCCGCGGCTTATCTCCATGAACCAGCGCGGCGAGAGTATCATCGTGAAATATCGGAAAAACACGGGCATGCTTTCCACCGGGAATATGAAGCCGGAAAGCAGAAACGCCGGCAGCAGCCCCGATATCATCGAGAGCTGCATCGCCAGCCGCTGCTGGCGCGCCACTACGGAAATCAGCAGCCCCTGCGCCAGCGCCGCGGTGATGAAAACGGAGCACGCTGTCCAGTAAACAATCCGGCTGCCGTTGAACGGCACGCCGAATACCAGCCGTGCCGCGAGATAAACCGTCACCGTCCCCGTCAGGCTGAGCGCGAAATACGGGAGCAGTTTCCCCGCCACTATCTCAAGCGGGCGCACCGGGGTGGAAAGCAGCAGCTCCATCGAGCCGTTTTCCCATTCGCGCGCCACGGTCATCGCGGTAAGCAGCACGCCCAGCAGCCCGATAATCACGGTAGCCAGCGCCGGCACGATAAACCAGCGGCTGCTCAACTCCTGATTGAACAAAAACCGCGTGCGGATTTCCGGCGAATTTCGCGGCGGAGTCTGCGCGAATTTCCGGTTCGCCGCGTCCATTATTCCGGCGAGATAACTTAACACCACGCCGGTTTTGGAATTGTCCGCGCCGTCAAGCAGCAATTGCGCTTCGCCCTGCCTGCCGGATTTTATGTGGCGCCCGAAATTTTCCTTTATCACCAGTACGCCGGAGGCTTTTTCGGAATCAAGCCAACTGACCGGCGCTATCTCCGAGGAAAACGGCTCCAGCCGGAAATAGCCCGACGAGGAGAATGTCCGCGCGAATTCCCGCGAGAGGCGCGTATGGTCCTGGTCCTGCACCTTCAGCCCGATGTCGCCGTAATTGAGGTCTATGATAAAACCGAACATCAGCAGCAAAAGCAACGGCAGCCCGAGCCCCAGCGCCAGCGTGAACGGGTCGCGCAGAATGTGGCGCACCTCCTTGAGCGCGATTGCCAGCGCGCGGGCCGCGTTGAAATTCATGCCGCGCCGCCTCCCACGAGCTTGAGGAAAACATCTTCCAGCGTAGGCGCTATGCGCCGCTGCGAAAACTGTCCCGCGCGCTCCGCTGAAAACTTGCGCCACAAATCGGCGTTTTGTTCCTCAAGGTGATAGCGCAGCCCCCAGGGCCGCACTGGCCCCGCGCCGGAGGCAGCCAGCGCCGCGGCGAAATCCGATTCCGCCGCCGGAGAGGGGGAAATTTCGTAGAGCGGGTGCGGAAAATTGGCGGCTTTCAGATTTTGCGGAGTGTCCAGCGCCGCTATGCGGCCCGTTTGCATAAGCGAGACGCGTCCGCACTGCTCGGCTTCGTCCATGTAATGCGTGGTGACGAAAACAGTCTTGCCCGCCGCCGAAAGCTGTTTTATCAGGTTCCAGAACCGCGCCCGCGAGGCGGGGGAAACCCCCGCCGTCGGTTCGTCGAGGAAGATTATCGCCGGGTCGTGCAGCAGCGAGGCGCAAAGCGCCACCTCCTGCTTTACCCCGCCGGACAGATTTTGCACCAGCGTGTCCTGCGGATAGGAGAACCCCGTGAACCGGAAAAGCTCTTTTGAGCGCGCAAGAATCCTGCGCGCCGGCATTTTCCTCAACGCTCCGGCGAAGGCGATATTTTCGCGCACCGTAAGGTCCGGGTAGAGCGTAAACCGCTGCGACATGTAGCCCACGAGAGTTTTTATCGCCATGAGGTCGTCGGCCACATTGCGGCCCGCGACGGTGATTTTGCCCGCTGTCGGGCTCAGCAGTCCGCAGATGGCGCGTATGCAGGTTGTCTTTCCCGCGCCGTTTGCGCCGAGGAAACCGAAAATCTCCCCCGCTTCCACGCAAAACGAGATATCGTCCACGGCCTTGAAAGCGCCGAAGGCGATGGTCAGGTTTTCCACGTTGACCGCCACGTCGGCGCTCACTTGCCCTCCCGCAGAAAAACTTTCTCGAAGCTTGCCGCGCCGAGTTTCTCAAGCAGCGCGCCCGGCTCGCCTCCGGCGAGCAGTTTTCCGTTTTCCAGCAGTTGCACCCGGGCGCAGCGCTCGGCTTCGTCCATGTATGAGGTGGACATTATTATCGTCATCCTCCCCGCCGAGAAATCGTGCATCAGGTCCCACAGTTCCCGGCGGCTGACAGGGTCCACGCCGATGGTCGGTTCGTCGAGCAGCAGTATTTCCGGCGCGTGCAGCAGCACGCAAATCAGCCCCAGTTTTTTATACATCCCGCCGGAGAGCTGCCCCGCGCGCCGGTTTCTGAATTTTTCCAGCCGCGCCAGATGCAGCAGCGCTTCGCTTTTTTGCGCGAATTCCGCGCGCGGCAGTTGGTAGAGGTCGCGGAAAAATTCCAGATGTTCGGCGCAGGACAAATCCGGGTAAAGGCTTGGTTCCTGCGGGAAATAAGCGATTTCAGGACGGATGTCGCCAAACGGAATTTGTGCTCCGCCGCGCGAAAAGCGCACCGCGCCGGAATCGGGATGCAGCAGTCCCGCCAGTATGCGCAGCAGCGTGGTTTTCCCCGCGCCGTTTGGGCCGATTATCCCGTGCAGCAGTCCGCCCTTGAAATCCAGCGAAACAGCGTCAAGCGCGCGGGTTTTGCCAAGCGTTTTTGTCACGCTTTCGAGTTTTATTCCAGCCGCCGCTGTTTGCATTTGGAACCTCTAATCCGGCAATTTCACCTCTATGGTCATGCCAGGCTTTAGCATGCTGTCCGGGTTTTTGAAAATGATTTTTACGCCGAAAACCAGCCGCGTGCGTTCGGCGCGGGTCTGCACGTTTTTAGGGGTGAACTCCGCCTCTTCGTTGATTACGGCTATTTTGCCGGGGAACTGCCTGCCGCCGAGTTCGGGCAGATAGCCCGGCACTTCCATGCCGGTTGAAAGTTTCGCGATGAGGTCATGCGGTATGTAAACCCAGGCGTAGACTTCGCTCAAATCCGCCAGGGTGACAAGTTTCGCGCCGGGGCTTATCAACTCGCCCGCCTCGTGGTACTTGTAAAGCACCCGGCCCGCCTCCGGCGCGGTTATGCGGCACCAGCCGGCGCGCAGCGCGGCGTCGTCGCGGCGGTATTTCAGGCGGTCGTAGTTTTCGCGCGAGAGGCTGCCGGTTTTTAAAAGCTCGTCGGCGCGGTCGTAATCCTTGCGCGTGATATCGGCGGCGAGGCGCGCGTCGTCGCAGTCCAGCGCCGCGATAAGCGAGTTTTTGGCGATGATATCGCCTTCCTTCACGCGGTAGTCCTGTATCACGCCTGAAATGCGGGCGGAGATATCCACTTCGGTGGCTTCTATGGTTCCGGCGTAACGGAAATCCTTCGCCGAGCGCAGTTTCCAGCCCAGCGCGGCTGCGGCGACGACAAGCGCGGCTATGATTATTTTCCTTTTCATGGTTTCATCTCCCGGCGCTTGCCATGAGGGCAAGCTGTATCAGCATTTGCGCGTCGGTGTTCGCGGACTGGCTTTTAGCCGCCAGCACGCGCAGGTTTGCGTCCTGCACTTCCAGCCAGGTGGAACGCCCTGCTTTGTAGGCGGAATAGGTCAGCGCGGCGGCTTCACTAGCTTCCTTGACCGCTTCGGTATTTATGTCCTGCTGAAGTTTCAGCGCGGAAAAAGCGTCGTGCGCCTTGAAGAAATCGCGGCGGATACCGCGCGCCAGTTCCTGACGGCGCTCGTCGGCGCTTTGGGCGCGGTTTTGCTGTTCTCGGGACCGGGCGTCGCTTCTGC
This sequence comes from Elusimicrobiales bacterium, assembly GCA_028688475.1. Lineage (GTDB taxonomy): Bacteria > Elusimicrobiota > Elusimicrobia > Elusimicrobiales > Elusimicrobiaceae > JAQTYB01. The sequence continues at coordinate 49,901 of JAQTYB010000002.1, forward strand.
CGTTTTCAAAAAGCGGCAGCGAAACGCTGATTCCAGCCGTGTTCTGCCCGTAACTGTAAAGCGAGGGGCCGTTGGGGTAGTCCAGCGAACTGCGGGCCGACAGCAGGACTCTGGGTGATTTATCCGCCCTGAAACTCTCCGCCGCGGCGCGATAGGACTGCGCCATCATTTCAAGCGAATGCAGGCTCGGGCTTTCCAAATCCGGCATCAGCGCGGAATATTTTTCCATGTCCGAAAGCAGCGAGGCGGCGGGTTCGGCGGAAACCAGCGCGGTTGGCGGCTCTATGCCGCCGTATTCGGCGTAATTCATGCGGGCGTCGAGCGCCAGAGACGGGTCGAAGGGGTCTTCCCGCCCGGTGATGGCGGCGAGTTCGCGCAGCGCGCCCGACAGCTCCGCGCGTGCCTGAAGCAGTTCGCGGCGGCGCGCCAGCACTTCCTGATTCGACATCAGCTCATCAAGGCGGCTTTTGGTTCCCGCCCTGGCGTTGAGCGAGATATCTTCGTGCTGCGATATGGCGAGCTTTAGCTGGTCACCTAGCAAATATGTCTGCTCAAGCGCCAGCTGCACCTGAAAATAGGCCAGCCGCGCCGAGAGTGTGACCTGGCGGCGCGCGTTTTCCAAATCCTCCGCTTTGGCGGCGGCGGTTTTTCTCGCGCTTTCCCACGCGGCGCGCGAGCCATTATTGTCGAAAAGCGTCCAGTAGGCCGACGGGCCGATGGAGTAGTTCCAATTGTCGCCCAGTTGCTTGTTGATTGTGCCAGCGGGCGTTGCCAGGTTTATTTGCGGGATGACGCCGGTGTAGCGCAGCGCGCCTTCCAGCGCCACGCGCGGAAACAGGGCGGCCTTCACGTTTTCCGCAGCGTCCCGCGCCGCGGCGGCCTCCGCCAGCGCGCTTTTGATTTGAGGCGATAAATTCATGGCCGAGGTCTGGCAGTCCGACAACGCGAGATGCGCCGTCTGCGCGGCGTGAGCGGGAAGGGAAAGCATTGCCAGAAGAAAGATGGTTTTCATATTTTATTACGCGGTTCCAGCGCCGCGAGCGCCAGTTCCACGCGCTGCTCCATTGCCTTGTCCGAAATGACAAGTTGTTTTATTACGATGAGCGGCACGGGCAGCAGTGAGGAAAATCCGTTGCTTTCCGCCACGCCCACCGCGCCGCAGGGCACCACCAGCGGCAGCACCAGCAGCATCAGCATGTTGGGAAACGACGCGTCGCGCCGCAGCGCGCCGGCCTCCCGGCATTGCTCGACGATATCCAGCAGCAGCATGACATGGGCGGTGAAATTTTCCTTTATGAATAACACGGTTTCCTTTTTGCCGCCAACAACGTCTTTGATGAGTGCCGCCAGTATCTGCCGGTTGTCGCGCGCGAATTTGCCGATGGTGAGCAGCGCGGTTTTAAGGCGCTCGCGCGGCTCGCCCGCGTTTTCAACGCCGAGGCGGAAGTCCCGCATGAATTCGGCGTACATCTCCTTGAGCAGCCGCTGCTCGAACTCCCGCTTGCTCCTGAAATAATAATAGAACATGCCGAGGTTCACTTCCGCCTCGCGGCAGATTTCCCGCACGTTGAGGCCTGTAAGGCCGCGCTTTAGCGCCAGCTTTTTGCCCGCCGTCACAAGCCGCAGGTCGCTTCCCGAAGATGGACGAGCCATGAATCCTCCATTGTTATACGCCAGTATAACTATACACCCGCATAACAATTTTGTCAAGCGCCAAAATTTGAATTAGCGTTGGATTTCTTGTAAGATTTACTCACACAACTCGCACCGCAGCCTTGCACATCTTGCGACGGAGGAGCGCCTATAGCGGGATAGAAATTTCTCTTTGCGCATAATTTTGACTTGTTTTCGGGAGCCTGCATAAGAGCAGGCTGAGCTTCTGAAGCGATTCGGAAGCCCATTGCACACCGAAAGTGGGTCGCCCGCTGTTGCCCCCGCAAGGGGGCAGGGCGACACTATTTTGGGCTCGTGCAATGGCTCAGGTGGTGTCGCCTCTTTTATTTGCCATAGCCTGAGCCTAACCACAAAATCATGGAGTGGTATGAGCGCAAGGGTAAGCTTGATAATTCCGACTTTCAACAGGGAAGAAGTATTGGCGGCGTCAATACAAGATGCAGTAAATTCCAAATACCCCGACTTGGAGATAATTGTTGTTGACCAGACGCCAACGCATAAGCCGCAGACAGAAGAATTTTTGCAGTCCGTCGCGTCAAAAATAATCTGGCTTAGGGAGAAATGCGAGGGCGTGGCAAGGCCGCGTAATATAGGGTTGCGGCAGGCATTCGGTTCCTATATTATTTTCGTTGACGATGATGTCAGATTTGACGAAAATTTTGTTGGAAACCATGTCAAAGTCCTCGATTCCGGCGCGGATGTCGTGCAGGGGCGTATCATAGAAGCAAAAGCCGGTCCGACGGACAGGCCGCAATGGATGGGGTTTTGGATACGTATTTCCGGCAGCAATGATTGTCCTGTCGCTGGTCCGACCAACACAATAACAGGATGCAATTTCAGCCTGAAGCGGGCGGTATACGACAGGATAGGCGGGTTTGACGAAAGGTTTTCAAATCCCGCCGTTTTCGAGGATGGAGATTGGGGAATGCGCGCTTATGCAACCGGTTTTAACATGCGTTATTCTCCCGAACCTGCGTTGCATCATCTGCGAGCCGGCACCGGCGGTGTTGATTCGAGTGTAACGGAGCAACGTTTGTCGGAGAACTATTACTTCTGCTGTTTTATGTACGCGTACAAACGTCATCACTGGCTGGCGGTCTTAAGATACACCACAAGGCTTTACATTCGCGGAGCAAAAGCGGCGATTCGCATGATTCGGCGAGCAAGGGCTAGAGCAAAAGTGGGGATTGCTCCGGGTTTTTGAATTCAGACCACCGTCGGTTAACCATGCCGGTTGGAAAAATGCTATATAGTTCTTATGCCTGCCAGAAACTATGAGGATGTTGAAACAGCGCTGCATTCGCGCATGGACGTGTTGCGCGGGAAATATCATGTGAAAAAAATAGGCGTTTTCGGTTCATTCGCGCAGGGGCGGCAGACCGCAAAAAGCGATGTGGATATATTGGTGTCTTTTTCCGTGCCCATCGGATTATTTCATTTCGTACGCACGGAAAAATATATCAGAGGCGTTCTCGGACGGAAAGTGGATATCGCGACGCAAGCCGCGTTAAAACCGGAAATAAAACATTCCGTGCTCGGCGAAGTCCGCTATATATCATGACACGGAATATGGGCTTGTATTTCAGCGCTTCCGGTATTTGACAAACGGACGCTTAAGAATTTAGAATAAAAATATACTCTTCGGGGCAAGGTGGAATTCCTGGCCGGCGGTACAGCCCGCGAGCTTTCGGTAGAAAGCATGACTTGGTGAAATTCCAAGGCCGATCGTAAAGCCGAGATGTGAGAAGAGCCGCTGTGCGTGTTTTTGCGCACGCATGATTTTAACGCCCTGGAGCATTCCGCGGCGTTATTTTTTTGGAGGTACCGTGATAAAGCCGGTTTTTTCGCCGATTGCAGATGTTATAAAGGATGTGCGCGCCGGAAGGCCCGTGGTAATCGTGGATGACGAAGGCCGCGAAAACGAGGGCGATATCGTAATCGCCGCCGCACGCTGCACGCCGCAGGCGATAAATTTCATGGCAAGCTGCGGACGCGGCCTGATATGTGTGCCGATGACCGCCGAAAGGCTTGATGAACTGGGGTTGCAGCGGATGGCGGCGCAGTCCGGCGACCCGTACAAGACCGACTGGGCGGTTTCGGTGGATGCGAAAAAAGGCGTAACCACCGGCATCTCGGCGGCGGACAGGGCGCGCACCGTCGCGGCGCTGCTAAATCCAAAAACGCGGCCCGAAGACCTTGTAAAACCGGGGCATCTGTTTCCGCTGCGCGCGAAGGAAGGCGGCGTGCTCGCGCGCGCGGGCCATACCGAGGCCGCCGTGGACCTGGCGCGGCTGGCGGGGCTCGCGCCTGCCGGAGTAATCTGCGAGATAATGAACGATGACGGCACTATGGCCCGCGTTCCCCAGCTTTGGAAATTCTGCCTGAAGCACAAGCTGAAATTCGCCTCCGTGGCGGATATAATCGCCCACCGCCGCCGCGCCGAAACGCTGGTGGAAAAAATGGCCTCGGCGCGGCTGCCGACACGTTTCGGCGAATTCGCCATGACGGTATACCGCAGCCTGACCGACGGGCGCGAGCACGCGGCCCTCGTCGCCGGAAATCCCGGCGAAACGGCGCTGGTGCGCGTGCATTCGGAGTGTTTCACCGGCGACGTGATGGGTTCCGTCAGGTGCGACTGCGGATTGCAGCTTCACGCCGCGCTCAGGATGATTTCCGAAAACGGCTGCGGTGTGCTTTTGTACATGCGCCAGGAAGGCCGGGGCATAGGGCTGGTCAACAAGCTCAAAGCCTACGGTTTGCAGGACTGCGGCCTTGACACCGTCGAGGCAAACCGCGCGCTGGGCTTCGCGCCCGACTTGCGCGATTACGGCGAGGGCGCGCAGATTCTGGCCGATTTGGGAATAAAAAAACTGTGCCTGCTGACCAACAATCCGCGCAAGGTGGCGGGGCTTTCCGGCTACGGGCTCAAAATAGTCAAACGCGTGCCGCTTGTCATCCCGGAAAACCCGGAAAGCAGGCGCTATCTCAAAACCAAAAAAACCAAGCTGGGACATTACCTGTGAGGTGATACATGTCTGACATAAAAACAATCGAAGGCAGGCTCGACGGCGCGGGACTGCGCTTTGCCGTGGCGGTTTCCCGCTTCAACGACTTCATGACCTCCAAACTGCTAGACGGCGCGGTGGACGCGCTTGTGCGCCACAACGTCGCGGAAAAGGATATTTCGGTGGTGAAAGTGCCCGGCTCCTTTGAACTGCCGCAGGCGGCGCAGAGGCTTGCCGGCTCAAAAAAATACGATGCGGTAATCTGCCTCGGCACGGTCATACGCGGCGCGACTTCGCATTACGAACTGGTCGCCGCCGAAGCCGCGCGCGGCATCGCGCAGGCCGCCATGCATAGCGGCGTGCCGGTGGTGTTCGGCGTGGTGACGGCCGAAAATCTTGAGCAGGCTATAGAGCGCGCCGGTTCCAAACAGGGCAACAAAGGCGCGCAATCTGCCGCCACCGCTATCGAGATGGCGGATTTATGGCGCAAACTTCCCGCAAAATGAACGACGAGGAATTGCTGCGCCGCGCCTTGTCGCTTGCGCCAAACGGCGCTATCGGCGCGCATCCAAATCCAATGGTGGGCGCGGTGGTGGCCAAATCGGGGCGCGTCATCGGCGAAGGCTGGCATGAATATTTCGGAGGGCCGCACGCGGAGATAAACGCGCTTGCCGCCGCCGGAAAACGCGCGCGCGGCGGCACGCTGTATGTCACGCTGGAACCCTGCTCCACCTTCGGCAAAACGCCGCCCTGCACGGACGCGATAATTAAAGCGCGAATCGCGCGCGTGGTTTTCGGCGCGGCGGACCCCAATCCCGCAAACGCGGGCCGCGCCGCCATAGTATTGCGCGCGGCGGGCATCAAGGTTTCCGCCGGATTGCTGCGCGCGGAATGCGCGGCGTTAAATCCCGCTTTCAATAAATTCATGCGCGCCGGAATGCCTTATGTCACGGTTAAAATAGCCGAAAGCCTCGACGGAAAAATAACCGACGCGGCGGGGCGTTCGCGCTGGATTTCCGGCCCCGAGTCCCGCGCCAAAACGCATGAGCTGCGCGCGATGAATGACGCCGTCATCACCGGCATCGGCACGGTGCTCAAAGACAATCCGCTGATGACTGCGCGGCTTGCTAAAGCGTCCCGCCAGCCGCTGCGCGTGGTGCTCGACAGCAAACTGCAAATCCCGTTTTCGGCTGATATTGTAAAAACGGTGTCGGCGGACGCGCCGGCGCTGATTGCCTGCGCGGACGGCGCAAGCGAAAGCAAAATGGACGCGCTCGGGAAATCAGGCTGCGCGGTGTTCATGTTCAAATCCTCCGACGGCAAGGTGCCGCTCAAACCGCTTTTGCGCGAGTTGGGCAAGTACGGAATTTCCTGCGCGCTGGTGGAGGCGGGGGCCGCGCTTACCGGCGCGTTCAACGACGCGGGGCTCATAGACAGATACGTTCTTTTCGTCGCGCCAACGGTGCTGGGCGGCAAAACCGCGCTGCCAGCGCTCGGCGGAAAAGGCGTGCTGAAAAATTACGGCGGATTGCTCGGTTTGCGGCTGAAAAACGTCTCAATCGCCATGTGCGGCGGCGATATCATGGTGACGGGGGAGCGCTGATGTTTACCGGCATAATCGAGGCGCAGGGGCGGGTGCTGAAAACTGTCGTCGCGTCTTCAGGCGGCGCGCTGGAAATAAAACTGCCTTCCGGCTGGACGCCAGCCCTCGGTGAGAGCATAGCGGTAAACGGTGCGTGCCTTACCGTAACCGCGTTTTCAAACGGCGCGGCAAGTTTCGACGCTTCGCCGGAAACGCTGGAAAAAAGCACGGTCGCCTCGCTGCGTCCCGGCATGGCGGTGAATCTGGAACGCGCGTTGCAGTCCGGCGCGCGTTTCGGCGGGCACATAGTAACCGGCCATGTGGATGGCAAAGCTCGTCTTGAAAGCGCGCTGCGGCGCGGGGAGTTCACGGCGCTGCGCTTTTCCGCAGCGCCTGGGATAATGGCGGATATAGTGGCGAAAGGCTCGGTCGCGTTGGACGGGATAAGCCTCACGGTGTCGGCGGTTTCGGAGAACGGTTTTGAAATAGCGGTAATTCCTCACACGCTGGAAAACTCAACTCTCGGCGCTGCAAAACCGGGCGGTTTGTTCAATATCGAAACCGACATCCTCGCCAAATACGTCCGCAAATCCGTCGCTCATATCCCCGCAAGCCGAATAACCGAGGATTTTCTGCGAGAAAACGGATTTTTTTGAACTCATTTTTCAGCAGGTCCGGTTTTGCCGGAGCGCTGGCGCATCCAGTCGCCGAAAAGCAGGCCGCGTCCGTTGAGGCGGTTGATGACTTCGGAATAAAGCCGCAGCGTCGGAGCGGGGCGCTCGGCGGCGAAGGCGGTCCCCGGCAGCGGCATGAAAGTGTGCGCGTGAATGCGCGCGCCGCGGGCGGTCAAAGCCTCAAGCGCGGCTATGGTGAGGCGCGCGTCCTCTTGCGTCTCGCCGGGAAGGCCGAAGATGAAATCCACGCTGGCTTTGAGTCCGGCGGCAAGCGTAAGTTCCGCCGCGCGCATGAAATCGTCCACGCTGTGGCCCCTGCGGCATTTTTCAAGCAGGCGCGGGCTGGCGGTCTGCGCGCCGATTACGAGATTGTCGTTGTCGCAAAAACGCTTTACGAGGGCTATGGTCTGCGGCGTTACGTGCTCCGGCCTCACCTCGGACGGAAAAGAGCCGTAAAAAACTTTGCCCCCCGACGGTTTCATAACCGCGGAAAGCTTTGAGAGCAATTCCTCCAGCGCGGCGAGATTGACGGTTTTCCCGTCCGGCGAGCCGTAGGCGAAGGCGTCGGGCGTTACCGCGCGGAAGTGGCCCAATCCGCGCTTGGCGAGCCGTCCGGCAAAACCGCAAATGACATCCGCTCCGCGATGGCGCATAGCCGTGCCGAAATGGCCGGAGGTGCGGCAGAACGAGCAGGCGTTGGGACAGCCGCGCGTTATTTCAATCGCGCCGAAAAGCTCCTGCCTGAAGGAAACCGGAGGATAGGCGTCAAGAACGGCGGGCGCGGGCTTGGGGTTGAGCCGCAATTTGCCGCCGTCAATAAACGCCAACCCGCGGATTTTCCGCCATTCCCCGCCGCCGGCCAGCGCGCATAGAAGTTCAGGGAAAGCCGCCTCGCCTTCGCCGACGACAACAGCGTCGAACCCCGCCTCCAGCGTCTCAAGCGGCAACGCGCCGGCGTGCGCGCCGCCCGCGGCGCAAAAAACCGCGTCGCCCCAATCGCGCTTGAGGCGCGCAACCTCGGCGTAAACCCCGCGCGCCTGCCCTGTGAAAAAACTGAAAGCCGCGACGCACGGGCGCGCGCGCCCTGCATGAGCTGAGACGGCCTGGAAAAAATCCGCAGCGCTTTTCGGGCGCAGCACGACCCAGTCGTCCAGTTCGGGCCGCGTTTCCATAGCGCCGCAAAGCGCGCAGACGCTGAGCTTGTTTTCCCGCGCCGCCCTGAATATCAGGCTTGGAGTATGCCGCATAACTGGTAAAATGGATTTTGTCATCGCAACACCTGACCGCTTGAATGATATGAAACTTGGCCTCACTTTCAAAACCGCAGCCCTGCTGATAGCGCTCGCCGCAGCAATCGCCCTGAGGCCGCTGCTCGACGCCGGTTTCACCAACTGGGACGACGACGTTTATGTCACCAACAACACCGCCATAAAAGAGCTGTCGCCGCAAAGCGTGCGCGAAACGCTGACCAGTTTCCACAAGGGCCTCTACAAGCCGCTGGTTATGCTCAGCTTCATGGCGGAGTATAAACTGTTCGAACTAAATCCGAAGGTATACCATGCGGACAACCTGCTGCTGCATATCGCAAACTGCCTGCTGGCCGCGTGGCTGGCGCTGTCGCTGCTGGGCAGCGCCGAGGCCGCGCTGGCGGCGGGACTGCTGTTCGGGCTGCATCCGCTGCATGTCGAGTCGGTAGCGTGGGTGTCCGAGCGGAAGGATTTGCTGTTCACGCTGTTTTTTCTGGCGGCGCTGGCGGCCTGGCTGCGCTACCGCAAAAACGGCGCGCGCGCCGCTTACTGGGCCTCTGCGGCGTTTCTGCTGTGTTCGCTGATGGCGAAGCCGCAGGGGTTCATCCTCCCGCCCGTATTGTTATTGCTGGACTGGTATCAAGGCCGCCGGCTGGACCAGCGCGCGCTGCTAGATAAACTCCCGCACGCGCTGCTTTGCGCGTTTTTCCTTGCGCTGGCGCTTTTTTCAATCAACCGGGCCGACGCGATGTTCAAACACCCCGAGTTGAATCTGTTCGACCGGCTCTGCGTCGCCTCCTACGGGCTGCTGGCGTATGTGAAACGGCTTTTTCTGCCGTTCGGACTTTCGGCGGTTTACCCTTATCCCGACAAAACCGGAATGTTTTTGCCGTGGCGGTTTGCCATTGCGCCTTTTGCCGCGGCGGCGTTTTTCGGCGCGCTGCTGTGGTTTTTCAGAAAAAACAGGGATATCGTTCTTGGAGTTCTCTTTTTCCTTATAACCGTCGCGCCGGGGCTGCAATTCATGCCCATCGCGCCCACGGTGGCGTTCGACCATTACACCTATCTCGCCTATACCGGAATATTCATCGCCGCCGGAGCCGCGTTCGCGCGATTGTCCGCCTCGGCTAAAGCGGCGGCGCGGTATGCGGCGTGGACGGCGCTGGCTGCAATCGCAATCGCGCTGGGTTCGCTTTCTTATGTCCGCGCGGGGGTGTGGCGCAACAGCATCACGCTCTGGAACGATGTTCTTGAAAAATACCCGGGCAATCAGATAGCGCTCAACAACCGCGCCGTGGCCCGGCTCAACGCGGGCGAACCCAAAGCGGCGCTGATTGACATAGAGACGGCGATGGCCGCCGCCCCGAAGGAATCGCGCAATTACCTCAACCGTGGCATGGCGCGCAAAGCGCTCGGCGATATTAAAGGCGCGCTGGCGGATTTCAGTTCCGCCATTGAACTGGAGCCCGGCAATCCGGACGCTTACGTCAACCGCGGCAACTTTTATAACGAGCGCGGCGACTTGAAAGCCGCTATGACGGATTATGAGTCGGCGATAAGACTGGACCCGTTGAAAGACGGCGCCTACAACAATCTCGCCGGAACCTGTTACAAGCTGGGCGACGCGCGCAAGGCGCTGCTCAATTATTCCATCGCCGTCAAACTCAACCCCGGCTTTGCCGACGCCTGGCTCAACCGCGGCCTGGTCTGCCTTTCGACCGGCAACACCGCCTGCGCCATAAGCGATTTAAGCAGAGCGGCGCGGCTCGCGCCGCATAACGCGGAGATTTACGCAAAGCGCGGCCTCGCCCTCGCTCTCGCGGGTCGGGCCGAAAAAGCGCTGGCTGATTATTCCCGCGCGCTTTCGCTCGACCCTAAAAACGCGGAAACTTTTTTTAACCGGGGCTTTGTGGAAATGACACACGCGGACATGGCGGGCGCGGAATCGGATTTCGGCGCGGCGCTGCGGCTGCGTCCGGATTATGCCGCCGCCTATATGAACCGCGCGGGGGTTTATTTCGCCACGCGCCGCTACGACATGGCGGTGAAGGACTTTTCGAAAGCGCTGGAACTGGAACCCGGCTCGGCGCAGGCTTACAATAACCGCGGGCTGGCGCGCGCCGCGCAGGGCAAAATGCCGGCGGCCCTGTCCGATTTCGGCAAAGCCATAGCGCTGCGCCCGGATTACGCGAAGGCCTACGCCAACAGGGCCGCGCTGCGCCTGAAGCTGGGCCTCCGCGCGGCCTGCCTGTCGGACGCTAAAAAGGCGCTGGCCCTCAATCCCGGACTGGCTGCAATCACACAAGAATGCAAACCCCGCTGATACCGCAAAAGCTTCTCAACGCAAAAGCCGCGCTGGCCGCGCTGCTGCTGCTGTCCGCGCTGGCGCTGTCCCCCGCGCTGAAAGCGGGTTTTGTGAACTGGGACGACAATTTCTATGTCACCGAAAATCCCGCCATCACCACCCTGTCGCCGGAGAACGTGAAGCATATTTTCTCCAGCTTCCAGCGCGGGCTCTACACTCCGCTTACGGTGCTCAGTTTCGCCGCCGAGTATAAGCTGGCGGGACTAAACCCCGCGCTTTACCACGCCACCAACCTTGCGCTGCATCTGGCGAATTGCGCGCTGGTGTTTTTGCTCGTGACGGAATTGGGAGCGGGGTTATACGCGGCGTTTTTTATCGCGCTGTTTTTCGGGCTGCATCCGGTCAACGTGGAATCCGTGGCCTGGGTTTCGGAACGCAAGGAGCTGCTGCACGCGCTGTTTTGCCTCGGCGCGCTGTATTCGTACGCGCGGTGGATAAAAAGCGGCGACCTGCGGCTGGCCGCGCTTTCGCCGCTGCTGTTCGCGCTCGGACTCATGGGCAAGCCGCAAAGCGTCTGGATGCCGTTCGCGCTGGTTTTCATTGATTTCGCCGCAGGCAGGAAGTTCGACCGCCGCGCCGTGTGCGACAAGCTCGCTTTTATCGCGCTGGCGCTGTCATTCGGCGGCATGGCGTTTTTGCTGGCGCGCAAAATCGGCGTCATTTATCACAGGCCCGGATTCGGGTTTTACGAGAACCTGTGCGTGGCGGCTTACGGGCTGCTGTCGTATCTGGCGAGGCTGGTTCTTCCGGTGAAGCTTTGCGCGATTTATCCGTACCCGCAGGTGACAGCGGGCAGGCTGCCTTTCGCATTCGCGTGGGCGCCGCTTTCCGCCGCGGTTGTTGTCCCGGCGCTTTTATACGCCGCGCGCAAAGACCGGCGCGTTCTGGCGGGAATCCTGTTTTTCATAGCCGCCGCGGGGCCGGGACTGCAACTGCTGCCCGTCGCGCCGTCGGTGGCTTTCGACCATTACGCCTATCTGCCTTATATAGGCCTTTTGTGCGCGGCGGCCGCCGGCGCGGAAAATCTGATTGCCGCGCGCCCGGAAACAGGAAAACCCGTTTTCGCGGCGGCATGGGCGCTGGCGGCGGTTTTTGGGGTAATGTCGTTTATGCGCGCGCAGGTATGGCATGACCCTTTGAGCCTGTGGAACGACGTCATCGCCAAATACCCCCGGACCTCGCTGGCCTACTCGAACCGCGCCGTGGCGCTGGCGGCGGAAAACAAGGCGCAGCAGGCGCTGCAAGACCTCGACAAGGCGCTGGAGCTTCAGCCGGACAACACCGACGCGCTCGCCAACCGCTGCGGACTGTATCTGGCGCGGGGAAAAGACGATATCGCGCTAAGGGACTGCGACCGCGCTCTGGCGCTTGCGCCGAATATCTCGGGCGCGTGGCAGAACCGCGGCCTCATATATCTCAAACGCAGGGATTACGCCGCCGCGCTGGAAAATTTCAACAACGCCATCAGGGCGAAGCCGCTGTCCGCGTCCGCCTGGATGAGCCGCGCGCTGCTGTACGAGGCGGCCGCAAAACCGCAAAAAGCCCTTGACGATTACATGACGGCGATGCGGCTCAACCCTTTATCGGCAGCGGCAAAACGCGGCGCCGCCGCCGTGCTGGCGAAGGCGGGCGACTCGCAGAACCTGCGCAGACTGCTCGCGGGCGAAGGCGGGGACCCGCAGTCCGCGCAGGCGTACATGGCATCCGGCGAAGGCTGCCTTGAAAACGGAAATTACCGCTGCGCGGCGGGCGAGTTATCCCAGGCGCTCAACCTCGGCGCGGACGCGGCGAAAGCGCGCACCATGCGCGCAGCCGCCTACGGCGCGCTGGGCATGCTGGACAATTCGCTTGAGGATTACGCCGCCGCTCTCCTGGCCTCGCCGGATTATATAGACGCTTACTACAACCGCGGCTTCATGTTCATAGCGCTTAAGCGCTATGACGAGGCGAAACGCGATATGGATAAAGTCATCAGCCTCAAACCCGATTCCGGCGGGGCTTACCTGAACCGCGGCGGCATCTGTCTGGCGACGGGAAAATATAAAGAAGCCGTGTCGGACCTGACAAAAGCCGCCGATTTGCGCTACAGCCCGGCGTCCACGCTCACGAACCGCGCGCTGGCTTACCGGGCGCTGGGGGATATCCGCGCCGCGCTGGCGGATTTGAGCAAAGTCCTCGCGTTAAACCCGGAGCATGAAAACGCGCTGCTGCTCCGCGCGGAAATAAACCTTATGCCCGGCGGAGACCGCCGCGCAGCGGCGGCGGATTTGGACAGGCTGCTTTCGCTCAACCCGCGCAACGCCCCGGCTCTGGCGCTGCGCGCGAAAACGCGCGCGGACAAGGGGAAATAATGCACACGAGCAAAAAACCGGCGGTATACCTCATAGACGGGCTAAATTACGTGAGAAGCCACCTCGCGCAAGGCGGCCCCGGCGAGGAAGACAGCGTAAGCGATTTTCTGGACTGGCTGGAATACGCGGCGCAGTATGCTCCGGCGGGGTCGTTTTTCCGCGTCGTGCTTGACGGCGGCTACCGGAACGTGGGCGCGACCGTCCGCGCGGGCGTGCGGGTGGATTTCTCGGAAGGCGAACGCGCCGACGACATCATTCTCGAGCACGCGCTTTATCTGCTGCGCGAGCGCCGTCGCCCCGTCGTGGTTTCCGACGACGGCGAACTGCTGTCGCGGGCGCGCGCCGAAGGCGTCAAAACCATCCGCTGCGAAAAATTCCACGCTTTCTGCCGTTCGGCTCTTCCGAACAAATAGGTCTTTAGTCCCTAATTCCCCGTGGGCCTTTGCGGCGCGAAAAATGGCCCTTAGGACCCGTGCGCGCGGCAGCGCAAACCGCTAGACTATGGCAACATCATTCGCAAAGGAGCCACTATGAAACCCGTCAGTCTCGCAGTCTCGCTGGTCCTGATGAACGTTCTGGCGACAGCAAACGTCCTGGCAGACTCAAGGACCGTTTACGGAACCGACGACCGGATTGATTATTACGCCGCGCCGGCGGCTCTGCAAAAGCTGGCGGATTCCACCGTCGCGCTTTTCAAGGCGGACAATATCCAAGCGGACGGAACCCTGAATCTATCCAATTACGCCAAAAAATACGACCTCTGCAAAAGAGAACCCTTCGGCGAGCAGCCGGTAGGCGCTTTCTGCTCCGGCTCGCTGGTGGCGCCGGACATTATAATGACTGCCGGGCACTGCATACGAAACGACTCGGACTGCGCCAACACCAAGTTCATATTCGGTTTCGCGCTTAAAAGCGTCCGGATGCCTCATAAAGCGCAGCCGGACGATATCTACTCGTGCGCCGGCATCATATCCCGGCAGCTTGACGCCGCGGGCGATTACGCCCTCATCAAACTCAATCGGCCCGCAACCAACCGCGTCCCGCTGAAGCTGAACCGCGGCGCAAATATCGCCGAGGGGGCGCACCTGCTGGTGATAGGCCATCCCATGGGGCTGCCGGTGAAAATAGCCGGAAACGCCAGTGTGAGGGATGCCTCCCAACCAGGATTTTTCGTTGCTAACCTAGATACTTACGGTGGAAATTCGGGCTCCGCAGTATTCAACGCCGAGACGCATCTCGTGGAAGGAATACTGGTCCGCGGCGACGATGATCTGGTGGGCAGCACGGAACAGGATACCACAGGGCAACAGCACCCGTGCCAAATCTCCAACGTGAATCCCGACGACGGAGGCAGGGGCGAGGACGTCACTAAAATATCCCTCGTGCTGCCGTTCCTGCCCGCCGCCGGCGCGCAGAAGGCGCGCGCGCACGACCCTGAAACCATTCCCGTCGCGGTCAAGCTCGCCGCGCCGGATGAAGGCACGGATTCAAAACTGCTCCGCATAATGTCGGCCCTAGACAACAGCCGGTAATCTAAAATCCAAAGGCGGCCCCCGGACGGATATTCCGTCCGGGGGCCGTTTTTTAAACCCGGATTGTGCAATAGATAGCGAGGACAGAGACGGTGGATGGCGAGGACAGTTCGACGTAAAATTTGGAGCGAATAGCCGTAGCTATTCGCTCCAAGTTTTACACAGAAATGTCCCGCCAGCCGCCCTCGAATCCCGCTACTCTATTGCACAATCCGGGATAATACCAGCCCGGCGCGGCGCGCAGTTCGGGGCGCAGCTCGCCGAAACCGCAATCGCCGATGCACAGAACGTTGACGCCCAGTTTTTGCAGGGCGACGCAGAACCGGTAAAAATTCGGCGGGAAATGAGGGGAAAGGAATACAAAGTTCATCGTAATTTCATCCGGCGCGGTCTTGCCCGTTTGGCGCGGCGGATTCAGCCGCGCATGGCGCGGCGGCGGGGCAGCGCCGTTTTCGCCTTAAGCCGTAGCAGCGCGACCTTGAGCGCGGCCTCGGCGGCGTCAATATCCATATCGGGATGTCGGGACGCCAGCGCGCTTTTGGCTTTTTCAACGTCCTGGCGCGCTTTTTCCCCGTCTATCTCCTCGGCGAGTTCGGCGGCTTCGGCGAACACCGCCACCTCGTCGCGGAACACCTCCGCGAAACCGCCCATCACGGCGAAAACGCCGGTGTCCCCACCGTCTTTGTAGCGCAAAATCCCCTCCCGCAACTGCACCAGCGCGGCGGCGTGGCCCGGCAGCACTCCCATCTCGCCGTCCCAGGCGGGCAGGGCGACGGAATCAACCGCCCGCTCCAGCACCGGTTTTTCGGGCGTGATTATCACCAGCCGCAGGCTTGCCCCGGGCATCAGGCCTCCGCGCCCATGCGGTTTGCGTTCTCCAGCACTTCCTCTATGCCGCCCGCCATGAAGAAAGCCTGTTCCGGCACGGAATCGTGCCTGCCTTCGACGATTTCCTTAAAGCCGCGTATCGTCTCGGCGAGGGGCACGTATTTGCCCGCCCTGCCGGTGAACTGCTCCGCCACGAAAAAGGGCTGCGAGAGGAAACGCTGTATCTTTCTCGCGCGGGAAACGGTCAGCTTGTCCTCGTCTGAAAGCTCGTCTATGCCGAGGATGGCGATGATATCCTGCAATTCGCGCAGGCGCTGGAGTATTTTCTGCACCGCGCGGGCGGTTTTGTAATGCTCCTCGCCGACGATGTGCGGGTCGAGTATGCGCGAGGTGGATTCCAGCGGGTCCACCGCCGGATAAATTCCCAGCTCTGATATCTGGCGCGAAAGCACGGTGGTGGCGTCAAGATGGGTGAACGTGGTGGCCACGCCGGGGTCCGTCAGGTCGTCTGCCGGAACGTAAATCGCCTGAATGGAGGTGATGGAGCCCTTGTCCGTGGAGGTGATGCGCTCCTGCAGCGCGCCCACTTCCGTCGCCAACGTGGGCTGGTAGCCGACGGCGGAGGGCATGCGCCCCAGCAGCGCCGACACCTCGGCGTTGGCCAGAACGTAGCGGAAAACGTTGTCAATGAAAAGCAGCACGTCCTGCCCCTTAACGTCGCGGAAATACTCGGCCTGCGTGAGCGCGGTCAGTCCCACGCGGGCGCGCGCGCCGGGGGGCTCGTTCATCTGGCCGTACACCAGCGCGGTTTTGGAAAGCACCGAACTGCCGTCGGAGAGCTTGGAATCGCGCATGTCCAGCCAAAGGTCGTTGCCTTCGCGCGAACGCTCGCCCACGCCGCCGAACACCGAGCAGCCGCTGTGCTGGCGCGCGACGTTATTTATAAGCTCCATGATGACGACGGTTTTGCCGACGCCAGCGCCGCCGAAAAGCCCCACCTTGCCGCCTTTCATGTACGGAGCGAGCAGGTCCACCACCTTTATGCCGGTCTCAAAAATTTCAGGAGTGGTTTTCTGGCTCGCCAGCGGCGGCGGCTCGCGGTGGATGGGCATGCGTTCTTTCGTCTCAACCGGTCCCAGCCTGTCCTGCGGGTTGCCCAAAACGTCAATAAGCCGCCCCAGACAGGCTTCGCCCACCGGAACCATGAGCGGCGAACCGGTGTCCGACACATCCAGCCCGCGGCGCAGGCCGTCGGTGGTGCCCAGCGCGATGGCGCGCACCACGTTGTCGCCAAGATGCTGCGCGGTTTCCAGCACCAGCCTGCGGCTTTTGGCCGCGTCTCCCTCGGAAAATTCCACTTCCAGCGAGTTATAAATTGACGGCAGCTTGCCGGGCGCAAACTCCACGTCCACCACAGAGCCTATTACCTGCACTATCTTTCCGGTATTCATGCGTTCTCCTGAAAATCAGCCGTTCAAAGCCTCTGAACCGCCTACGATTTCGGAAATCTCCGTCGTTATCATGGACTGGCGAGTGCGGTTGAGCTTGAGCTTGAGCCCGTCCAGCAAATCCTCCGCGTTTTTGCCCGCCGACTCCATCGCGTTCATGCGCGCTGCCAGTTCGGCGGACTGAGATTCCAGCAGTATCCGGTAAAGCTGCGCTTTCACATAGCGCACCAGCAGCGCCTCGATGAGGCCGCGCTTGTCCGGCTCGAAAATAAAATCGTCACGGAACACGTCCTCTTTTGCCGGCGGCGGCGCGGGTTCAACCGGCAGAAGCCGCTTGACCACGATGCGCTGGCTCAGCAGCGATTTGAACTCGTTATAAACCACCACCACTTCGCCGACCGCGCCGGAACGGACGAGAGGCAGCAATTGCCGGCCCAGCAGTTCGGCGTGTGCGTACGACGCTCTCGGGAAAATGCCGGTGAGCTCGTAGGACTGCTCGATATCGCCGGTTTTGACGCGCCGCAGATAGTCGCGCCCTTTTCTGCCGACGAAAAACGTTTTCACCTTGCGGCCCTTGTTGCGGCGGAGCCAGTCCAGAGCCGCGCGGATGACGGTTGAGTTGAACGGGCCGCACAAGCCTTTATCCGCCGTTATCACGACGAGCGCCGCGGGCGCGTCCGGCGCGGCCCCGCCGCACAATCCGCGGAAAACGGGGTTGAGCCCTATCTCGTCGCAGCGCAGTTCGTCAGCCAGACCGGTGGAGAGCAGTTCCTCCATTTTAGCCGCGAAAGGCCGCCCTGAGAGTATCGCCGACTGCGCGCGCTTGACCCGCGCCGAAGCCACCATTTTCATGGTGCGCATTATCTGGCGCGTGGCAGTGACGGATTTTATATTCCTGCGGATGTCTCGCAGCGATTCCATTTCACGCCTTCTTCTCCAGAAACTTCACATAATCCGCTATGCCGTCGGCGAGGCTCCAGGCCGAGGAGAAGCCTATCAACTTTTTCGCCAGCGCGGGCTGCGCCTGCGTCTTGTTCTGGTAGAAATCGTATGGATTTTCGATATACTCCGGCGGCAGCTGCGTACCGAGCCCGCGGTTGAGGCACTCTATGACGCTGTTGAAATTTTCCGGCTTTCCGGTGCCGACATTCACCACGCAGCTTTTTTTTGCGGCCAGAGCCTTCATATTCGCCGCAACGACGTCCTTGATATAGATAAAATCGCGCATCTGCTCGCCGAATTTAAAAACGCGGGGGCGCTTGCCGGCTTTCATTTGCAGGTAAAGCTGGTACATCATGCTGGCGACCTTGCCCTTGTAATTTTCGCGCGGGCCGTAGACGTTGAAATAGCGCAGGCCGACAAGCGTCATGTCAGGATGCGTTTTGGCGAAATCGCGCGCCACGTTGTCCATTATCGCCTTTGAAAACCCGTAGACGTTTTCCGGCGACGGGGTGTCCGTTTCCTTCATCGGGCAGGGCCCGTTGCCGTAGACGCCCGCAGAGGAGGCGTAAACCACGCGCGGCACGCCGTTTTCGGCGGCGAATTCCAGCGCGTTGCGCAAACCCTCGACGTTGACCTCCATCATGCGGCGCTGGTCGAGTACGGTGGTGTCGGTGATGGCGGCCTCGTGGAAAATAGCGTCGTATTTTCCGGCGAGCGGGGCGAAGGCGAACTCGTCTGTTATGTCGCCCGCGCAAACATAGCCTTTGAAACCGAGGAGATTCTTGAAATGCCCCGAGGAAAAATCGTCGAGCACCGCCACTTCATGGCCTTTCGACTCCAACTCGAAGGCGATGTTGCTGCCCACAAACCCGGCTCCGCCCGTAACAAGAAATTTCATCTTATCTCTCCTCCGAAAAAAATTTCAGCGGCATGAAAAACCGCGTTTACTTGAACCCGGCTCTGAACTCTTTTACCAGCGCGGACAGCTCGGTATTGAGCGCGTCGTCTATCTCCTTTTTTTCGCGTACACGGGCAAGCACGCCCGCGTAATTGGCGCGCGCGAATTTGAGCAGTCCGGCTTCAAACGGGCGCACGCGCGCGATGTCCACATCGTCGAGATAGCCGTTGACTCCCGCGAACAGCGACAGCACCTGCTCCTCGGCTTTCATGGGCGAGTACTGGTCCTGCTTGAGAAGCTCGGTCATGCGGTCGCCGCGCGCGAGCTGGCGGCGGGATTCCTTGTCGAGGTCCGAGCCGAACTGGGCGAACGCCGCCAAATCGTGATACTGCGCGAGGTCGCCGCGCAGACGGCCCGCCACCTTGCGCATCGCCTTTATCTGCGCCACGCCGCCGACGCGCGAAACAGATATTCCGACGTTCACCGCCGGACGCACGCCGGAGTAGAAAAGGCTGCTTTCGAGATAAATCTGCCCGTCGGTGATTGAGATGACGTTCGTGGGAATGTAGGCGGAAACGTCGTTGGCCTGCGTTTCGATGATGGGCAGCGCGGTGAGCGAGCCGCCGCCCGCGTCGGCGCTGAGCCGGCAGGCGCGTTCGAGCAGCCTGGAATGGAGATAAAAAACGTCGCCGGGATAGGCTTCGCGCCCGGGCGGGCGGCGCAGCAAAAGCGACATCTGGCGGTAGGACTGAGCGTGCTTTGTGAGGTCGTCGTAAATGATGAGCACGTCGCGCCCTTTCCACATGAAGTATTCTGCCATCGAGGTTCCGGCGTAGGGCGCCATGTAAAGCATGGAGGCCGGCTCGCTGGCGCAGGCCGCGACGACTATGGTGTATTCCATCGCGCCGTGGTCGGAAAGCGTTTTCACCACCTGCGCGACGGTGGACTGTTTTTGCCCTATCGCGACGTAAACGCAGATGACACGCTTGTCCGGCGGAGCGTCCTTCTGGTTGATGATGGTGTCGAGAGCGATGGCGGTTTTCCCGGTCTGCCGGTCGCCGATGATGAGCTCGCGCTGGCCGCGGCCTATGGGGATGATAGCGTCCACGGCCTTGAGGCCGGTTTGCAGCGGCACCTTGACCGGCTGGCGCTCCACGATGCCGGGCGCCACCACTTCCAGCGGGCGCGAAGACGAGGTTTTCACCGGCCCCTTGCCGTCCAGCGGCAGGCCAAGCGGATTGACCACGCGGCCTGTCAGTTCGTCGCCGACGGGCACGTCCAGCACGCGGCCCGTGCGGCGCACTATGTCGCCTTCCTTTACAAGCCTGTCCTCGCCCATCAGCACGCAGCCGACGTTATCGTGCTCGAGATTGAGCGCCAGGCCGCGCACTCCGTTTGGAAATTCCAGCAGTTCGCCCGACATGGCGTTTGAAAGCCCGTAAACGCGGGCAATGCCGTCGCCCACCTGCAAGACGTTTCCCACCTCTGCGATATCCGCCTTCGGAATGTAGCCCTCGATTTGACGCCGTATTATTTCCGTTATTTCCTCTGGACGTATCATCTCAATAAGCTCCGCCGGAAATTTGTTTTTTCAACCGCTCCGCCGCGCCGCGCGCTGAAGCGTCCACCAAAGTATCCGCCACCCGCGCCGTGAATCCGCCTATAAGCGCCGCATCCTCGGCGGTTTCAAGCCGCACCTGCGCGCCGGACAAGCGCTCCAGCGCGCGTTTCAAGACAGCCGTGTTTTCCCTGTCCAGCGGCGCGGCGGAAACCACGCGGGATAAGACAATGCCTTCCCGTTCGTCGCACAGGGCCTGCGCATCCGCCAGCACCGCGTCCAGCAGATTAAATCGCCGCACCCCGAGCAGCAGTTCCAGCAGCGAAAACGCCGCCGCGCCCTTGCCGGCAGGCAGCCTGCCGTTGAGAATATCGCTTTTCACCCGCGCAGGGATAAGCGGGCTGGCGAGATATTCCATCACCCCGTCAAGCTGGCCGCGCTGCGCGGCCAGCGCTTCCACGCCGGCGCGCGGTTTGCCGCCGCAGGCCGCCACGAAAGCCCGCGCGTAGCGCCTGGCGAGAATCCTGTCCGCCGCTTTCATCCCGCCCCGCCGCCTTTAAGCGACTGCACTTCCCGCAGGAAGCCGTCCACGGACTCTTTAGCGGATTTTTTGTCAACCTCGCGCCCGATTATGCGCTCGGCGGCGGCGATGGAAAGCCCCGCCACCTCCGCGCGCAGTTCGGCTATAAGCCTGTCCCGCTGCGCTTCGAGGTCGCGCTTCGACGCGGCGGCGATTTCCTCCGCCTGTTTTTTCGCCGCGTTGAGCAGGTCTTCTTTTTCCTTCGCGCCGGCGGCGGCGGCTTTGGCCATCGCGGCCTCGGTCTCCTGCGCCAGCCGCGCCAGCCGCTCGTCCAACTCGGCCCTGGCGTGCTCGGACGCGGCGCGCGCTTCGCGCGCGGCCTCAACGTCGGCTTTTATCCTGTTCTCGCGCTCTTCGAGGGCTTTCAGCACGGGCTTCCAGCCGAACTTGCCCAGCACGAGCACCAGCAGCGCGAAATTAAGGACGGTCCAGAAAACCAGGCCGAAATCCGGCTTTATCAGGTTTTCCATAGCAACGTCCGCCTCCGGGCGGAATTATTGCGCCGCTTGAGCGGCGGTCTGCTGAACCGGCGCGGGCGCGGCTTCGCTGATGGCCGGCTTGCTGAAGTTCATGACGGCAAGCAGGCAGACGATGAGGCCGAAAAATCCGAGGCCTTCTATGAGCGCCGCGGCGATAATCATCGTGGTGCGCAGCGTGCCGCTGGCTTCCGGCTGCCTGGCGGTGCCTTCCAGCGCGGCGGCGGCGAGCTTGCCGATGCCGAGTCCCGAGCCGATAAGCACCAATCCCGCGCCAAGCCCCGCGCCGAGATATCCGTAACCTATATACAGTGTGTCTCCCATGTCATTTATCTCCTAGTGGGGATGCATTGCCATCCCCGTGAAAATAGTCGTCAGAAAAGTGAAGATGTACGCTTGCAGCACCGCCACAAGCACTTCCAGCAGCGTGACAAAAAGCGCCATCGGCACCGCGGCGGGGACGGTAATCAGCCAGTCCGCCACGGGACTTATGCTTCCGAAAATGAAAATCAGCCCGAACAGCGCCAGCAGGACGAAATGCCCCGCCACCATGTTCGCGAAAAGACGAATGCAGAGCGCGAACGTCTTGGCTATCATGCCGAGTATCTCTATAGGAAACAGCATCGGGTACAGCCAGCCCGGCACGCCGTGCGGCACCAGCGTTTTGACGTAATGGAAAAATCCCTGCTGGCGTATGCCAGCGAAATTGACAAGCGCAAACGTGGTGAGCGCGAGCCCCGCCGTCACGGAAACGTTGCCGGTCGCTGTCGCGCCGAAAGGCACGAGGCCGATGCAGTTGCAAAGCAATATGAAGCAGAAAAGCGTGCAGAAATAAGGGGTGTAGCCCGCGCCTTCCCTGCCGAGATTGGGCAGCACGATATCGTCGCGGATAAACACCGCCGTGCCTTCTATAAGCGTGCGCGCGGGCAGGAGCGCGCGGGATTTTGAGCGGAAAACAAGCGGGATAAAAAATATCAGCAGCCCCGACGCCAGCCACATCATCAGCAGATGCCGCGTAACCGGCAGAGAAAAACCCGCGACCGTCAGCCGCGCGTAAACGTGGTCTATTATATGGTGTTCAAAAATTTCAGCGAGCATGTTTTTCGCGTAAAGCGGGATTGACCGCCAGCAGCGCTGTCTGCACGGCGAGCATGCATAGCGCGAATATCACCGCGTTGAACCTGCCGTAATGCCGCAGCGCCGCCATAAACAGCGTGACAACCACGCACATCCTGATGAAAATGCCGCCCAGCCAGACTGTGTAAAAAATTTTATCGCCCTTGCCGGCAACCCGCGAGACCGCCCAGCCGGAAATAAATCCGGTGACGGTTCCGCAAGCAAAGCCGTATGCGGCAAGCAGTACAGAGGTCATTTTTGAAACCCTTGCGCGACTATTTATCGAAAATTTCGCGCGCCGCCGTGTAAAACCCCGCGGCAAGACCCGCCGCCGCCCCCGCCAGCATCAGCCACGGCCCGGTGCGCAGCTTTTTATCCAACCAGTATCCCGCGATGAAACCGGCGAAAACGCAAACCGCGATTTCGATGCCGATTTGCGCGAACCGCCACGGCGATTTTTCTTCACCGGCCATCATTTAATTATCCCAAAAGAAAACAGTTGTGTAAACAACGGGGCGCCAACGGGGGGGCAAGCCATATAGGTCTAAAGGGTAACATGCACTAGGTCTTTAGACCCATGCGCTATATGGGCCATGTGGTATCATACGGATGGGTCTAACGGCACCTTGTAATGCAGCGGAACACAAAACCGGCGCACACAGGGCGGCCGAAATAAACACGGAGGATACACCAGAACATGTTGAAAAAACTCATCACAGCAGCCATGTCGCTCGCGTTCGTTTCCGCCGGAGCGATGGCCGAAGTAAAGGCCGATTACGAGAAATCCGGCCCCGCGCTCAAAGACCTGGCCGAGTCACAGACAGTCCCCTTGCCGGAGGCTCCCGCCGAGTCCGCCGCAAATGCTACCGCCGACGCGATGAAAGCCTCAAAAACCGCCAAGTGGACAATAATGGTTTATATCAATGCCAAGAACGACCTGGAGCCGTTTGCCTTCACGAATCTGCGCCAGATGGAGAAAGTCGGCTCCACCGACAAGGTTAACGTGGTAGTTGAATTCGGCAGGATGGCAAAGTATAGCCAGGAGGACGGCGGCTGGAAAGGCTGCCGGCGTTACCTTATGCGGAAAGGCAGCGGGGGAAAGATGCTCGCCTCGCCGGTAGTGCAGGATTTGGGCTATTGCGACATGGGCGATTACAAGCACGCGATAGATTTCGGCAAATGGGCGATGGCGAAGTATCCGGCTGAAAACTATATGTACGTCATCTGGAACCACGGTTCCGGCTGGATATATGGCAAAGAAGCCCAGTCCCTCGCTGCCACCAGAGCTATCTCCTACGACGAATGTCCCACCCTTACCTGCGTGCCCGGCGGACCCATGCACAGCATAAACATACCGCAGTTGGCGCAGGTGCTGCAAGCCCTCGGACATGTGGCTATTTACGGCTCGGACGCCTGCCTCATGCAAATGCCGGAGGTGAATTATGAAATAAAGGGCTACGCCGATTACATCGTGGGCTCGCAATACACGGAAGCCGGAACCGGCTGGGATTATGAAAGGTTCCTCAACAACGTATACGCCTCCGATATGTCGCCGCTGGCGGTGGCCAACGCGGAGACGGACAGCTACACCCCGCAGTATTCCAACGGCGCATCGCAGTCCACGGTCAATCCCGGGGCATTGGACGATTTTATCGGAAAACTCGATAAATTCAGCAAAGCCGTCATGGATTCAGGCGAGAAGAAAGCCGCCAGACAGGCCCGCGACACCGCGCAGCACGACCCCAATGGGCCCTGCGCCGAGTTGTGCAGAAATAACAAAGACCTCTATGATTTCACAAAGCGCATGGTGAATTCATCCGCGAATGCCGAGGTAAAGGGCAAAGGGCAGGCCCTCATGCAATACATAGACGGCACGCTTGTCCTCAACAACAAGGTCACAAGCGACTATGGCGACTCCCGCGGCCTGGCCATATACCTGCCTTCTTCGGAGTATGACGGCAAATATGAAACGCTGACGTTCGCAAAGCAGGCGCAATGGCCGGCTTTCATAAAATGGCTGCTTAAGTGACGCACGTTCTCAACCCGCAACGAAAAGCCCGCCTTTCGGCGGGCTTTTCGCTTACTGAGGCCTGCATAAATAAATAATGTAAAAAGCAGGGGGCCCCTTCGTTTGGTGGAATTGTTTTGTTCAAGAAGTACTTTTATCTACGGCGGCGATTCCTGCCGGATAATTTGGTAGACTTTCGCCATGCAGCCCGCTAATGAAGATACGCAACAGCTTTTCGCCAAATTGCTCCAGACCCGCGATGTGGACGGAAAAAAAGAGCTCTGCCGCGCCATAGCCGCAACGGACACCGAGTCGCCCTTCGGGCTTTTCTGCCTCGCCTGGCTTCTCGCCGACAAAAACAAGGAAAACCGCGAACACGCGCTGGCGCTGTACGCCGAGGCGCTGGAGCTCAACGAAGCCTTCTGGTTCGCGCGGTTCGAGCGCGGCAACATCTATTACGAACTGGGCCGCTACGCCGATTCGGCGGCGGAGTACGAAGCGGCGCTAAAGCACGGCGGCTCCGCCGCGAACCTGTTTTTCAACGCCGCGCTGGCTTGGGAAAAAGCGGGCGACACGGGAAAAGCCCTCGCTTATTACAGCCGCACCACCGAACTGGACCGGGAGCATGACAGCGCCTGGTTCGCGCGCGGCGGCATACAGGCAGCCAAACGCAATTTTGAAAGCGCCGCGCTCGATTTCACCGCCGCCCTGCGCATAAAGCCGGACAATTTCAGCTATACTCTCGCACGCGGCCTTGCGTATTCCAACCTGCACCGTTTCGACCTGGCGCTGGCGGATTTCAACCGCGCAATACAGCTCAATCCCGTCGAGCCCGCCGCATACCTTTATCGCGGCAACATCCGTCTGCTTGCGCGCGAGTACGATAACGCGGGAGAGGATTTTGCCAAAGTCCTGAAACTTGACCCTAAAAACGCTGCCGCGTGGGAATTTCTGGGCATCATCTACTGCACGAAAAAGCTTTTTCCGCAAGGACTGTGGTGCTTCAAGAAATCGCTGGCGCTCAACCCCGCCAACGAACGCATCGCCGAAATGATCAAGGAAACCCGCCTCGAGGATTATGAACCGGCGGAGCCCGCCCTGGAATTGTGACGCCCCTCTCCTTAAAAATCGTTCTTGTGCGCCCTCGCAACCCGCTTAATATCGGCGCGGCGGCGCGCGCCATGGCCAATTTCGGCTTCGACCGCCTCGCAGTAGTGAACCCCTACGCCCCCGTCTGGCGCGAAACGCGCGCCGCGGTGGAGGCGGAAGATATCGTACTGAACGCGCAGGTTTTCCCGACTTTGGCGCAAGCCGTGGCGGACTGCCGCCTGGTCCTCGGCACCACCTGCGGCAAAAAACGCGCGCTGGACAAAGAAACCGTCCCGCTGCCGGATATCGCCGGATTTTTGAAAAAGCGGACGCGCGGCGGCGCGGCGCAAATCGCGGTGGTCTTCGGCCCGGAGAAAACGGGGCTTTCACGGGAGCATTTGGAATTGTGCCACGCCTTCCTGACCGTGCCCACGTCGGCGCGCACGCCGTCAATGAATCTGGCGCAGGCGGTGGCGGTGTGCTGCTACGAATTTTCAAAAATGATTGATTTCGCTCAAGTTTCGCTGAAGGCCGTGAAATCCGAGTTGCCGACAGCCGCCGAAACCGAAGCCGTCGCGGCTGAACTGGACAGGCTGCTGCAAAAAACCGGCATTCAAAACGGCATCCCCCCCGCCATGCGGCTGGCCAACGCCCGCAACCTGCTGCTGAAACTTCCCCTCTCCCGCGCGGAGCTGTTTTATATAAGGGCAATAATAAAAAAACTTTAAAACGGCGGGACGAAGGCGCGGAAGACTTCGTTGGAAAGGTAGAGCCCGTCGCGGGTCAGTTTGGCTGTGCCGTCGGTCAGGGTTATAAAACCGCGCTTTTCGAGTTTGGACAGTTCCGCGCCGAAATCCAGCAGCATCTCATCGGTCAGACGCAAGCCGGACAGTTTGCGCAGGCCGAGCATGAGGGTTTCTCCGGTTTTTTCCTTTCCGGCGAGTTTCTCGCAGGAAGCCAGCGGCAGGTTTTCGTCCTCGAACGCGGCGTCGCAGTAATGCTCCAGCAGCGGCGCGTTGGTTTTGCGTATGCCGCCCTGATACGAAGTTGCCGCGCAGCCGACGCCCACATACTCGCCGTTGTCCCAGTAGTTCAGGTTGTGGCGGCACTCGAAACCAGGTTTGGCGAAATTAGATATTTCGTAGTGGACATAGCCCGCCGCCTCCAGCGCGGCGCGGGCGGTTTCCAGATTGTCGCGCGCCAAATCCTCGTCGGGCTGCACGCCTTCCCCGGCGAATTTGCTGGCGTCGCCGATTTCAAGCCCGTAGACCGAAACATGCTCCGGCGAAAGACTGATGGTCTTGGACAGCGTTTCCGCGAAACTCTCCCTGCCCTGCCACGGTATCCCGGCGATAAGGTCCACGCTGATGTTTTTGAACCCCACCGCGCGCAAATCCCGAAACGTGGACAGAAACCTGGCGGCGTCATGCCTGCGCCCGAGCGACTTAAGCACCGCGTCGTCAAACGATTGCAGCCCCATGCTGACGCGGTTCATGCCGAACTGGTGCAGCAGTATTATCTTGTCGCGGCTGATGCTTTCGGGATTGACTTCGACGGTGGATTCCGCGAACTCGCGCACGCGGATGAAATATTCCTGCACCGCCAGCAGCAGTTTTTTCAAATTCGCCGTGCTCAGTTCGCTCGGCGTGCCGCCGCCGATGTAGAGCGTCTCGAAGGTCATTCCGGCGTACATCTTCATCTCGCGCGAAACCGCGCCGACGTACTGCGAATGCAGCGCCTCTTTTCCTTCGAAGGAGACGAAGTCGCAGTATTTGCACTTGCCGGAGCAGAACGGAATATGGATGTAGAGGCCGGTCATAAAAATAATCCCCCCGCCGTCCGGCGGGGGGATTTGATTTCGGTCTATTTGTCCAGCTTTTTCATGAACATGGATATCATGTCTATCGGTATGGGGAACAGCGTGGTGGAGTTTTTCTCCGTCGCTATTTCCGTGAGGGTCTGGAGGTAGCGCAACTGTATGGCGGCGGGCTCGGTGCCGATGATTTTGGCGGCGTCGGCCAGCTTCTGCGAGGCCTGGAACTCGCCCTCGGCGTGAATCACCTTCGCGCGGCGCTCGCGCTCCGCCTCGGCCTGCTTTGCCATGGCGCGCTGCATGTCCTGCGGAATGTCTACATTTTTCACTTCGACGCTGGCCACCTTTATGCCCCACGGCTCGGTGTGCTGGTCGAGGATTTCCTGAAGGTTCTTGTTGATTTTATCGCGGTTGGCGAGCAGATCGTCAAGCTCCTGCTGGCCCAGCGCGCTGCGCAGCGTGGTCTGGGCAAGCTGGCTGGTGGCGTACATGTAATTTTCCACGTTGAGCACGGCGGACTTGGGGTCTATGACGCGGAAGTAAACCACGGCGGTGACGCGGCTGGACACGTTGTCGCGCGTCATTATGTCCTGCGGTGGCACGTCGAGCACCATCACGCGGGTGCTGATGCGGAACATCTGCTGTACGCCGGGGACAAGGAATATTATGCCGGGCCCTTTGACGCCGCTGAAACGGCCCAGGGTGAGCACCACGCCGCGCTCATACTCGTTGAGCACGCGGATACAACTGAACGCGAACACGATTACTATCGCGATTATCGGAAACATCAATCCTATCATCATCATACCTCCTTGTTGCAGTTTCAGGAAGTCTAACAAAAAGCTCCCGCGCCAACAAGTGCATACAGCAGTGTGTTGCAAGTTTATAGAAATGTCATGTAGTTGTCGTTTTCCTTGCTGTTGTCCTTTCTATCAGATTATCAACAGTCTTGAAGCTGTCTCGGCGCGTTTTTTTCGGAAGCGGGTTTCGGCCTCCATATCCGCCACGGATGG
>JAQTYB010000133.1 GCA_028688475.1 Elusimicrobiales bacterium
TTCGCGTACGTTCTAAGTCGCTGCCGCTAAAAACCGGATGTCAAAACCCATTTTCCGAACTATTCCCGGTTCAGGGCGGAGTTTGGAAAAAACAGGACTAAAATAGAGGGGTTTTTCTGCGGAATCCTTGCATAACCCGTGTCCCCAATTACTGTGTCATAAACACAACAAAGCCACAGGGCTGCATTTCAGCCACGAAACACACGAAATACACGAAAAATGAGGAGCCTTTTCAACTACAACAGCAGAACTCAGCCGCAGATGAACGCAGATTTTCGCAGATAAAGGCGGACAAAAGCGGTTTTGTTTTTAATCTGCGAGTATCTGCGTTCATCTGCGGCTAAAACTCCGTTGTTTGTGTTGTTTGTTCCTCTTTAGTGTATTTCGTGTGTTTCGTGTGTTTCGTGGCTCGTATTCATAAGGAAATAGTTGTTTATGACACCGTAAGATTAGTCAATGACAGGGCGGCAGGGGTTATGCAAGAGGTCTAATGAGCAAAGCGCGCAAAGTGACCGGGCGCATTTTTTCACCGGGCATTTGAGATTTCTTGCGGTATTTGCTTATAATTAGGGTAGATTCAGGCTGACAGTCTGCAAGGACTTTCCAATGCATATAAGCAAACTTGCCTCTGAACTCGGCGATTCCGCCACGCTGGCGTTGAACGCCGAAGCGGCGCGCCTCAGGGAAAACGGCGAGGCGGTTATCCATCTCGGCGGCGGCGAACCCGCCTCACCCGCGCCGGAAGCGGCGGCGCAAGCCGGCATTGCCAAGTTACAAACAGGGCGCGTCAAGTACACCCCCGTAAGCGGCACCAAAAAGATGAAGGAGGCTGTAATACGCTATACGCAGCGCCATTACGGCAAGACTCCGCTTCTGTCTGAAGTGCTTGTTTCGGGCGGCGCGAAGCAGGCGTTGTACAATTTTCTCCTGTCCGCGGTTGACCCCGGCGACGAGGTGATTTTCCCCGCTCCGTATTGGGTAAGCTACCCGGACATGGTGCGGCTTTGCGGCGGGGTGCCGGTTATCGTTCAGCCTCCCAAAGGCTCGTTTGAGCCCAAAGCCGCGGACCTCAAGGCCGCCGCAACCGCAAAAACCCGCGCTATTATATTGAACAGCCCCAACAACCCTTCCGGCGAGGTGTATTCACAGGAACTGGTGCGCGAAATGGCGGAATTCTGCGCGGAACGCAGGATTTATCTCGTGCAGGATGATATTTACCACCAGCTTGTGTTCTTCGACGACAGTCCGGTTTCCTGCTACGATTTCGCAAAAGACCATTCTCATCTGGTGGTTATAAACGGTGTTTCAAAGCTTTACGGAATGACCGGTTTCAGAATCGGCTGGTCCATAGCCGAAAAATCGCTTACCGCCGCCATGAACCGCGTGCAGGGGCAAACCACCTCCTGCCCGTCCGACCTGTCGCAGGAATGCGCCCAGGCCGCGCTGGATGGCGACCAGTCCTGCGTGGCCGAACTGCGCAAATCGCTTCTCGAAAACAGGGACGCGCTTTTGGCGGAACTTAAAAACCTGAAAAAGCTGAAAGTCGCGCCGCCCAAAGGCACTTTCTATTGCCTGGCCGATTTCAGCGCATACGAGCCGGACTCCTCAAAACTCTGCAAATATCTTCTGGAAAAAGCGCTTGTGGTTACCGTGCCGGGCAGGGAATTCGGCATGGAAGGCCACCTGCGGCTTAGCTATTGCGGCAAAAAAGAGGATATAATAGAAGGCGCAAGGCGGATTTACTGGGCGCTTGAGGACTCGGCCCCCCGCACAATAAAAATCGGCGCGAAAACCGCCGAAAGGATGTTGAAATGACAACCCCCGCGCAGGACACTGCCTCCTCGCTCAAGAGCAATTACGGCATAGAAAACCACGGCATCAAAACGTCCGGCGCCATTTACTGGAACCTTTCCGCCCCCGCGCTTTACGAAGAGGCGGTTTCGCGCAAGGAAGGCAGAATCGCGCAGGGCGGCCCCTTCGCGGTGCTGACCGGAAAGCACACCGGCCGCTCGCCCAACGACAGGTTTTTCGTGAAAGAATCCTCCAGCGCGGACAAAATCTGGTGGAGCGAAGGCAACAAGCCCATCGGCGCGGACGTTTTCGACAAGCTGCTTGAAAAGATGGCGGAGTACGCCGGCAAGCGCGACCTGTTCGTGCGGGACTGCTTTGTGGGCGCACACCCGGCCAGCAGGCTGGCGGTGCGGGTAATCAACGAATACGCCTGGCAGAATCTGTTCGCAAAGAACCTTTTCATCGAGCCGTCTCCCGCCGAGCTCAAGGCGCACGTGCCGGAATTCACCGTGGTGTCCTTCCCCGGCTTCAAGGCGGACCCGAAAACCGACGG
This sequence comes from Elusimicrobiales bacterium, assembly GCA_028688475.1. Lineage (GTDB taxonomy): Bacteria > Elusimicrobiota > Elusimicrobia > Elusimicrobiales > Elusimicrobiaceae > JAQTYB01. The sequence goes on from JAQTYB010000133.1 coordinate 2,345, forward strand.
CACCCGTTCGGAAACCTTCATCATCATCAATTTCGCGCGCAGAATGGTGCTGATAGGCGGCACTGCCTACGCCGGCGAGATAAAAAAATCCCTTTTCACCGTGATGAATTACCTGCTGCCGCTCAAGAACATTCTCACCATGCACTGCTCCGCCAACATGGGCAGGGCGGGGGATACGGCGCTGTTCTTCGGCCTCTCCGGCACGGGCAAGACCAGCCTTTCGGCGGACCCCTCGCGCGGTCTCATCGGCGACGATGAGCACGGCTGGAACGACGAGGGCATTTTCAATTTCGAAGGCGGCTGCTATGCCAAGGTGATAAACCTTTCTCCGACCGCGGAGCCGCAGATTTACGCCTGCACCCGCCGTTTCGGCACAGTCATGGAAAATGTGCCGCTGGACCCGCTGACCGGCGCGTTAAATCTTGACGACGGCGGCATCACCCCCAACACACGCGCGGGCTACCCGCTGGATTTCATAGACAACGCTCTGGCGGACAAAAAAGGGCCGCATCCGAAAAACATAGTGCTGCTCACCTGCGACGCGTTCGGCGTGCTGCCGCCGCTGGCGCGGCTCACCGCCGACCAGGCGCTTTATCATTTCATCTCCGGCTATACCGCCAAAGTCAGCGGCACGGAAATCGGGCTTAAAGAGCCGCAGGCCACTTTCAGCACCTGTTTCGGCGCGCCGTTCATGGTGCATCATCCGTCGTTTTACGCCGGACTGCTCAAAACGAACGTGCTCAAACACAAGGCGCAATGCTGGCTGGTCAACACCGGCTGGGTGGGCGGCCCCTACGGCGTGGGCAAGCGCATCAGCATAAAATACACCCGCGCCATGTTGAACGCCGCGCTTGAAGGCGGCCTTAATTCTGTAAAGTATGCAAAGGACCCGGTGTTCGGCTTTGAAATTCCCGCCGAATGCCCGGGCGTCCCCGCCGGGGTGTTGAACCCTGCCGGGCAGTGGCAGGACAAAAACGCCTATATGGAAAAGTACAAACATCTGGCGGGCTTGTTCCGGGCCAATTTTGAAAATTTCAAGGACGGCTGCGCCGCAGAAGTCATCGCGGCGGGACCGGCTGTTTAGCCCGGCTGTCCGGAAAATAACGAGGAGAATAATATGGCAAAAGCAAATCCGGCGTTCATGAAGCCCCTTCAGCCCAGCGAGAAGCTGGCGGCGGTGGTCGGCAGCAATCCGCTTCCCAGGACCGAAGTGGTCAAGAAGCTGTGGGATTACATAAAGAAGAACGGCCTTCAGGATTCCGCCAACAGGCGGATGATAAATTCCGACGACAAGCTCAAGGCCATCTTCGAGAAAGGCCAGATAAGCATGTTCGAGATGAACAAAATCATCGCGAAACATCTTAAATAAATCCGGCGGTTTTCACCGGGGCAGTCACTGTTTTCGGGCGGCGTTTCCACGCCGCCGCCTGAAATAGTGTATAATTGTAGCAGTCGTCCGGAAGTTCCTTATCCGAGGGATTTGGCCGGACGGACGCGAGCGCCCATAGCTCAACGGATAGAGTACCAGCCTGCGAAGCTGGTGATCCAGGTTCGATTCCCGGTGGGCGCGTATTTTTTACCGTACGGGGGGACAAGATGACCGACAAGAGCAAACCGGCTGCGATGCCGGCTCACGAAAAATCCTCAAACTCCACCGGCACCTACGTTTACGACAGGAAGCTGTGCAAGGTCGTAAAGGTATCCGACGACATCCCCTCTCTCGCAAAATCCCACGGGCACGACCACTG
>JAQTYB010000048.1 GCA_028688475.1 Elusimicrobiales bacterium
CACGCCGAGGAAGCGGCGCTTTTCGCCGAGCAGCACTTCCAAATCAGTGTCTTTGGATTCGATGTGCAGGGTTTGAATCGCCAGCGAGGCCAGCCAGTTTTTTATTTCCGCGCAATCCTTATATAACGCTTTCCATTTCGCTACGGGGTTTTTTTCGTGGAGAAAACACGCCTTTTCAATCTGCGCGGCGTATTCCTTCAGCGATATCCCGGCCTGCCGTGCGGGTGCTTGCGTCGGAAACGTGCACAGCGTCCAGCTGAATTTGCCCCGCTCCTCGCGGCGGTCCAGTATGTTGCGCAGTGGTTTTTGCGCGACAGCCGCCGCGCCGAATTTTTTCGGGTCAACGTCTTTAAGGTGGGTCAGGCTCTCCTGCGCGCGCAGCACTATGAAGCCTGCCAGATTTTCATGAAACTCTTTTTCGCCTGCCGCGACGAATTTTAGCTGCTTGTCGTCAGCGATGGAGTAGAAATCTTTTTCCATTGCCGGGTTCGGGATGCCGCGCAGCACGACATTGAGGCGTTTTTCAAGCAGCTTGCGGTGCACTGCTTCAGCTAGCGGCAATGCGGGTTGGTGATAGCGCAGGCGCACTGTTTCGTAAGGGTGAAGCTTGCCGCCCTGTCGCGCGGTTTCGAGCCCCCATACCATAACATCCGCGTATTTTTCTATTTTATCCTGTGAAAATATCTGCATTGCCTCTCCTTGGTTTATTATGCCGCCGGGCGCAGCACTACGCCCCGGCTGGTGCCGGAGTCTATGCGGATTTCAAGCGGTTTGGGCAGGCGCACGTGGCGCACGCGGTCGTTTTCGAATTCGGCGGGCAGGCTGTCGAACCATTTCCAGTCCACGGAGCCTTCGCCGTGCTCGGAGTTCAAAATGAAGTAGCCGATTCCCAGCGAGATGACGTTGTGAAAAAAATGGCTGCCGTAAGACGGCTCCACCGCAAAATCCGGCAGAGCGGCCTCGATGATGACCCGCACGCCGGAAATCTGACCCCAGTTCACCGGCACGCCCAGCCACGGGTCGGAGGAGCCCCAGCGCCCCGGTCCCACCAGCAGATAGCGGCGTTTTTCGGCCAGCAGCCGCTCGTTGAGCTGCCCGATATCGGCGGCAATCTGCGGAGTGCGCGCGGGGTTGAATTTTTCGGGACGCACGTATATTATGTCCGTTAAATCGCGGATGACTCCATGTCCCAGCGTTTTGGGACAGTCGCAGACTATGCGCCCCCGGGCCGCGTCGTCGAAAGTAACCTTGGCGGAGCTGTGCATCATGCTCAGCGGGCGGATTTGCAGCAGGTTGAACTCGCGCGCCTGCAAATCAACCGCGAATTCCATTTCGACGTGGCACCCCATGGCCTGGCGGCCCACGTCGAGCAAAAACGAGGCCAGCGGCGCCAGCGGAAAAACGTCGGATTTCAGGATGGGCGCGAATGTTACCAGCCGCGGTCCCTTGCGCGAAACGCCCTCGTAGAGCGCGTCGTTATCCGGCATGTAGGTGGATGCCACCGGCGCGAGGGTGCCGTCGGCCTCGGCCTGCGCAAGGCTCAGCACGGACAGGTTGGCCTCAGAGTCGAAATCCGGCATGAACTCCGGCCTGGTCATGTCCAGCGCCATGAACTCGCGCTGCGAGCCGGCGAAAAAAGCTTTCAGGTTCGCGAACTGGTAAAGCCGGTCCGGATGCGCGGGCGAGAATCTGAGCACCTGCCTGCCGCCCGCCACCATGGCGCCGAGCCCCAGCGCGACATGCACGGCGCCCTCCTCGGATTTTATCGGCGGCATGGGATAGAAATTGTACGACTGCGCCACGCCGGAGAAGCCGGGGTAGAAATTGCCGCCGTGACGGCGGCCCACCAGCCGCTGGAGAATGACGCCCATTTTCTCCTCGTCCTGGATGTTGGAGAAGGCGCCCATGTAGGTGCGGGCCTGCTGGCTGAACGTGGAGGCGTACACCAGCTTCACCGCGCGGGCCAGCGCTTCCAGGCGCAGGGCGGGGTCGGGATGGCTGTTGGGCAGTATATAGGTCTTGTAGATTCCCGCGAAAGGCTGGGACTGCGAGTCCTCCATAACCGACGACGAGCGGACGGCGAAGGGATAATCTGTTTTCTCGATATAGACGCGCAGCGCTTTTCCCAGTTCCTCCGGCAATTCCGACTCCAGGAAGCGGTTGGCCAGGCTGCGGTCGTCGGGATTGGAGCGGATGAAGGCGTTGAGGCCGTTTTCCTCCAGGAACTGGTCGAAAAAATCCGTGCCCACCGCCGCCATGGGCGGCAGCGTGATGCGCGCGCCGCCGAACTGGCGCCCGAAATCCGGCTTGACGAGCAGCGAGTTGAGGAATGCCAGCCCCCGCGATTTGCCGCCCAGCGAGCCCGAGCCTATCTTGGTGACAGGAGTGCGCGGGTCGAAGTATTCGGGCGAGTAGTCCACGATGACGCCGCGATGCACGCTGCGCAGAAACCGGCTCATCGTGGCGATAAGATAATCGCGCAGTTCCTCGCCGTCGCGGAATTGCGCTATCGTGACCGGACGCAGCATGTGCGCCAGCTCGAATTCCGTGCGCGCCATGAGCCACTTCGAGAAATGGTTGCGGCCGGCGTGGTACATGACCGAGGCCGCCGGCGCGGTTTTCAGGAACTGCACCATGGAGTGCAAATCGCGCACGCTGCCCACCGGCGCGCCGTCGGGCATGCAGAAAACGAAATCGCCGAAGCCGAAATTGTCCTTTATGAACTGGCGCAGCTCCAGCAGCTTGTTTTTGGAGGATTTGTTGAGAAACCCCGCGCCTAGCTGCCGCGCCGTTTCCGCGTGCTCGGTGTTGCGGCTTTGCAGCAGCACGGGCAAATCCGGCTGGCTGGCTTTGGCCATCCTGGCGAATTCTATTCCGGCGCGCGGGTCTATCGCGCCGCCGCGGGGGAACTGGATGTCGGTTATCAGCCCCAGCAGGTTGGCGCGGTATTTTTTGTAGTATTCCTCCGCCTCCTCCCAGTTGCGCGCGAACAGTATTTTAGGGCGGGCCCTCATGCGCAGCAACCTGTGAGAGAGGTTGACCGCCTCGCCGATGAGATGCTGGGTCTGGCTCATCAGCTCGGTGTATATGAGCGGCAGGTACGAGGAGTAGAAGCGCACCGAATCCTCTATAAGCAGCAGCGCCTGCACCCCGGCGGCGCGGATGTCGGCGTCTATGTTGCGGCGGTCCTCAATAAGCTTGATTATGGAAAGCAGGATTTTGGCGTCGCCGGTCCAGAAAAAAATGTCGTCGGCGGCGGCGCGGTACTCAGGGGAGAGGCCCTCGAGGTCTATGAGGTTGTAGGCCAGCAGCACCACCGGCAGGTCCGGGCGCAGCCGCTTGACTTCAAGCGCGAAGGCGGCGGTGTCGGCGGTGCTGGCGCGCATCATGGAGAGCACCAGGTCGAACTCTTCCTTGCGCAGCAGTTCCAGCGCCTCGGCCCCGTTGTCGGCGCGGACCACCTTGGGCGCGTAGCGCAGCCGCAAATCGAGATACTCGCTGAATATTATTTCGGTAAGCCGGTCGTCTTCCGCGATGATGGCGGAGTCGTACGGGCTCGACACCAGCAGTATTTTCTGGATGCGGAACTGCATGAGGTTGTCGAAACCCGAAAACTGCACGTTGTAATCCGCTACGGTTTTATCTAGCATTTTTTGGTTCGCTTCACGGCTGCCGCCCGCATTAAGAGTTTCCGCAACAGTCGGACGGCAGGTCTTATAGCTTGTTGGATTCACCGGGGTTTGCAGTATGCCGGAGAAGATGCGCGGCAACATGTTATCAAGCAAAATGCCCGTCCTGCAACTGTTCACAATATACCACAGCCAATCTCATTTTACAATATCCCGAAACCACGCTATTCCCAACACGATTGCCCCTTTGGGAGCATAAATCTGAAAGTTTCAGCTGCTCGTGGAATTCGACATGAAATGGCTTCATAACTCCGACTCAAAAAAGCTGCTCACAGGCAACGAGCCTGCTCGCATTTTTTTAAGCCGAATCCATTTCGCCCTTTTACGTATCGGTTCCCGCAACCAACTGAAACTTTCAAGTAAACGCATAGGTCCAAAGGGCAGCAAAAATTGGTCCTTTCGGCACTAGGCGGAACCGGCAGTTTGCGTTAAACTATAGACATAGCAGCAGGGTTGTTGGAGGTTGTCCGGTTTGGGCAACCCACCAGCACTGGAAGAGCAAAAAGGCGCGCTTCCAAATTAAGAGCTTATCCGTAAATAAGCTCAGTAGACGAAATTTCGGATTTTGAGCCGAGCCGAAGCGGGCTGAGGCGAGCAGGCCAATAGGCCTGTAAGCCGAAGACCGCGAAGGCGCAGGCCAAAAGCCGAACTTGCAGTGCACGGGATTATTTACGGATAAGTTCTAAATGTAGCGTGTAGACGGAGGGAGCTGTATGAAACATGCCAGGCTTGTTGCTGCGTCGCTATTGCTTTGTTCGTTTTCCGCGCCGGTGGTTTTGGCGGCTGCGCGCACCATTTACGATACGGATGACCGTCTTGATTACTACGCCGCGTCGCCTGAACTGAGAAAACTGGCGGATTCCACCGTCGCGTTTTTCGAGCCGTCGCAGATAACCGGCGACGGAACAATCATGATGCCCACATTAGGAAAGAAAAAGGGTCTTTGCAAAACGGAACGGTTTTACGACCAGCCTGCGGGGGCGTTCTGTTCGGGTTTTCTTGTCGCGCCGGATATCGTCGCCACTGCCGGACACTGTGTCAAGAATGAAGGAGATTGTGCTTCGGTTAAACTCGTTTTTGGCTATGCGGTCAAGCGGGCCGGTATACTGCCCTTGAAAACCGAGCCCGGAGATGTATATGGTTGCGCGTCTGTAATATATAGCACGAGTCCGGGCAGCCTGTCTGAGTTTTCCAGGCAAGGGGATTACGCACTTATAAGACTGAACAGGGCTGTTGCCAACCATGCTCCGTTGCCGCTAAGTCATGGCAGCATTAAAAATGGCGCAGGCGTGGTAGTCGTCGGGTATCCGTCAGGGCTGCCGGTGAAGGTATCTGCGGGCGCAAGCGTACGGCTGGCCATGCTGACCGCGTTTTTGACAAATCTCGACGCTTTCGGTGGTAATTCAGGTTCGGCTGTGTTTAACGCGCAAACTCATTTGGTGGAGGGCATTTATGCGGTGGGCGGAGACGAAGATTATGTGAAGGAAGGCGATTGCTATGTCACAAATGTGGTGTTGCATGATAAAGGCGCAAGCGTGGCGACCAACATATCGTTCTTGTTTCCCTATCTTAAAGCCGGTGACGTGGCGGCAACGCGATTGCCGGAGACAATACCTGCGGTGGCGGCTCCTGTTTCGCTACAAGACGGTATGGCTTCAAAAGTCCACTTTTGAATCTATTTGTCAAAAACGAATCCCGGACGGATTATCCGTTCGGGATTCGTTTTGCCTTGTTGTAATTAAGATTTACACAAGCCCTTGGTCAAGCATCGAGTCGGCCACTTTGGTGAAGCCGGCTATGTTTGCGCCCATGACGTAGTTGCCGGGATTGTCGTATTCCTTCGCCGTGGTCACGCAGGAGGTGTGTATGCTCTTCATAATGCGCTGGAGGTAGCGGTCCACTTCCTCGCTGCTCCAGCTCAGGCGCTGGCTGTTCTGCGACATTTCAAGGCCCGATACGCCCACGCCGCCGGCGTTGGCGGCTTTTCCGGGCGCGAAGAGAACCTTGTTATGCTGGAACACTTCCACCGCTTCCGGGGTGGAGGGCATGTTAGAGCCTTCCGCCACGCAGAAGCAGCCGTTGGAAACCAGCGTCCTGGCGGCGTCACCGTCAAGCTCGTTTTCGCAGGCCGTCGGGAGCGCGATGTCGCATTTTACGCCCCATGATTTCTTGCCGGTCAGGAATTCGGCCTTCGGGTATTTCGCGACATAACCCTTGAGGCTGCCGCGCTGCACGAACACGAGGTCCTTGGTGAAAGCAAGCTTTTCCTCATTGATGCCGTCCCTGTCGTAGACGGTGCCATCGTAATCGGTCATGGCGACCACTTTGCCGCCGAGATGATTGATTTTCTCAATCGCATGCAGTCCGACGTTGCCCGCGCCGGAGATGACGCAGGTCTTGCCCCTGAAGCTGTCGCCCTTGGTGGCGAGCATTTCCTGGGCGAAGTAGACCAGTCCGTAGCCGGTTGCTTCCGTGCGGATGAGCGAGCCGCCCCAGTTGAGGCCTTTGCCGGTCAGGACGCCTTCAAAGCGGTTGACCAGCCGTTTGTACTGGCCGAACATGTAGCCGATTTCGCGCCCGCCCACGCCGAGGTCGCCCGCCGGCACGTCGGTGTTTGGGCCGATGTGGCGGAACAGCTCGGTCATAAACGACTGGCAGAAGCGCATCACTTCATTGTCGGATTTGTTCCTGAAATTGAAATCCGCGCCGCCTTTTCCGCCGCCCATGGGCAGCGTGGTGAGGCTGTTTTTGAAAGTCTGCTCGAACCCGAGAAATTTCAAAATGCCGAGGTTGACGCTGGAATGGAAGCGGATGCCGCCTTTGTAGGGGCCGATGGCGCTGTTGAATTCCACGCGGAAGCCTTTGTTAATCTGCACTTCGCCCTTGTCGTCCATCCACGGCACGCGGAACATGATGACGCGCTCCGGCTCGGTGATGCGCTCGAGGATTTTGTTTTTGCGGTATTCCGGGCGTCTTTCGATGACCGGAGCGAGGGAGAGGAGCACTTCCTCCGCGGCCTGGTGAAACTCTTTCTCAGCCGGATTTTTGGCGATGACGTTCGCCAGGACTTTTTCGATGTAATCGTTTTTTAACTGGGGTTTGACTGTCGTCTGCATTTTTGAGACTCCTGATAAGCTTGCCGGGGGACCGGCGAATTCTCCCGCGAGTTGGTTGCGGGGCGCTGCATGTGGCCGGGGGCGAAATAAAAAATGTTCGCGGCAGCCGCTACCAATATATCACAAGATGACAAAGTGTTACAATGCCGGAAAGCGGGTTGTTGATTCATGTCTTATGGTTGCAGGCAACTGTGATATAATACCGCATATTCAGCTTTGGAGCGTCCGGCATGAAAATAGCTGTTCCCAAAGAGGTAAGAGTCAACGAGGCCCGCGTCGCGGCTTCGCCAGATACGGTCAGAAAATACGCCGCGATGGGCTTTGAAGTGGCTGTGGAAACCGGCGCGGGCGAAAAATCCTGTTTTACCGACGAGGCCTACAGGGCGGCGGGCGCGGTTGTCGCGCCGTCCGCCGAAGCCGCGCTGGAAGACGCGGACATCATTTTGAAAGTGCAGCGTCCTATGACCGCCGAAGAAGGCGCAAACGAGTTCGCGTCCTATAAAAAAGGCGCGGCGCTGATAGCCATGCTCAACGCGCTGACGGACGGCAAAACCGTCGCCGCCTGCGCCGGGGCGGGCGTTACCGCTTTCGCGATGGAGCTCATGCCCCGCATTTCGCGCGCGCAGACGATGGACGTGCTTTCCTCCCAATCCAACCTCGCGGGTTTCCGAGCGGTTATTGACGCTTGTTACGAATACTGCCACGCCATGCCGCTTTTGATGACCGCCGCGGGCACTGTGCCCGCCGCGCATGTCTGCGTGATGGGAGCCGGCGTGGCCGGATTGCAGGCTATCGCCACGGCGCGCAGGCTGGGCGCGGTGGTGTCCGCCTTCGACGTGCGCCCCGCCGTCAAAGAGCAGGTGCAGAGCCTCGGCGCGAAATTCGTGGAAGTGGCCCCCGAAGCCGTAAAAGATGCCGAGACCGCCGGCGGCTACGCAAAAGAAATGTCCGAGGAATACAAGGAATTGCAGCGCAAGGTGATAACCGAGCATCTCAAAAAACAGGATATTGTAATCTGCACCGCGCTCATCCCCGGCAAAAAAGCGCCCACGCTTGTCACTGAGGAAATGGTCAAAGGCATGAAGCCGGGTTCCGTAATAGTTGACATGGCGGTGGAGCAGGGCGGCAACTGCGAGGTGTCGCAAGCCGGAAAAGTCGCGGTGAAATACGGCGTTAAAATCGTGGGGCATTACAACATCCCCAGCCGCATCGCCGCCGATTGCAGCGCGCTTTATTCCAAAAACCTGCTCAGGTTCGTGACCGAGCTGTTTGACGCGAAAGCCAAGTCTCTCAATATCAACATGGCAAACGAAGTAATCGCGGGCACGCTTGTTACCAAAGACGGTCGGACGGTGCATCCCGCTTTGGCGGCGAAATCTTCGGAAACGTCCGGCGGAGGGAAATAAAACATGCAACCGGAAATGATTCAACAGGCGGCTTGCGGCGGCGGCGCCTTCATGGCGGCGTTCAGCGTTTTCGTGCTGGCGGTGTTCGTAGGCTATTACGTCGTGTGGAGCGTCACTCCGGCGCTGCATTCGCCGCTGATGTCGGTGACCAACGCCATCTCGTCGGTCATCATAGTCGGCGCGCTTGTCGCCGCCGGGCCGGCGCTGATGAACACGTCCAAGACGCTGGGACTTTGCGCCGTGGCGCTGGCGGCGGTCAACATTTTCGGCGGGTTCATCGTGACGCAACGGATGTTGCAGATGTTCAAAAAGAGGAAATGACAGGGGAGAACCGCACATGACAGCTTTCCTTTATCTGGCAGCCTCCATATGTTTCATACTCGCCTTGCGCGGGCTTTCGTCTCCCGTGACGGCGCGCAAAGGCAACATGTTCGCCGTTTCCGGCATGGCTCTGGCGATAGGGACGACGCTTGCCAGTCCCCATGTCCAGAGCTACGGCATGATAATAACCGCCCTCATGGCGGGCGGCATTGTCGGAACGGTCATCGCGCTTAAAATCAAGATGACGGCATTGCCGCAACTGGTCGCGGCTTTTCACAGCCTTGTGGGCCTCGCGGCGGTGCTGGTGGCGGCGGCGGCGTTCTACGCGCCGGAGGCTTACGGCATAGGCGTTCAGGGCAATATCGCAACCGCCAGCCTTGTGGAAATGAGCCTCGGCGTGGCCATCGGCGCGATTACCTTCACCGGCTCCATCATCGCTTTCGGCAAATTGCAGGAGCTTATCACCGGCAAGCCGCTTGTGTTTCCCGGACAGCATCCGCTCAACGCCCTGCTCGGCCTTGCGCTTGCGGGCCTGATAGCCGCGCTCATAACGGCGCAGTCGGCGGCGCTGTTCTGGCTGATAGTGGCGGTTTCGCTGCTGCTGGGCGCGTTGCTTATACTGCCCATCGGCGGCGCGGACATGCCGGTGGTCATCTCGATGCTCAACTCCTACTCCGGCTGGGCGGCGTGCGGCATCGGGTTCACGCTGCATAACACGCTGCTCGTCATCACGGGCGCGCTGGTCGGCTCCTCGGGCGCCATCCTCAGCTACATAATGTGCAAGGCGATGAACCGCGGATTTCTGAGCGTCATGCTCGGCGGTTTCGGCGCGGAGGCGGCAACGGGCGGCGGCAAGGCGGCGGGGCCGAAAAAATCCGCCAAGTCCGGCAGCGCCGAGGACGCGGCGTTTCTTCTCAAGAACGCGGGCTCAGTCATTATCGTGCCGGGCTACGGCATGGCGGTCGCGCAGGCGCAGCACGCCGTGCGCGAGATGGGCGACCTGCTAAAGAAAGCGGGGGTCAACGTGCGCTACGCCATCCATCCCGTCGCGGGGCGCATGCCGGGGCACATGAACGTCCTCCTTGCCGAGGCTAATGTTTCCTACGACGAAGTGTTCGAGCTTGATGATATCAACCGCGACTTCGCCTCCACCGATGTTGCGTATGTAATCGGCGCAAACGACGTGACAAATCCCGCCGGCAAAAGCGACCCGAAAAGTCCCATCTACGGAATGCCGATACTCGACGTGGAAGCCAGCAAGACCGTGCTTTTCGTGAAGCGCTCGCTGGCTCCCGGCTACGCGGGCATAGACAACGAGTTGTTTTACCGCGACAACACCATGATGCTCTTCGGCGACGCCAAAAAAGTTACCGAGGAAATAGTGAAGGCGCTGTGACCTTGTCACTTTCGCGCGGCGGGATAAACTAACAGTTCAAACGAGGATGCTTATCACTACTCCGTTAAGTATATGCGGCTATTTGCAAGGGTGATTTTGAGGCGAGGCAAGGAGCGAGGAGCGCGCATACTCGTTGTATGCAAGCGACGAGCGACGCGGACGCAGCCCGAAAGCGCCCTTGCCCGAAGGGGAGGCGCATATAAGGGAATGGGAATGTTTTTGTTGCTGCGGGTTGCCGGCGCGGTTGTGCGGGGCTGCGTCGGGCGTATGGGTTGTTTATTCCGCTGCGCGCCTCCAAATAGGCGCATATACTTAACGGAGTAGTGTTATGAAACCAGGAATTTGCGGTGTGTTATGCGGCATGGTTTTTACCTTGCCGGTTTTCGCTTCTTTTTCCGGCGCGGCGGATTTGGCTGCGGTGCAAAAAGCCATACGGGAAAGCGGAGCCGCGTGGCAGGCGGGGGCAACTTCCGTTTCGCGGCTGCCGCCTGATAAACAAGCGGCTCTCGCCGGACTTGAAGAAGCGGGATTTGACTTCGATGCGCCCGTTTTCATGTCAGAAAACAAAAGCACTCCTCCGGCGGATGTTGACTGGAGAAACTCTGTAACCCCGGTCAAGATGCAGGTCGGCCCGTATTGCTGGGCTTACGCCGCGACCGCGGCGTTGGAATCTTATGCGATGCGGACTCAGGGTGTGCGCGGGGATTTATCCGTGCAGGCGCTTATTTCCTGCAGCGGCGCGACGGACAAAACCTACAATAAGGCCTACGATTACATAAAGTCAACCGGACTGCCGCCCGCTTCCTTTCCGGCGAACTGCGCGTATGACAGGTCAGGCTGGCAGGGGCAGGCCAGAAAAATAAGAGGCTGGTCTTTTATCAAAAAACCCGATGTGAACGCTCTGAAAGCCGCGTTGGCGCAGTACGGTCCGTTGGCAACCGGCATGAGGCTTTACAACGATTTTCAGCAATACTACCGCGGCGGCGTTTACTCGCTCACCGCCGGCGCGGCGCCTGTGGGAGGACATGCCGTGCTTGTTGTCGGCTATAATGACGCAGGGCAGTATTTCATAGGCAAGAACAGTTATGGAACCGGCTGGGGCGAAGCCGGATTTTTCAGAATCGCCTATTCGGAGGTGAAATCCCCTGTGCGATTCGGCGAATATACGGTGGTGTATCGCTGATTTCGGCGGCGGTAATCGGATCGGTTCCTGCCTTTTGAGCGTTGTCCGCCGTCCGTCATCACTCGTGATTGCCGGACTGCGGGATTTTCACTGGAATTTCCGCGTATATGACTATTGAAAGACGCAAATATCCGCGCCTCTGGCGCGGACCTCTGAGAATAAACCTGTTCCGGCTTCTTGTGCCGCATCTTCCCGCCATATGCAAAAACGTCAGCGCCGGAGGATTGCTGATTGAAACTTCCGAGGCGCTGCCTCCTGGTCGTACCGTGAAATTCGAGATAGGCCTGTTCGGCCTTCAGGAATTTGCGGACCGCACGGGCCGCAATCCCGGCTCCTCCAAAAACGACATCATAACGGGCGACGCAAAAGTGGTGCGCGTGTCTCATGTGCAGGGCGTCTCGGCTCTTGGCTGGAACACGGGGCTGCAGTTCGCCGGCCTGACTCCTGAAACCGTGCAGCTGCTGGACAAATTCATCAGCAGCAAAGCCGGCCCCGGTCCCGCGCCGGGCGGCCACCCGCGGTAATGTCTGTCGAATTGCTGGGTTACGCGGCGTCCGGTGTGGTGGCTGTCTCGCTGATGATGGGCAACATCACGCGGCTGCGCTGGCTAAATCTCGCCGGTTCGGCGGTGTTCGCGGTTTACGGCGCGCTGGTCCGCGCGTGGCCGGTGGCGGCGGTGAATTGCTTCATCTCGGCGGTGGATGCGTATTATCTCTGGCAGCTTTATTCGAAAGAGGATTTTTTCAGCCTGCTGGAGGTGCCCGCCGGAGAGACGCTGCTCAAGAATTTCCTGGACATCTACGCGGCGGACATCAAAAAGTATTTCCCCGGATTTTCAATCGCCGCGGTGCCATCGCCGAAATGCGTTTTCATGCTGCGCAACCTGATGCCGGTGGGGCTTTTCATCTATGAGCGGGAGGGCGGCGGCACGGCGCGCGTGCACCTCGATTATGTGGTCGCGGCCTACCGCGATTTGCGCAACACGCGGTTTTTATTCCGCGCCAGCTGCGGCGGATTTCTGGCGGCGGGGATAAGGGAGTTCGTGTTCCGCTCGCCTTCCGGGCCGCATAAAAGCTATCTGCTGAAAATGGGCTTTTCGCCTTCTGTGTCCGACCCGTCCGTCTTCATAAAACCCCTCGTCTGCGCAAGCGATTTCAAAGGCAGGTGACAGGCCCCCCGCGCTTTCGGCGCGGGGTTTATTTCGCCCATTTGCGCGACAGGTCTTTTATGGCTTTGAGCGCTTTTTCGATGTTCTCCACGGAGTTGGCGTAGGAAAACCGCAGGTAGCCTTCCCCGAACTCGCCGAAGCAGGTGCCCGAAAGGCAGGCCACGCCCGCCTCGTAAAGCAGCATGTCGGCCAGTTCGCGCGATTTGAGGCCGGTGCCCTTGATGCTTGGGAAGGCGTAGAACGCGCCTTTGGGCGTGCGGCAGGAGAAGCCGGGGATTGTGTTGAGCCCCGCCACGATGACATCGCGGCGTTTTTTGAACTCAGCCAGCATATTTTTAACGTCGCCGCTATCGCCGGTGAGCGCGGCTATTCCCGCCTGCTGCGTGAACGACGCCGTGCAGGAAACGGAATTGTTCATCAGTTTAATGAGATGCGGCGCCAGCCATTTCGGCGCGGCGGCGTAGCCCAGCCGCCAGCCGGTCATGGCGTAGGTTTTGGAATAGCCGTCGAGTATTATCGTGCGCTCTTTCATCGCGCCCAGCGCGGAGACGGAGTGGTGCCTGCCCTCGTAGAGTATCTCGGAATAAATCTCGTCCGACAGCACGGTCACATCGGGAAATTTTTTGAGCATTTCCGCTATCTGCTCCAGCTCTTTGAGCCCCAGCATCCCGCCCGTCGGGTTCGCGGGGGAGTTGATGATAAGCAGCTTCGTTTTGGGAGAAAGCAGCCCCTCCAGCTCCTTGATGTCCATGTTGAAATCGTTTTCCTCGCGGATGGGCGCCGGCACGGCCTTGCCGCCGGCGAAGTTTATCATGGACTCGTAAATGGGAAATCCGGGGTTGGGGTATATGACCTCGTCGCCTTCGTTCACCAGCGCGAGTATGGCGAAAAACATCACCGGCTTGCCGCCGGGGGTGATGATTATTTCCTCCGGGTCGTAGCAGGCGCCCCGCGTTTTTTTGAGGTACTGCGCGATGGCCGCGCGCGCGTCCGGCAGTCCGGCGGAGGGGCCGTAGTGCGTCCAGCCGGAATCGAGCGCTTTTTTGGCGGCTTCGCGGATGTGTTTTGGGGTGTCGAAATCGGGCTCGCCTATTTCAAGGTGGACTATGCTTTTGCCTTGTGCTTCGAGTTTTTTCGCTTTTGCCAGCACCTCAAAAGCCGTTTCCATGCCAAGCCGCGACATGCGTTTTGCCAATTCCATATCGGAACCTCCGGTATGCGCACGACGGAAAATATCTTTGCTGATTTTCTACCACATCCGCGATTTAAAATCAATGAAGTAAAACGCTTTTGCTATAATATACCGCTTTGCACATATCTGTTTTTCGGAGGAAGGCCATGCTGCAGCTATCCGTGAAATGTCCCCATTGCGGGAAAACGCTTATGGACGCGGGCCGCAAAATGGACGGCAGGCCGGCGATAAAAATCTGCCTTTCCTACGCGGGCAAGAAGGGAATGCTTTACCTCAGCTCCATTTACGGCAGCTACAGCACCGGGCTTCCGTTCACGGTGCCGCCCGGAAAAGTGGCGGGGTTCCGCTGCCCCCACTGCGACGCCGACCTCAAAAGCACGCGCAAATGCGACGTGTGCGGCGCGCAAATGGTGGCTTTCGAGCTCAAGCACGGCGGACATGTTCAGATATGCTCCCGCAAGGACTGCAAAAAGCATGTGCTGGAATTCCAGGATCCCAAAAGCGAACTTGAGGCTTTCTATAAGTCCTACGCCAAGTCTTTCGCCTGAATTCCGGCGCCGCATCCGGCGCGTATGAAAGAAATACCCGCAGCATTCAGCAGAAATCTGATGTCGGCGATGACGGTTGTCACCATCGTCTGCGCCGCGCTGTCTTTTTACTTCAGCAAAAGGCAGGTCGAGTTCATACGCGCCCGCGAGCGGGCCGCGGTCAGGGAAAGCGTCCGCAAGGCCATCGAGGAGCACAGGAGACTGTCCAGGCCCGCCGCGGAGCCCAATCCCTACGACGACGCGGTCGCCGGTTTCCGGCTCAAGATAGACGGCAAGCAGGAATTCCGCAATCAGGTGACCAGCGCGCTGCAACTGCTCCTGCAATACGACAAGGACGTTTTTCTCCAGGTGCGGCAGTATGTCTACGTAATCAAACGCGCCGATAAGACGGACTTCGGCGTCATAGATGGCGCCCCCGTCATAATGCTGACGGACGCCACCGCTTTCAGGTCTCCCACCTGGTGCGCCGGCGCCATAGGGCGGCAGCTATTCCATGCCAAGCGCTATTTCGAGCGGGAAAGCCTCAGGCGCTACCTTGCCCAGGCGCCGGTGCAGGGCCGCGCCCCCGACCCGCAGCTGGCGGCCAGCCCGCTGCTCCAGGACCTCAAGGACGCCGGGACTTTCGAGAATATGGAGCGGACTGCGGACATTTTCCAGATGGAACTCATGCGCAAGGTCGGCGCGCCGCGCGCCGAGCTGGACCTGATACAGCGGCGAAAACCGTTCGACTACTCCCTCGTCAACGACGGCAAGTACGGTCTGAAATGACCCCGCTTGCCATCGGCGGCGTAATCTGCAAAAACAATCTCGCGCTCGCGCCGATGGCGGGAATAACCGATTCGCCGCTGCGCGCGCTTTGCCTGCGCGGCGGCGCGGGCCTCGTTTGCGCCGAGATGGTGGCCGCGCCCGGCATACAGCACGGAAATCCGCGCACGGGCCGGATGCTGAAACTTGATTACGGCGAACATCCCTGCGCGATGCAGATATTCGGCGGAGACGACGCGGCCGTGGCCTGCGCTGTCGCGGCGGCAAAGCGCGAGGGCGCCGATATTATTGATATCAACGCCGGCTGCCCCGTGCCGAAAATAGTGAAAGCCGGCGCCGGCATCGCGCTGATGAAAGACGAGGCCGCGTTCGCGCGCATGATAGCCGCCGCCGTGAAGGCGGCGGGCGCCACTCCGGTGACGGTCAAAACGCGGGTGGGATTGCGCCAGGGCGAAGTTCTTTCCGTGAAACTGGCGCGGATTGCGGAGGGGGAGGGCGCGGCGGCGGTTTTTCTGCACGGGCGCTACGCTTCCATGGCGCATGCGGGCCCGTTGGATTGCGAGGCCATGTCCGCGACAGCCGCCGCGGTTAAAATACCTGTCATCGGCAACGGCGGGGTTTGCGGCAGCGCAACCGCGGCGGAGGTTTTGAAAACCGGCTGCGCCGGCGTGATGATAGGCCGCGCCGCGATAGGAAACCCTTTTATTTTCGAGCAGATTTGCGCGGAGCTTTCCGGCGCCGCATACCAGCCGCTGGACGCCAGAAGCCGCGCGCGGATTTTTCTGGAACTGCTGGATATGTGCGTGTTGCGCTACGGCCCCAGGACGGGGCTGAACCGCTCCCGCAAGACCGCCGGTTATTTCATAACCGGCTTCCCAAATTGCGCCGCGGTGCGCACCCGCTTCATGGGAATAGACAACCACGAGCAAGCCCGCCGCTATCTGGCCGCCGCGCTGCATTAATCCGAAAATCGCAGTTGAGTAGCGGAATTCGACGAAAAATGGCTTCGCATCTCCGGCACAAAAAAGCGCTTACAGGCAACAGTCCTGCTCGCACTTTTTTGTGCCGAATCTGCTTTGACCTTTTTCGTCTCGGTTCTCGCTATCAACTGCGCTTTCCGGGTTAACCCGCGCCTCAAAGCATTGTGTCCCCGAAATTAAATTTCTACGGATGGGAAAAAGCAGTCACTGTCCCTGCTTTCAGTCCTCGAGCAGTCCGGCTATAAACTTCACCAAATCCGGGTCTTTCTTTTCCAATTCCGCCCTGGTGTGCATATAGGGAGCCCAGTTCTGGTATGGCTCATGTTCTTTTGTTTCCGAAAGGTACGCCTCAAAGGAACACGCCATATATTCGCTAGGGCTTGAGGCGGCGTAATCGGTAATGAAGTTGTTTTTGCGCTTGGATTGAGCGTACAGCCATTCCAGCTGCTCCAATTCTCCTGGCAAGAGCAGTGTCAGGTGTAGCACATGGCCCATTTCATGATAGAAAGTGTTGTAGACGCCCTGCGGCAGTACCCTTAACCTTTTTTGACTGACTATAAGCGCTCCGCGGCTTCCTTCCCCACCAAGATTGTCCATAAGCCTGTGGTCGCCGGCGTAGCCGAACACATCCTCAATGGTTTTCCCTGCAAATTTCCGATAGGGCGGCAAATCAGTGAGCTTCTGGTCTTTAAGAATAATCACCAGATACGGTTCTTCGTTCGGGTTCACGAAGAAGGGATTGTTTTTTGCAAACTCCTTGTTTTGATAGAGGCGGTCGTAAAAAGGCTTGTACATTCTCCAGGCGACAAGCCTCTTATGCAAACGCGATATGACATAATATATGGGCAGGCGGTATTCCTCCCCCACTTTATCCAGCCCCTGCACATGTCTGTCCGCCCAATCAACGGCCTTGGCAGTAACCTTGATATGGTAGCGTTCGGCGGCTTTTTGGATGTCGGCAAACCGTACGCTTTTCTGATCAGCCAACGCAGGCACCGAGGGAACAGCCCCCGAAGACGGAACTGCTGATTTCGCCTCATCCAAAATAGCGGCTCTGATACCTGCTCCCGCGAGGCACACTAACACCGCCGCAGACAAAACTCGTCTCATTGTAACCGCCATACTTTTCTTCTCTTGCTCCGTAGCATAGTGTATCCTATAGAATCCGAATTCCGCAAGGGCCCGAAAGGCTCGCCTTGCCAGGAACTTTAGACCTATGTTTTCAGAGACGAAAGCAGGGACAACAACTACTTTTTGTCCCTGCCTTTCTTATTTTCCTAAAATATCTATAATATCCTTGCTTCGGTGAACCTGTCAAGCAATCTAAGAATCTTACCATGAGGGTTTTTGCTCCTGTTGTCAAAAGTTGCTGTTTTTAGGCTTTTTCGATATATTGGACAATTTATAAATCGCCTCCAGTTTTTTCTC
>JAQTYB010000049.1 GCA_028688475.1 Elusimicrobiales bacterium
CCATGCGGGTTTGTCGTGTCATTATCCGCCCCTCGCAGGCCACCAAACAGACCCGCTACAGGGTTAGATAGTAAATTGCACAACGATATGCCCTATGGTTAGATTTTAGCTTGCGCAATACGGTGAATTGAGATGTTCTGGTTTTTTATGTATAATCAGGAGTCGGTGGGGGAGTTTAATCTGGTAATTTGAGTTTTGCGCTATGGTAGAAAGGCTTATCGCGATACTGGCGGGCAGCGGCGTCGTCTGCACCGTGGTCGGGCTGTTTGTGGCTTCGGTCGGGGATGGCACCGCCAGGACGCAGGCCTGGGTATCGTGCCTGCTGGTTACGGGCGTTATCTGCTTCGGCGCGGTGATGCTGCTGGACACCGAATAGGCTTGCTCCCCGCTATTCCCCCGCGTCGCCGGAAGAGTCCAGATATATCTCCGAATTTTCGCCTATATTGATTTGCTGTCCCCGCCCCGCCAGCATCGCGCTGGGGCCTATCAGCGATTTGCCCAGCACCACGCGCCGGATAGTGGCCTTCTCGTTTATAATCGAATCCGATATTATCGAATCGCATATTTTCGCCCCCTCGCCGATAGAGGCGTTGGGGCCTATGATGGAGCCGGTTATTCTGGCTGTCGGCGCGATGTAGACCGGTGGTCTCACAAGGCTGCCTTCCACTTCCACCGCCAGCTCTTTGCGGTGGCGGTCCAGCAGGTAGCGGTTTGTTTCCAGCAGGGCGGCGGGCTTGCCGCAGTCGTACCAGCCGTCTATCGCGACGGGGCGTATTCCGGCGCCTTTTGCGACCATTCCCATTATCGCGTCGGTCAACTGGATTTCGCCGCGCGTCGTCTTGCCGGATTCCATCAGCGCGCTGAGGTGTTCGTAGAGCTGCTCGCATTTGCGGAACGAATAAGCGCCGACTATGGCGAGATTGGAGGACGGTCTGGCCGGTTTTTCTATCAAACGGGAAACGCAGCCGCCTTTCGTCTCCACCACGCCGAAACGGCGCGGGTCGGCCACTTCATGCACGCCGATGCAGTCCTGCCTGAATTTCACGAATTTGCGCATGTCCGCCGAGAGGATGGTGTCCCCCAGCAGGATGAAGACGGGGCCCTTGATATGCGCCGCCGCCAGCCAGACCGCGTGGCCCAGCCCGCGCGGCTGCGTCTGCTCGACATAAACGACATCGAGCCCGGGATACGCCCGCGCGACATACTCCCTGATTTTTACGCCCAGGTGGCCCACGACGAGATAAATCCTGCCCGCGCCTATTGCGGAGAGCTGGTCCAAAATATGCCCCAGTATGGGTTTGTGTCCGACGGTGAGCAGGACCTTCGGATAGGTGTTCGTGTGCGGCCTGAGCCGCGTGCCTGTTCCCGCCACGGGAACGATTGCGGAGAAGCTGCGGGCTGTTTTCATTGCCATAATTCTACACTATTTTTTGAAGAGGAAACCGGAAACGGTCAGCGCCGCCACCGCCGCGGCGATGAGCGCGAATTTGCGCTCGCCCGCCCTGGCGTAGCCGTAGCACAGCAGCGCCAGCCGCAGCGCCGGCGTCAGCACCAGCATGAGCACGCCCGCCATCGCGACTGCGGCGGATGTTTCATTCGGAGACGGCGCCAGCGCGGAGAGCAAAAGCCCCGCCGCCATCACCGCGCCGCTGCTCCACACGCCCCAGAAAAGCGCGCGGTGAATCAGTGTTTGAACCTGCTTGACGGAGTACCCGAGCCTCAAAAGACCCCCGAAAACATTTTCACGGCAATGGCTAAAATCAGCAGGCTCAGCGCCATCTGCAATTTGTCGCTTTTCATTCCGGCGAGCAGCTTCATGCCCGCCGCGGAACCCGCGAGCACTCCTATGACCAGCAGCGCCGTCATGTCCGGGATGACCGCGCCCTGCCGGTAAAAAACCAGCGCGGAGGCGGCGGCTGTGACGCCCAGCATGAAATTGCTGGTGGCCGCCGCGGCTTTTAGCGGCACGCCGCACACCAGATGCATGAGCGGCACCTGTATTATTCCGCCGCCGATGCCCAGCATTCCCGACAACGCTCCCGCCGCCACCGAAATAACCGATGCTGCGGGCATTTTTTTCACGCCGTAGCGCACGGTTTCCCGCGTTGCGTGGTCGAAATATTCGCCGCCCAGTTCGCCGGTCTGCGCGGCGGCCGCGCCGTCTTCGCCCTTTACGCCGCGCAGCGCGGACAGCCCTTTTCTGAACATGGTTCCGGCGGTGAAAAACAGCAGCAGCGAAAACAGCAGTTTCAGCGCGGAGGGGGACAAAAGCGACGCGGCGTACGCGCCGCCCAGCGCGCCGGCGGCGGTGGACACTTCCAGAGAAAGCCCCAGCCGCATATTCGCCAACCCCCGCTCGACGTTGACCGCCGCCACGGCGCTGGAGGTCGCTATTATGGTTATCAGCGACGTGGCTATGGCGAAATGCATTGGCACGTGGAAATATAGCACCAGCGCCGGAATCAAAAAGATTCCGCCGCCGATGCCGAACACCGACCCCAGTATTCCCACGCCGGCTCCCAGTCCCGCCAGCAGCGCGGCCTGCGCTATGTCCATGATTCGTTCGCCGCCATACTTTAGGTTACGCGGAAAATATAGCATTTTGCATTGTTGCCGTTTTGGAAAAGCGCCTGTTGAAAAGAGGGGTTTTCTCTGCTAGACTAAGCGTGTACGCATGTTGCGTTGCTGTGCCGGGGATGGCGGCGGTCCGGCGGTTTGTTTTTGTTTCACGGCGTTGTCCGCTGCGATTTAGTTCAGATTCCAGACAGGAGGCTGTCTATGAGAAAGGCATTTTTGACCGCAGCGGCGGTTGCGCTGGCTTTTGCCGCCGCGGCGGCGTACGGCCAAACCCTGAAGGCTGTCGCGCCCGCCGTATCGCAGGATGAGGATGATGTGGCGGCAAACAAGCAGTCCGCTTCTGTGAAAAGTTCCAAACCGGTGGCGGGCCGCAGGGCCGTCAAGGCGGGAGTCGCATCGTCGGGCAAGTCGAGCGGCAAGCTGACCAGGTACAGTGTGGGCGGCACCCGCTACACCTCTGTGGATGAGGAGAACACGGGAGCCGCAGCCTCCTCCCGCACCGGCAAAGATCAAAATGATAAAACTGGCGCGGGGACTCCCTCTAAAGCGGCCTATGGCACCATAGGCTGGCAGAGCGCCGCCAATAAAGCCGCCGCAGCGGCGGCTACGACGGGGGGCGGCGGAAACTCCGGCAGCAGCGGAGGAGGAGGGTCCGGTTGTTCGGCTCCCGGCGCCGAAACCAGGACAGTGGCGTGTGCAGACGGTTCAGCGGGCACCATGGTGCAAACCCGCACCTGGACCTGCCCCGGCCCCAAGGCGGGCGAGTGGACGACGCTTTCAAGTGTTTGCGCCGGCGGCGGCACTGTTCCCGCGGGCGGCGCCTGCACGGCTACGACCGAGTGCATGTCGGGCCTGATATGTTACGCCGGCACCACCAGCGTATGTCCGTTCGAGAATTATCTGGCGATATGTTTCAGCCCCGGTTCGAAATCCACCTGCATGGCGTGCGTGGCGTCGGGCCAGGTGCAGGTGCCGGGCGACTGCGCCAGATGCTGTGCGCCGGACAACTGCCAGACGGGAGGACCGCTGGGCGCCGTATTATGCAAGTGAGCCGCAAATCCGCATCTGCGGTGATTTGCGTCCGGTGAAAAAATGGAAAGCATATCCCGCCGCCGGCAATGATGTTCAACGTCTTCGCCGCGGCGGGGTTTGTCTGGCTGGCGGCCGTGATTTCGCTGGAGGACTGGCGCACCGGTAAAATCCGCAACCGCAATATTCTTTTCGGGCTTGCTGTTTGCGCCTGCGCTTTGTGCGGGCTGCTGCTGATGTCGGCGCTGCATTCAGCCGCGCCTCATCTTCCGGGCGGCTGGGTGGTTTTTCAGCCGGCGAATTGGGTCAGTTCCGCTCCGCCGTGGAAATTTTACGGCGGCTATTGCCTTCATGCCGCGCTGGGGTTGCTGGCCGGGGCCACGCTTTGGAAAGCGGGTTACTGGCCGGCGGGAGACGCCAAACTCTACATACTGTTCTGCCTCATGCTGCCGTTGATTGACCCCGCCATCGGATTTTATCCGGCGGGGCTTTTTTTTGTGCTGCTGGTCAACATTTTCATCCCCGCCTGCGTGTGGTATGTGCTGCATTTCGTGGTCGCGCAATTTTTCAGGCTGGCGTCGCTGCCGAAATCCCCGGCGCTTTGGATATTATGGATAAACGGCTGGCTGGAATCGCGCAAAGGCTGTCTCAAACATGAACTGGCGGGGTGGCTGTTTTTTTTGTTCAATTTTTCGGCTTTATTCTGCTTTTCCCGTTCGCTGCGGGCGTATGCGCAGTACCATTTCGTGAAATTCATTCACAGCGAGGCCGTGGCGTTTGCAATCCTGTTTCTGGTTTGGAACCGCATCTACGGCCTCCTTATGCGCAGAAGCACCGCGCTGTTTTTCGCGATATTGCTGGGCGGTTATTTTGTCATCGGGCAAATGCTGTTTCCCGACCGGATTTACGGCGACCTGGGCGGCGCGGGGCTGGCTCTCAGGATATTCGCGCTGCTGGTGCTGCTCAAAGGCGCGCTTAGCTGGTATTTCACCAATGTGGAAGTGCGGCGCATCCCGCTGGCGGAGCTGGAACCCGGCATGGTGCTTTCAGCCGAAACCATGAATCGCGTCCGGCGGGACGCCGCGTTCCATTCCGAATATTTCCGGGACAGCTATGCCGACGGACTCACAGCCGCGCAGGCGGCGGGCATGAAGGCCTGGGGCGGGGAATCCATGCCCGGCGTCTGCCATGTGAAGCCGTTCGCCGGGTGGATTTCGCTGGGCGCGGCGCTTACGCTGCTTACGGGAATGGATGTGATGAATTATTTCTCCCTGCATTGTCCGAATGCGTCCCGCTGGATGGCGTCGTTTCTCTGGGGCAGAGGAAATTTTTAGGCCGGGCAGCAAACCGAAGACCCGGACATAAAGTCAATTCATATCCGCGCGTTTTGTGCTATAATAATGTTGAAGACGGCGGTTTTCTCCCCTGCGAATGCCGCAGAAAGCGGAGGGAGTGCTTTCCGTTGAAAATAAACCGGTGTTTCTGGACTATCATGCGCATATACGAACTGACGGTCATAGTAAAACCCCAGCTTTCCGACGCCGAGATTGCTGAGTTCGTCGCCAAGACGAAAAAACAAATATCCGCCGAAGGCGGCGAAGTCGTTTCCGAGGAAAAGCAGGGCCGGCGCAAGCTCGCCCATCCCATCGGGCATGTCCGCGACGGCTATTACCTGCTGCTGCGGTTCAAGTCGTCCACCCAGTTGATGGACAAGCTTTGCCAGCAGATGCGCGTCAACGACAACGTGCTGCGCTTCCTCAATATCAGAAGCGAGGAAAAAGACATTCCCGTAAAGCCGGCGATCCCCGCGGCGGCCTCCGCCGCTCCGGCCGAGAAGCCGGCGGCCTGACGACATGGCGATGAATTTGCGTCTTCCGGAGCAGAATCAGGTCTTCATCGTGGGCAGGCTCACGCGGGACCCTGATGTCCGCTTCACCCAAAAGGGCCAGGCCTGGGCTAAATTCAGCGTGGCCGTGAACCGCCGCTACAAGGACGCGGCGTCGGGAGAATGGAAGGACGACACCTGCTTTGTGCCCGTGGTGGTGTGGGGCCCCGCCGCCGAGCGCGTGCGCGACCGTCTGAAAAAAGGCAGCCCCGTGCACGTCGAGGGCAGGCTGTCCGTGAACGAGTGGACGGACAAGGCGGGCCAGAAAAGAAATGATTTGCAGGTAATCTCGCGCCGGCTGCAGGTGCTGGCCGCCTCGGAAAACACGCCCAGCGAGCCCGGCGCCGACATCGAGCCGGCTCCTCCGGCCAGCGAGCCCGCCGAAGCTGCCGACGACGTGCCGTTTTAATTTCGCATAACTTGACAGAGGTGACTCAACCATGACGGAAGAAATCAGAAAGGAGTCCCGGCCCGCCGAGCGCGCGGTTCCGGCACCGGCGGCAGCGCCGCATCATTCCCCCTCGTCTTCGGACAGGCCTTTTCACAGGCGCCGCCCGGAGCCCAGGCGCAAGGTGTGCCGCATGTGCGCCGACAAGGTGGAAAAAGTCAGCTACAAAAACGCCCAGCTTTTGAAGACGTTCATGATGGACAGCGGCAAGATTCTTTCCCGCAGGATAACCGGCACCTGCGCGCGGCACCAGCGGCAGATAACCAGGGCGATAAAACGCAACCGCAATATCGCCATACTGCCCTACGAAGTGAAATAACCGGCACAGGAGACTGAGGATTTATGAAGGTAATCATCCGCAAGACCGTTCCCAAGCTGGGCGCCGCCGGAGACGTCAAAACGGTGCGCGACGGCTACGCGCGCAACTATCTCATCCCCCGCGGCCTGGCGGAAACCGCCACCGAGGGCGCCATGAAGAACTGGAAGCTAGGCGCGCAGCGCAGGGCCAACCGCGTCTCCGCCGAAACCGAGACCGCCAAAGCCCTCGCCGCCAAAGTGGCCGGGATGACGCTTTCCTACACCCGCGAAACCGCCGAGACGGGCCAGTTGTTCGGCTCCGTCGGCAAGGCGGATATCTGGAAGAGCCTCAAGGCTTCCGGCTACGATATCGGCAAGGACTGCATAGACCTGCCCGCTCCCGTCAAGACCGTGGGGGACACCGAAGTCACCCTCCGGCTCGCGCACGGGGTGACGGCTGTCATAAAGGTCCGCATCGGCCCCAAAGCCGCGTAAGACGCGATGCGCAGGCTGTAATTTGAGAACAAGCCACATGATAAAACCCTGTTTGAGAAAACGGGGTTTTATCGTCTGAAAGGTACCGTTTCGCTATGCCGCCCAACACCAGAGACCGCATCCCCCCGCAATCGCCCGAAGCCGAAATGGCTGTTTTGGGCGCAATGCTCATCGAGCGCGACGCGCTGGAACGCTCCATGGAAATTCTCAAGGAGGAGCATTTCTATTCCTCCGCGCATCGGCTTATATTCTTCGCCATGCGCGCGCTGGGCGAAAAAGACCGCGCGGTGGACCTCATCACGCTCACCGAGGAATTGAAGCGCACCGGCAAACTGGCCGACGCGGGCGGCGAGACGTACCTGTCTGAGCTCATCGAAAAAGTTTCCACCGCGGCGCATGTCACGCATTACGCGGACATTGTGCGCTACAAAGCCACCATGCGCGACCTTATAAACGCGGCCACGGGCATAGTGGAAAGCTGCTTTAAGGAAGATTGCGAGCCCGAAGTCATGCTCGACCGCGCGCAGGAGCGCATTTTCGCCGTCAGCCAGACGCAGGCGGTCAAAGGTTTTTCCGACGCCATCGAGCTTTCCCACAAGGTGATGGAGCGCATTGAGGCGGCCCATAACAAAAAGGAAGCCATCACCGGAGTGCCGACGGGATTCCTGGCGTTCGACGACAAGACCGGCGGCCTGCAAAAATCCGATTTCATCATACTGGCCGCGCGGCCCAGCCAGGGAAAAACCGCCATGGCGCTCAATATCGCCTATCACGCGGCGGTCAAAAAGCGCATTCCCGTGGCGATGTTCTCGCTGGAGATGTCGAAAGAGAGCATATTCGAGCGCATGGTCTGCGGCGGCGCCTACGTCAACCTGCACGAGGTGCGCTCCGGGATGTTCAAGAAAGAGAAATGGGTGTCCCTCACGCAGGAGCTCTCCAAACTTTCCGCGTCGGATATTTACATAGACGACACTCCCGGCCTCACCGTCACCGAAATGCGCATGCGCACCCGCCGTCTGGCCGCCGACCTTGTCAAAAAAAACAAGGCGCTGGGGCTGGTGATAATAGACTACATCCAGCTCATGCAGGGCGGACGCCGCTCCGAAAACCGCCAGCAGGAAGTGTCCGAGATTTCGCGCCAGTTGAAAGACCTCGCCCGCACGCTGGACCTGCCGGTGCTGGCTCTCTCGCAGCTCAACCGCCGCACCGAGGACCGCAGCCGCGAAAGCAACCGCCCGCAGATTTCCGATTTGCGCGAGTCGGGCTCGCTGGAGCAGGACGCCGATATCGTGGCGCTCATCCACCGCGAGGAATATTACCGCCGCGACGACCCCGCCGTGCGGGGGCAGGCCACGCTGATACTCGCCAAGCAGCGCAACGGCCCTACGGGCGACGTGGACCTCAATTTTCACCATGAATACACGCTCTTCACAAATCCGGCCCCGCGCAGCGCGGAATTCTCCGGCGAGCCGACAATGCTGCCTTCCTGACCGGGCAAGCGCCGTTCCCGCCATGCGGCGGTCTCCGCCTCTGCGGCCCACCTGGATTGAGGTAAGCCTTTCAGCCGTAGCAGCCAACCTGCGCGCGGTGAAGGCCGCCTGCGGCGACTCGAAGGTGCTTTTTGTCGTCAAGGCGAACGCCTACGGCCACGGCGCGGCGCGGCTGGCGCAGTTTGCGCAGGAGCGCGGGCTGTGCGATTTTCTCGGCGTCTCTTGCGTCGAGGAAGGACTGGAGCTGCGCGCCTGCGGCGTGACGCTGCCGGTGCTGGTGCTGGGCAGCATATATCCCTTTCCGCTTTCGAGGCCGCGCTGGAGCGGGATTTGTCCGTAACAGTGGCCAGCCTTGACGCTGCGCGCGGCGTCGCCTCGGCGGCGGCGCGCCTCGGCAAAACCGCGCGCTGCCATATAAAGGTGGACACCGGCATGGGACGCATAGGCAGCCGCCGCCCAGGCGCGGTCAAAATCGCGCAATTTCTGGCGGATTCTCCGTCGGCTGAAATAGAAGGCATTTATACCCATTTTTCCAGCCCGGATTCCGACCAGGCTTTCACCCGCCGCCAGTTGAAGCGTTTCAACGATACGCTTGCCGATTGCGCCGCGCTCGGCCTGAAAACGGGGCTGCGCCACGCGGCCAGCTCTTATCCGGCGGTGCATATCCCGGAAAGCCGGTTCGATATGGTGCGGCCGGGCCTCGCGGTTTACGGTCTGCTGGACGGTTTTCAGCCCGCGCTTTCGCTTAAAACGCGGATAGTTTTCCTCAAGGACGCGCGCAGCGGCGCCAGCATAAGCTATTGCCGCTCGTTTCGGGCGCGCAAACCCATGCGCGTTGCCACCATTCCCGTCGGCTACGGCGACGGATACGCGCGGCGGCTGTCCAAACGCGGCGCGGCGCTGGTGAACGGCGCGCGCGCCCGCATCCTCGGCAACGTCACCATGGATATGACGATGATTGACGTTACGGACGTTCCGGGCGCCGAAGTGGGCGGCGAAGCCGTGCTTATCGGAGAGCAAAACGGCGAAAGAATATCCGCTCAGGACATCGCCGCGCTGGCCGGCACCATATCTTACGAAACCGTCACCGCGCTCGCCGCGCGGGTGCCGCGCCTATATACCAAATGAGCATTTTCGGACTTGCGGGAAGAGCCGTCCTGTCTTCCGCCGCCGGCATCGGACGCGCGGCGCTGCTGGTGCGCTCGGTTTTTTTCTGGTCCTTCAAGGCAAAAATAGAATGGCGGCAGGCTTTCATCCAGGCGGTGCGCATCGGAGTGGACTCGCTTGCCGTCACCATGCTGACCAGTTTTTTCACTGGCATGGTGCTGGCGCTTCAGGCTGGCAGCACCACTAAAAACCTTTTCAACGAGCCGATTTATATCGGCATACTCGTCGGCTTTTCCATGGTCAAGGAGCTGGGTCCCGTGCTGACCGCCATAGTGGTGTCCGGGCGGGCGGGCGCGGCCATCGCGGCGGAACTGGGCACGATGTGCGTCACCGAGCAGATAGACGCGCTCTACACCCTGGGCACCAATCCGGCGCGCTATCTAGTCATCCCGCGCTATATCGCCTGCCTGGCCATGCTGCCCATACTCACCGTTTTCGCCGATTTTTCCGGCATACTGGGCGGATTCCTGGTCAGCGTGACGCGCCTCGACGTGCCGTCCACCACCTACCGGCAGGATATACTGACGTTCATGACCACAAGCGATTTCATGCACGGTTTTTCCAAGTCGTTTCTGTTCGCGTTCATGATTGCGACGGTGTGCTGCTTCAAGGGGCTTTCCACGCGGGGCGGCGCCGAAGGCGTGGGCCGCACCACCACGGGCGCGGTGGTGCTGTGCATGGTGCTGACGCTGGTGCTGGACTATTTCGCCACGGCGATACTGGTTTCGCTGGGTATCTAAGATGATTGAAATAAGCGGACTGCGGAAAAATTTCGGGCCCAAACAGGTGCTGCGCGGGATAGACATCGCTATTGCCGAAGGCAAAACTTTATGCGTGGTGGGCGGCTCCGGCTCCGGCAAGAGCACCTTCATAAAATGCATAATCCGGCTGCTCCATCCCGACGGCGGCGCTATAAAGGTTGACGGGCAGGACATAACACACATGGAGGACGAATACGCGCTCGCGGCCGTGCGGCGCAAGTTCGGCTACCTTTTTCAGGAAGGCGCGCTGTTCGACTCCATTTCGGTATGGGAAAACGTGGCGTTCGGGCTGCGCTATCTGAGCGACGAGCCGCCGTCGCGCTACCGCGAAATAGCAAAGCAGAAACTCGCGCTCGTGGGGCTAGACAATGTGTGCGATTTGCGCCCCTCGGAACTCTCCGGCGGCATGAAAAAGCGCGTCGCGCTGGCGCGCGCCATCGCCGCCGAGCCGCGCTACATTCTCTACGACGAGCCCACCTCCGGCCTCGACCCGATAATGTCGGACATCATCAACGATTTGATACTGCACCTCAAGCGAAAGCTCGCCGTCACCTCCATAGTCATCACGCACGACATGAAGTCGGCGTTCAAAATCGCCGACGAGGTCGCCATGCTTTATGAAGGCAATTTCATAGCGCGCTGCGCGCCTGAGGAGTTTCGCAAGTCCGACAATCCCTTCGTCCATCAATTCGTGGAAGGCTCCGGCGAGGGCCCCATAAAAATGAAAATCAGGGATTTGGAATAAGGTATGCGCACCATAGCGCTGCTTACGGTTTCCAACGTGTTTATGACGTTCGCCT
The DNA here is from genome assembly GCA_028688475.1 of Elusimicrobiales bacterium. GTDB lineage: Bacteria > Elusimicrobiota > Elusimicrobia > Elusimicrobiales > Elusimicrobiaceae > JAQTYB01. The sequence goes on from JAQTYB010000049.1 coordinate 10,950, forward strand.
GGTACGGGCACCTGAGATACAAAAGCGCGCCGCTGGCGACGGTAGTGCTGGTCAGCTGGGCAATCGCTTTTTTCGAGTACTGCTTTCAGGTCCCCGCCAACCGCTTCGGCTACGGCACCTACAGCGCCGTGCAGCTCAAAACCATTCAGGAGATAATAAGCATGGGCGTGTTCTGCGTTTTTTCCGTCCTGTATCTCAAGGAAGGGCTGCGCTGGAATTACCTTGTCGGTTTCGCGCTCATAGCGGCCGCGGTATTTTTCATCTTCGGCAAGTGGAGTTGAACGCCGATGGCTGACTCAAAATCCGGTTTTTTTCCGCCGCAAGGCTCGTTTGCGGAGAAGTTCGTGCGCAGCGGCGGGCACGGCGGGCAGAACGTCAATAAAGTGGCCACCGCCGTGCAATTGCGGTTTTTTCCGAGCCTGTCAGGGCTTCCTTATGACGCGCAGGAGCGGCTCAAGCGTCTTGCCGGCGCCAGGCTGACGGCGGAAGGCGATATACTCATCATCGCGTGCGAGTATAGAACTCAGGAGCAGAACCGCCGCGCCGCGCGGGAGAGACTGCGCGAGCTGATAGTCCGCGCCCTTCGTCCGCCGCGGCGCAGGAGGCCGACAAAACCTTCCTATGGTTCCAAACTCCGCCGCATCGAAAGTAAAAAACGCCGCTCCGAAATAAAACAGACGCGGCGCGGCATGGATTTTTGAGTTTTATTTGTTGTACAGATTGTTGAGCACTTCCTTCGCCTTTTCCAAATCGTTCACCGAAAACAGCAGCCGCGACGTCCGCCCTGTATGCGTGGTGCCGTAAACAGTGGTAATGTTGACGCCGGCCTCGCCCAGTTTGCTGCTGAGCCGGTGCAGTTCGCCGATATTGTCCGGCAGTTCGAGGGAGAGCATCGAAGTCTCCACGGTGGTGAAACCGGCCTGTGTGAGGATGTAGCCGATGCGCTTGTCGCTCTCCACGGAAACGCGCACCACGCCGGAGTCGTCGCGGATTTCCGAGGCGATGCCGATGATGGCGATGCCCTGGTCCGCGAACAGCTTGGTGAATTCGCTGAGCGCGCCCGGCTTGTTGGGCAGAAACACGCTGTATTGCCTGACTATGGTGATAATCATAACCGGTTTTTCGCAATTCGAGCATATATACCGTAGCAGTTTTATATTAGCCGTTCAACAATCGCGACTTGAAGGGAATTTTTTTGTATAACTGTGCTATGAACGGGGAAAGCTCGGGGTATTCCGCTCTTACGCCGGCGCAGTTCGGCGCGCTTGTGGCCGCGTTAAGGCAAGCGGGTTACGCCGTCGCGGGGCCGCGCGTGGCGGACGGCGAGTTTGTTTTCGGCGATGTTTCCTCCTCCGCCGGGCTCGCGGCGGGCTACGCCGACGAGCAGAAGCCGGGGCGCTATCTGCTTTCAAAATCCGCTAAATCCGCCGCGTTGTTCGGTGTCGTCAACGGACAGCATTCCTGGAAAAAATATCTTTTCTCGCAGCAGGAAACTCTCTGGCGCGCCCGCGGCAGTTCCGGCGGATTTTCCGTCGAGCAGGAGCCGTGCCGGCCCGCAAAGAGCGCTTTTCTGGGCGTGCGGCCCTGCGATATCGCCGCAATCCGCGTACAAGACGCCGTGTTCACCGGCGGAGCGTGCGCCGATACTTATTACAAAACCCGCCGTGAAAATGCACTCATCATCGCCGCCAACTGCACCCGCGCGTCCGGCAACTGTTTTTGCGATTCGATGGGCTCCGGCCCGCGTGCGCGGGCGGGGTTCGACCTGGCTTTCACCGAAGTGGCTGAAAACGGGGCGCACTACTTCGTTTTCGAAGCCGCGACCGCGGCGGGCAAACAACTGCTTTCAAAATGCGGCGCGCCCGCGGCCTCGGCGGCGCAGACACGCAAGGCGGACGCGCTCATAGAATCGGCGCGCGCGGCCATGACCAAAAAGCTTGACGCAAAAAATATAAAAGCGCTGCTGTACCGCAATTATGAAAACCCGCGCTGGGAGCAGACCGCCAAACGCTGCCTCGCCTGCGCCAACTGCACCATGGTCTGCCCCACCTGCTTTTGCTCCACGATGGAGGACCAGACCTCGCTTGACGGCGCACAGGCCTCCCGCGCGCGCAGGGCCGACTCCTGCTTTACGCTGGATTTTTCCTGGATACACGGCGGCGGCAGCGTCAGGCCGGCGGCCTCGTCGCGCTACCGCCAATGGATGACGCACAAGCTGGCTACCTGGCACGACCAGTTCGGCACGTCGGGCTGCGTGGGCTGCGGGCGCTGCATCACCTGGTGTCCCGTCGGAATAGATATCACCGAGGAAGCCGCCGCTATCGCCGAGGCCGAGGCGGATTGAAAATGAAGACACTTGAACAGATCCTGGCCGAACACCGTTTTTTCAGGGACATGCCGCCCGAATATCTGCGGCTGGCGGCGGGCTGCGCCGCCAACAAGCGTTTCGAGGCGGGGCAACTGCTTTGCCGCGAGGGTTCGGACGCGGATTATTTTTACGTCATCAGCCGTGGCAGCGCCGCGATAGAGATTTTCGCGCCGGGGCGCGGCCCGATAACTATCCAATCCCTCGGCGAAGGCGACATGGCGGGTTATTCGTGGCTTATTCCGCCGTATAAGTACAGGCTGGACGTGCGCGCCGTGGAGCCGGTGCTGGCCGTTGCTTTCGACGGCAAATGCCTGCGCGAAAAATGCGAGGCCAACCCCGCGCTGGGCTACGATTTTTTAAAGCGCGTCACGCAGGTGGTTATCGCCCGGCTGGGCGCCACGCGGCTGCAACTGCTCGATATTTACGGAAAAAACCTTTTTTGATATGCAAGACCCGATGACCCCACGCCGTTTCAGAATCGCCAGGACGCTGCGCGAGACGAAGGATATCTTCACTTGGGAGTTAAGGGCCGAGGACGGCGGCGAGTTCGCTTTTTCGCCGGGGCAGTACAACATGGTGTATATCTACGGTATCGGCGAGGTGCCCGTCTCGATAAGCGGCGACGCGGCGGACCGGCGCAAACTGCTGCATACCACCCGCGCCGTCGGCGCGGTGACGGAGGCGATGCGCGCGCTCAAAAAGGGCGACATGGCAGGAGTGCGCGGCCCGTTCGGCAGCGTCTGGCCGCTGGACAAATTGGAAGGGAAGGATATCGTTCTCGTCGCCGGCGGCGTGGGGCTGCCGCCGCTGCGCCCCGCCGTGTACCACATTTTGCGCAACCGCGCGAAATACGGGCGCTGCACATTGCTGTGCGGCGCGCGCACTCCGCAGGATATAGCGTTCGCTCAGGAGCTGGAGAGATGGCGCGGACGGCTGGATTTCGACGTGCATGTTACGGTTGACTCCGCCGGGCCCGACTGGCGCGGCAACGTGGGCGTGGTTACAACGCTTGTTTCGCGCGCCGTTTTCACGCCGGAAAAAACCGCCGCTCTCGTCTGCGGGCCGGAGATAATGATGCGCTTCGCCGCCGCCGAGCTTGCCAACCGCGGCGTGCGCGAGGACAGCATGTACATCACCCTGGAGCGCAACATGAAATGCGGCATAGGCCTCTGCGGCCATTGCCAGTTGGGGCCTGTGTTCATCTGCAAGGACGGGCCGGTGTTCAATTACGGAATGATAAAACAATGGTTCCTGAAACGCGAAATCTGAAAAAGGGCAAACCCAAGCTGGCCGTCTGTAAGCTGGCCTCGTGCGACGGCTGCCAGTTGAGCCTGCTCGACTGCGAGGACGAACTGCTGCAAATCGCGGAGCTGGTGCAGATAGCGAGTTTTCCCGAAGCCACCCGCCATTTTGAGAAGGGCCCCTACGATTTGACGCTGGTTGAAGGCTCGGTTTGCCGCGAGCATGAACTGGAGATGATAAAGGAAATCCGCGCCCAGTCCCGCTTTCTGGTTACGATAGGCGCCTGCGCCACCGCCGGCGGCATACAAAGCCTGCGCAATTTCGCCGACGCGAAGGAGTACGTCTCGTTCGTGTACGCAAAACCGCAATATATCAGCGCGCTCGCCACGTCCACGCCGGTTTCCGCGCATGTCGCGCCGGATTACGAACTATGGGGCTGTCCGGTCAATAAAGAGCAGTTGGTGGAGGTCGTAAACGCTTTCCTGAACGGCAGAAAACCCAACATCACCGCGCGCAGCGTGTGCATGGAGTGCAAGGCGAAAAACACGGTCTGCATCCAGGTGTCGCGCGGAACGCCGTGCATGGGCCCCGTAACTCATTCCGGCTGCGGCGCGATTTGCCCGGCTTACGCGCGCGGCTGCTACGGCTGCTTCGGCCCCAAGGAAACGCCCAACACCGCCTCGCTCGCCGATTGGTGGAAGCGCGAACTGGGCGCGCAGGAAGATTTCACTCAGCGCTCTTTCAGGACTTATAACGCCTGGGCGCCGGAGTTTCGGGCGGAAAGCGAAAAACATGGCAAAAAATAAGACCGTAAAAATCAAGGTGGACTATCTCGCCCGCGTCGAAGGCGAGGGCTCGCTTTACGTCGAGACTTGCGGCGGCGAAGTGAAAAAAGTCCGCTTCTCCATTTTCGAGCCGCCGCGCCTGTTCGAGGCTTTCCTGCGCGGCAGGCATTTCAGCGAGGCGCCGGACATCAACGCGCGGATTTGCGGCATCTGTCCGGTGGCGTATCAGATGAGCGCGTGCCACGCGATAGAAAAAGCGCTGGGTGTCAGAGTGGACGGGCAGTTGCGCGAGTTGCGCCGGCTGTTCTACTGCGGCGAATGGCTTGAAAGTCATCTCCTCCACATGTACCTTCTTCATCTGCCTGATTTTCTGGGGTTTGAAGACGCTATCGAAATGGGAAAGCAGCATCCCGACGCGGTAAAGCGCGCGCTGCGGATGAAAAAGGCGGGCAACGCGATTGTCTCGCTATTGGGCGGAAGGGAAATACATCCTATTAACGCGCGCATAGGCGGCTTCTACCGCGTGCCGGAACGCGCCGAGCTGGACTCAATCGCCGACGAACTCAAATGGGCGCGGGATACCGCGCTTGAGTCGCTGCCTTTTCTGGCGAAGCTGGATTATCCCGATGTGGAACGCGAGTACGAGTTTGTTTCTCTGTCCCATCCGGCGGAGTATCCGTTCAACGAAGGCAATGTGGTCACGAACACCGGGCTGGATATCCCCGTGGAACGGTTCGAGGATAATTTTCAGGAGGCGCATCTGGAACATTCCACGGCGCTTTATTCCGTCTCAAAACGCTTCAACGCGGGCTATCTGACGGGGCCGCTGGCGCGGTTTAACCTCAATTATGACCGGCTGTCTCCGCTGGCGAAACAGGCCGCGCAGTCAATCGGTTTGAAGCCGCCGTGCAAAAACCCGTTCAAAAGCCTGCTCGCGCGCGGAGTGGAGGTGGTTTACGCTTTCGACGAGGCTTTGCGCATAATCTCGCAGTACGAGCGTCCCGCCCAGCCGTCCGCGCCGGTCGAGGCCAGGGAGGGAACCGGCTGCGCCCTTACCGAAGCGCCGCGCGGCAGCCTCTACCACCGCTACTCGGTGGACGAAAAGGGATTGATAACTTTCGCCAAAATCACGCCGCCCACTTCGCAGAACCAGAAAGCCATCGAGGACGATTTGTTTGCCGTGGCAAAAAAATTCATCAAGCTGCCGCAGGAAAAACTGGCGCGCAAATGCGAGCAAGCCGTGCGCAACTACGACCCCTGCATTTCCTGTTCGACACATTTTCTGAAAGTGAAAATAACCGAAAGTTGTTGACAAGGATTAGAAAAGCCTATGCCGCGCTTGCGGCGCGGCATCGGTGCTTTGGGAAACAGCAATTGCTGATGTTATTGGCACCGCACCCCGTTCCAAGTGCAATTGTTAATATAATCGCGTGTACATGCATCTCTGTTGGTGTGTGCGCTGCAGTACAAGTAGTTCCCCTTGTTCTCGGTGTCAGTCCGCTGCGGCGAGGCGGTTTCGTCCGCCGATTTGTTGGGGTCGAAGCAACCGGAACCGCCCTGCCGGCAACACTCACCCCTGTGGTTGCAATAGTAATCAGTGGGACAGGTCACAAGGCTGCAATCGCCGTGTTTCTGGTCCGCCGATTTATCAGCGCCGCCGACAGAGGCAGAACCTTTGCTGTTCCAGGAGCAATAGGTCCCGGAGCAACTGCCGCCGCCCCAAGGCGATTCAGACCAGCTGCATCCTGAATGG
>JAQTYB010000050.1 GCA_028688475.1 Elusimicrobiales bacterium
CCTGGCTGGCCCCCGCCTTGGAATGGAGTATGTTTAGGCCGGTTTTAAGGGCGAGCGGAGCCACCGCCATGAATATGAGGACAAGCACCAGCGCCACGTCCACGAGCGGAGTGAGGTTTATGTCGGTGATGGCTGTGTCTATGTCCTGGTCGGGGTTGCGCATGACTGCCCTCTACGGCGGAGTAACCGCTGGACCGCGGGCCGCCGGCGCGGCGGGTTTTGGCGCGAAAACGGGCAGGGATTTGACCTGAATCGCGAAGCGCGCCGACAGCACTTCCATTTCCGTCATCAGGATTTTTATTTTCCGCGTGAAGTAGTTGAACAAGATGACGGCGGGTATGGCCACCGCGAGGCCGGTGGCGGTCGCCACGAGCGCTTCCGCGATGCCGCGGGCGACGACGGTGGGGCCGCCGGTGCCGGAAAGCGCCAGGTCGCGGAAGGCTTTTATGATGCCGACCACGGTGCCGAAAAGGCCGATGAACGGCGCGATGTTGCCCATGGTGCCCAGCACGCCGAGATTGCGCTCCAGCAGCAATTTTTCCTCCTGGCGCTTGGTGGCCAGCAGGTCGTCTAGCTGCCCCGCCTGCGCGGGCAGCACATCCAGCCCGTAATGCAGCAGCCTGGAGGCCGGAGTGTCTATGTCAAGGCACAGGCGTTTTGCCTCCGCTATCTTGCCCACCCGGATAAGGTCCATGATTTTCTTGAGAAAAGCGTCTATATTGCCCATCGGCGCTTTCCGAAAAACAATCCAGCGCTCCACCGCGAACGTTATCGAAAGCAGCGAACAGCACAGCAGTATATCTATAGTGAAACTGCTGCGCAGAATTGAAAACAGACTGGTCTCTCCCATGTTGTTCTCCGTTATCGTGGTGATTATTAATTGCCGGACTTGTCCGGCGAAAGCTGTTGCGCCCTCTCTTTGGCGGCTTCCGCCACCTTCTCGTCTTTGGTGTTTGCCGCGATGTCTTCATACAACTGCGCCGCGCGCTTATACTGCTTTTCGTCTTCCAGCATCTGCGCCAGCTTGATGAGGCCTTGCAGCCGGAAAGGGTCAGTTTTGGACTTCATGCCCTCCAGCCGGCTGAAAGCCTCGCGGGCGTCCGCCTTCTGGCCTTTGGAGGCGTACAGCTCGCCCATCCGGTAATAACCCTCGAGCGCGGTTTCCGTGTCCGTGAATTTGGTCATTATGCCGCGCAACGCCTCCAGCGCGCCCTTTGAATCGCCGGAATCCTTGCGGATATTGAAAATTTCCCACCAGGAAAGCTTGGCGTTGTCGGAATCGGCGCCGGCGGTTTCGAGATACTTCCGGTAATACTTTTCCGCCATATCCGGCTTGTTGTCGGCGCGGTAGGCCAAGCCGAGGTTGAACATGGCGGGGTTGGCGTACTCCGAGGCGGGGAACCCGTCCAGCAGCTTGTTATAGGCGGCTATGGCCTCGCCGTATTTGTTCAGGCTGTACTTGAGGCTGCCCAGCCGGAACAGCGCCAGCGGCAGCGTTTGCGGGTCGTTGAAATTCTGCACTATCCGCGCGAACACCAGCGCGGCCTCGGGGTAATTCTTCTTCTGGAAATAAGCCTCGGCGAGATAAAGCTGCGCGTTGGCGAGATTCGTGCTGGCGGCGTAATCGGCGCTGAATTTCTTCACGGCCTTTATGGCGGCGGAGTATTCCTTTTTCTCGAAGAGCCGCCGCGCCAGCCGGAACTGCGCCTCGGCGGCGGACTTGGAGGCCGGATGCGCCGCCACTATGCCCGCCAGCACCGCCGCGTAATCGGCGGAGGGCGACAGGTCGAAAACCGATTCCAGTATCTCCAGCGAATCCATGGCGGTCTGCGAATCGGGGGAGCTTTCAATCGTCTCCGCCAGTTGCTTGAGGGCAAGCTGGTAATTCTTTCCGTTATAAGCGGACTGCGCGATGCGGAACCGGGAGAGCTCCGCGCTTTTGCTCTGCGGATATTTGCGCAGCAGGCGCGAATAGGCCGCTATCGCCTCAGGGTATTTCTGGGCGCGGAAATAAGTGTCGGCCACCAGATATTCGGCGTTTTCGGACTCGGCGGTTCCGCCGTATTTGGCGGACATGTCCTTCCAGACGTCTATCGCCTGGGCGTAGTACTTGAGGTAATAAAGCGACAAGCCGGAATGATACGCCGCCACGGCGGCGCGCGGATGGCCGGGGGAATCGCGCAGGAAATTGGTATAGAACTGGTATGCGTCCTCGTACTTTTTATCGTTGAAATAGCCGTCGGCTATGTCTCCGTAATTTATGAGCGCGGCGGTGGACAGCGAAATCCCGGTTATGGCGGCGTACTTCTGGATTATCTCCAGTTCCTTTTTGGCCCCGGCGGTATCGCCCTTGGCCAGCAGGCACCAGGCGAGGCCGTTTTTGGCCTGCAATATGACCTGCCTGTCGGTGAAATTTTTGGCCGCGCCCGAGTAGATGGCATAAGCCTCGTCGTAGAGCCCCAGCGCGTAGTAGGCTTCGGCTGAATAAAGATAGACCATTCCCAGCGGCAGGCTGTCCGGCGCGGCGGCGTCCTGGACGAGTTTTTTATACTCGCCCGCCACCGTGGTGTAGTTGCCGGCCTCGAACTCGGTTTTGAGTATGTACAGCAGCGCCTGGTCGGCGCTCTGGCTCGCCGGATAGAGGTCTATGATGCGGTGGAATGCCACGTAAGCGTCCTGATGGCGGTTCTGCGCGGCGCGGGATTTTCCCAGCAGAACATAGGCGTACTTGGCGTACTTGTCGTCGGGATGCTCCGCCGTGAATTTCTCGGCGGTGCGCGCCGCGCCCTCGTAATCGCCCTGCTTGTACAGGCACCAGGACAGCTTGAGGCTGGCCGCGGGGGAGATGACGCTGTTGCCGGGATACTTTTCCGCCACGAACGCGTACGCTTTGGCGGCGTCGGCCAGTTTTCCGGCGTCGAAGAGGGCGTTTCCGGTGAAATAACGCGCGAACGGGGCGTAGAAATCCGCGGGATACTGCGCGGTTATATCGCTGAAGCCTTTCACGGCCTCGGCGGTCTCTCCGCGCTTGAAATGGCATATCGCGATATGGAAAAGAGCCGCCACCTTGAGCTGGGACTGCGGATACCGCGCTATGAACCGCTGGAACTGGGATTGCGCGCCGTCATAATCCTTCGATTTGAAAAAAACGTCGCCTATCAGGAATTCCGCCTTTTCGCCCATGTTGGTTTCGGGATATTCCGAATGCAGCTTTTCCAGCGCGGCGGCGGCCAGGAATGGTTTGGAATGGAACATCAGCAGGCACGCGCGGTAGTAATAGCCCTCGGGAGAACTCAGGCGGGAGAACCGCTTTTCGGCGGTGTCGTAATCGCCTTTTTCCAGCGCCAGAAACCCGCCCGCCAGCAGGCTGTCGGGGTCGTTTTCGTATGCGGGGTGCTTTGAAAGCAGCTTGTCGTAAATTTCGCTTGCGGCGGGCGTGTCCTGCAGCGCGAGTTTGGAATATATCATGCCCAGCATGCTGTACGGCTCCAGATAACCCTGCGGCCAGGAGGACACGATATCGCCGAATTTCCTGTCCGCCTGCTCCCAGAGGCCCTTGTCGTACGCTATTTCCGCCTGGCGGTATTCGGCGGAGGATTCCAACTGCCGCGAGGCGTCCAGCCGCGCCGCTTCGGCGTACGCTCCCTCGGCGCGGGCGAATTTTTCCGCGGCGGGACTGTCTTTGGGCAGGACGGAATCGGTTTTCACGCCGCGCAACAGGGCGAGAGCCTGGTCGAAATAGAGTTCGCCCTGAAGAAAACGGACATAAGCCAGCTTCGCGGAAGAGGGATAATTGGTGGCGAAGTCGTTGAGCCGTATGGACAGATATTCCCGCAAGGTGCCGCTGGAATCGGCAAGCTCCGCGATTTCGCGGAAAGCCTTGTCCTCGCCGGAAGCGGGCACGGCAAGGCTCCCGGCGAAAGACACGCCGGCGCATAATAGCTGGAAAGCCAAAAATACCGCCGCCAACCGTCCGCGCGCCGAACTGTTGTTCATGGGTATCATTATAATATATTTCTCTGATGGTTTCTTGACGAAAGCGACCCGACGGAAAATGCACATTCTACCGGTCAATCAGCGAGGGGATGAGTTCAAGCATGGCGGGGCTGCATGTTATGGACAGATGGTTCTCATCCACCGTCACAGTCCGCACCCCTGCGCCGCCCGTTTCCGGGGCGGCGCAGGCGCTTTCCAGGAACACAAGCCCGTCGGAAACGCCGTCTGTTTCCACGGAACAGCCTTCCATATCGTTTCTTTTTCCCCCCACCAGAGTGACCGCGACTCCGGCGTCAAAAACGCGGGAATGCAGTTCCGCGATGAAATTCCCGCCCAGTTCCATCGCCTTTTTTATGCCCTGCGAATGTCCGGCTGCGCCCTGCCCGCCGCCGTAAGTTATCTCCACATCCGGCTCGGAAGAATTCGCGGGGAATTTATCCCGCCAGTCGTGCAAAAGCTGGCGCTGCATGGGGAAGTATTCGCCGTAGACGCTTAAAGCGAGCGTATCCCGCCATTTCCCGCCGGTAAAAATCCTGTCCCAGCTCATGGGCGCGCAGGCAAGCGGGTTGTCCAGCATAAAAAAGCTGTTGAGTTGCGGATGCCGGAAAATAAAATCCATCCCGCCGTGCGGCGTGGCGAGCGTTATCAGCCGCTCCACCATGCCGGCGCAGGAATATCCGGCTCCGGCGCAAACGCACAGCCGCGCCGCAATGCCGCCCGCGCTGTGGGCAATCAGCGCGACGCGGTCCGCCCCCGCGGCCGCCCGCGCAAGCTTCACGGCTGACGCCACATGCGCAGCCTCGTAAAACAAATTTCCGTGTTTGTGCGGAAAAGTAACGGCAAAAACACGGCAGCCGGAACGTTCAAGCGCATCCGCCAATCCGCCGCGCCCCCACACGCGGTTGGCGTTATCGGTCGCGCCGTGAACGAGAATGACCGTTTTGCCCGCGTTGGTTTTCCAGCGTTTGCCATAGTGAAGCAGGAATGATGAAGTTTCAGGGGTCCGCGAGCCGAACCCCGCCGCAATCTCAGGCTCGGACTGTCGCGTCTTGTCCAGGTATTTTTCCTGCACGAAAACATGTGCGGCATCCCGCCAGCATTCTATCCTTTCCCAATATTTTGAGGAAATGGAACGGACCGATTCCAATCCTGTGATGATTGACATGAATATGTCATGCAGTTTAGCATTTTGCCGGCAGGCGGGAGATTGCGGATGGCGGGTTTCAAAAGATAGAATCAAGGCAGGTCTCGCAGACCGAAAACATGGTGAAATTCAGTTTTATCGAAAAACCGGACCGGAAAACGCTGGCGCAATTATCCGCGCTTTACCGCGAAGCGGGCTGGCAGGACGAGGGCGACACTTCTGGCCTCTACCGCCGCATAGTGCGCGGCAGCCATTGTTTCGCCATCGCCTTCGAAGGTGGCCGTGTGGTGGGCATGGCCCGCGCCATCAGCGACCGCGCGAGCGACGCCTATCTCCAGGACGTCATGGTGTCCCGCGAATTCCGCAAAAGGGGCATAGCTTCCCGGCTTGTGAACATGCTCTGCCGCAGGCTGCGTTCCGACGGCATAAACTGGGTGGCCCTGATTTCCGCCGGCGCGGCGCGGACGCTTTACTCCCGCGCGGGATTTGCGCCGATGAAAGCCCATGAGCCCATGAAGCTGCGCAAACGCTGATACATATGCGCTTCACTCCCATAACGCCCGCGGATTACGCACATCTCAAAAGTTTTTTCGCCGGGCAAAAATACCGGCACAGTTCCTATTCGCTTTCCGGCATAGTGGTGTGGAACAACTGCGCGTTCAACAACTATTACGCCAAGCAGGACGGATATCTGGTGGTGTCGGAAAGCCATATAGCCAACCCAAAGGCGCGCTGGCTGCTGCTGCCGGTGGGCAGGCAGTTGCCGCCGGCGGAACTTGCGGCGCTGGTCAAAAAAGCCGGACATGACATCGTGCGTTACGTGCCGGAGGAATATATCGCCGCCTGCGGACAGGCCGAGGCGGAAAAGTTCTTTTCGGTGCGGCGCGAGCCGGAATACGACGATTATGTTTATGAGCGCGCCGGCCTGGCGTCGCTCAAGGGCGCGAAGTACCACAAAAAACGCAACCTTATCGCTCAGTTCGAGCGCGATGCGGCGGCGGCAGAAAAAGTCGAGGTGCTGGCGCTTTCGCCGGAATTGGCGGGAGAATGCGGGGAATTCGTGGAACGCTGGTACCAGTACCGGCGCGAAAAGTACGCTTTCTGGACCGACGAGCTGGGCTGCGAGCATAACGCGCTTGTCCAGACGCTGGACAATTTCGCCCTGACCGGAGTGGAAGGGCTTGCGGTGAAAATCGGCGGCAGAATAGAAGGGCTGGGCATCGCCTCGCGCCTGACAGACGATATGGCTGTCCTCAACTTCGAAAAGGCCAGCGAAGAAATAAAAGGGCTTTACCAGTATCTCGACCGCGAATGCGCCGTCCGGCTTTATGCCGCCACGAAGTATCTCAACAAGGAAAGCGACCTCGGCGACGAGGGCCTGCGCCAGGCTAAAGAGTCATATTATCCCGCGTTTAAGGTCGCTTCTTACAGGCTGGAACTTACTGAGCTTCACACAATTCCTTAACATGTTGGAGGCTCAGATTTGTCCGCAGGCTAGGCGCGACGACGCCGGCCTGCCCTCTGGGCAAGTCAAGGAGGAGCAACGACGCCTGCGGCCAAAGGTGAGCCTCCCCTTCGGGGCAGGCCGGCTTTGGGCTGCAACCGCGTTGCAATGAGCGGCGCATACAGGCAGTATGCGCCGCTCATTGCGCCTTGTTTCGCTGCAAAGCCGGCCAGCCAACATGTTAAGGAATTGTGTGAAGCTCAGTAAAAGCTGACATGCCATAAAAATGTCAACGATGGACCGGCGAGCACGGGCAGCTATACGAATAGCGCCAATTGCCGGCCCTGCCTTTGCATTGCCTGGCATGTGCATTACTACTTCACGGCAGCGGCTGGGGAAGCAGCTACCCCTTCTCTCCCGTCAAAGACAATGACGGGCAGGATTTTGTTTTTGTAATTGCCGTCGGCTTTGGCTTCCCTGGTACCATCAGGAAACCGCATGTTTCTGAGTTCCAGCGCTCTGGCGCGGATGATTCGCGTTTTTTCAATAGCCATCGCCGCCTTGCAATCGGAACCTGCTCCGCGTTCGGAGCACACCGCTTTCATGTGCTTGACTTTGTCATTGAACCATGCATGCCATTCTTCCTGCGCTTTTATCAGTTGGTCTTCCTGGTCGGAGGGAAGAGCGTCCAGGCGGTAGTTGGTCACGACGTTGAATTCCTTTTTCCATATTTCCTCCGCCTTCGCGGCGCACGCTGCCTTTGCGGCGCTGCTGCTTTTTGCGCTTTCCATGCAGGCGTTATAGGGCGCGTCTATCTCCTCCACATCCTGCCACTGATTGATGACGACAGCGGGGTTTTGAACTGCGTTTTTAGCGAATGCCGTTTTCGCGCCGGACGCCAGCAACATGCCTGCCGATACCGCGAACATTATCATTTTCATAATCGTTCTCCTTACAATGGATTTGACGGCGCCTTTGTGATTACGCGGAACTATCAACCTCCGACATCGCCCTGCTGAAATAGTTTAGCGCAAACCGCTGTTTTCGCAAAGGGCCGCAAGGGCCAATTTTTGCGGCTTTGGACCTACTGAGCTTCACACAATTCCTTAACATGTTGGCTGGCCGGCTTTGCAGCGAAACAAGGCGCTCCTCCTTGACTTGCCCAGAGGGCAGGCCGGTGTCGTCGCGCCTAGCCTGCGGCCAAATCTGAGCCTCCAACATGTTAAGGAATTGTGTGAAGCCCAGTATATGCTCATAGGCCAAAAGACCCTTGTGCGGAGCCGCGCGGTTGCGCGTCGTCCGCGCGAAACTTCACCTCGCGTTGAGCGGGTTGTCGGATATCTGCGCCATATAAAGCATGGCTTTGATGTTGCCCGGCGCGGCATTGTCTATCGCGGCGGCGCCGGGATAGAAACCGCTCCCGTCCAGCTCGGTGGTGAAGGAGAACACGTGGTGGGCCGCATACGTCCAGTCGTTCATGTCGCCGGTGGAGAGGTAGGAATCGCTTGATTTTTCCGCTCTGTAGCCGGCAAGCGCGGCTATTTTGCCGGCTATGGTTTTAAACGCGGCCAAATCCTTCGCGTCGGGGATGTCGTCGTAGGTTCCGCTCCAGGGATAGTACACCACGCTGCCGTAGCTGTGGTAGGAATTGCAGGTGGTGATGTTGGTATGCGTGTCGAAAAGCTGCTTCATCGCCAGGGTTTCCGGTTCCGAGAATGCGGAAGGGCCCATGTATGTATCCGCCGACGGGTCGGGGGATGAGCCGCCCTGTCCCCACAGATAGCCGTAGTTGCGGTTGATATCCGCGCCCAGGTCTCCGCTGGGCAGTTTGCGGACGGTTTTTCTCCAGTAATGGTATTGGCCGCCCCTTATGTCATATTCCGCACCGTCCGGGTTGAGCATGGGGATGATATAGATGTCGCGGCTGTCGAGCAGCGCCTTTACGTCCGACTTGCCCTTATTGTCCGCCAGCCAGCGGGCGAAACGCAGCGGAATCTCCACGCTTATATGCTCGCGCGCATGGTGATTGCCCACCACGACGGCGCCGGGGTCTGAGGAGGCGTCGTCATTCCTCGCGTTTTTATTGAGACGCAGGCACCAGATATCGCGTCCCTCCGCGCTTTTGCCGACGGAATACAGGGAAGCGTAGCCCGCAAGCGCCCCCGCTACGCTTTGCAATTCGGAATATGTCCGCACGTAATCGTGGTATTTCGCGTCCTGCTGGGGGAAATCTTTCTGCGCCTTGGGGCGGAATTCTTCGATACGCCGCTCGTAGCCGACGAGGAAGCCCCTGACCTTTATTTTCGCGAGGCTTTTTTCGCTGACCGTGCCGGAAACAGTTTGAGAAGCTATTTCCTCGATGGCAAGCCCCAGTTCCGCGAGGTCGGTTCTCTCCCCCTTGTTTTGCGCTTTGACCGCAATCCAGTAGCGGGGATTCGCGGAAGTCGTCTTCAGCGAGGCCGGTTCGGAGATTTCAGGAGCCGGTTGCGCGGTTGCAGACTCAAGTCGTACCAGCGCTTTCATTGCAGATGTTTCGCACTGCGCCGGAAAGACGCCGATATTAAGGAATATTGCCGCAATCGTCAGTAACTTCAGCATTTTGAACTCCTTAGCAAAGTATTGCATTTTCATCCTGTATATTAACAGGGCCGCGCTTCAGCGGCATGGGTCAAAGGACCTATATCGCCGCTGGGTCCTTTGGCCATTGCGGTTGCGCAGATATTAGGATATGCTGGTATCATGAAGACTATAACTTTGGCACTGCTTATTTCAGCCGTCTGTTTCATTCCCTCCCGTGCGGCGAACTGGGGTTCCGCGAAGCTGGAATCTCCGGACGCCCAGCCGGCCGGCAAAATTCCCGAGCCGACGATGAGCGCTGTCCCGGAGCCGAAGATAAGTTCCGTCCCGGAACCGGCGCCGCCCACTGATGGGACCGCTGCCGAACCGGCGAAGCCTTCTTCCGATGCTCAATCCCCGGCGGAGAAACCCGCCGCGCAGCGGGAGCAGGTCGCGGATTTGTACCGGCAGGAAGGCATGGACCCCAAAACCGCCAGGGGTATCGCTGACGACGTCATAAGCCAGTATACCGCCAAGGGCATGACCCAGGAGCAGGCCGAATCCCGGATAAAGCAGGATTTCGACGATTGCGTGCAGTATAAGCTGGAAAAAGGCGGAGGCAGCGGAGCCGCCGCGGAACGCAAGGCCGCACGCGCCTGCAAGGCTCAAACGCAGGACGAAATGAAATTCTGGGAGTCGCAGGGTTACAGCCCCAAAGAAGCCGCGCAATTAAGCGCCGACCCTGAAAGTCCCGGCGACGACCCCGAGAGCGGCACCTATCATGAACCGGACTTCAAGCCTGGCCCGGACGGCCATTTCGCCGAACCGAAAGGACCGGATTTACCCGAGGATAGTAAAGGCGACGGCAAGCTGAACATCACCTCGGTTACCGGCAAGAAATTCAGCGGCGAATATCGCGACGGCAGCGGCAAGGTCAAGCCGGAAGTGCTCGAACAGATGAAAGCTGTTTTTGCCGACCGGCGCACCGGCGAGACGATGAATGTTCCCGCCAGGCTTGTCGAGATACTGGGTTCGATAGACAAGAAATTCGGACACAGGGGCATTATCCTCAACAGCGGCTACCGCAGTCTGTCCAGCAATAACAAAGTGGGCGGCGCGAGCCGGAGCCTGCACATGAAGGGCTGGGCGGCGGACATAGTGGTCAAAGGAGTCAGCCCGTCCCAGGTGCGGGGATATGCGCTGAGCCTGCATGCCGGCGGCGTGGGTTCCTACCCGAGTTTCACGCATGTGGACGTGGGCAACGTGCGGCAATGGGGCGGGAACTGAGCAAAACATATTGGAACGAAAAAGCGCGCGCAAGCCTCCGGGCCTGCGCGCGCTTTTCAATACAAGCCTTTATCCAGCAATTCTTCGTCGGAAATACCGAAATGGTGGGCGATTTCGTGCATCACGGTGTGCCTGACGCGCGCCCGCGTTTCCTCCGGCGTTTTGCAGCCGGTTTCGAGGGGGCGCTTGAACAGCGTGATTTTATCCGGCATCGCGCCGGCGTACCAGACGCCGCGCTGGCTGAGCGGAATCCCCTCGTAAAGCCCCAGCAGCGTTTCGCCGCGGCCGCGCATCGGCGGCGGATTGTATTCCACGGTGATTACCACGTTGGCCATTTTTTCGCGGAAAAATTCAGGCAGGTCCGCCACGGCGGCCTCGACAAGTTTCTCAAACTCCGCCATCTTCATTTAGTGTCCTCAAACGAATAGACCGTAAAAACGGAAAGTTTGGCGCGGGGATTTTTCCAGCAATCGCGCGGGAGTCCGGCTTTTTGCTCGCATAACTCGGACAGGAAACCGGCTTTGTCCGGCAGAGAGTCCCACACTTGCGGCAGAAACAGCCCCGCGCGTCCGTCCAGCGAAATTGCGACGCCATGCGTTTTGGGCTTTATTGCCGACGGGGAAGCGACGGGTTCGGGAACGGAGAGAATGGATATTTCATACCGCAGCTTTTCCAGTTCGGATTGCTCCACCGGACGAAAACGCCCGTCCTCGAACGCCGCGGCGCGGGCGAAATGCGCAACAGAATCGTAAAGCGTGCCGCGCGGCTCGGTCGCGCCTACGCAGCCGCGCAGGTTACCGTCTTTGGTGATGGTCACGAAAACAGCGGCGGGCAGGTTCAGCTTCGGACTGTCGGAAAGGACGGCGCCAAACCGCGCGCCGGTCAGACGGGAGGCTACCGCTTCCCGAGCGGCGGCCAGCAGGATTTTTTTATCCGCGGCATCCAGCTTCCACTCGAACTTCGATGGCGTTTTGGCTTTTGTGAAAACCATCGCGCCGTAGCCCACCACGCGCCTCGGGTCGCCGGTCTCGCCGGAATTTGAGTATCTGACGGTGGCCGCCCGGTTCGCGCCAAGTTCTTTCACCGCCTCCATTCCCGCGATAATCGCGGCGGCGCCGCAGGCCGCGCATTCCAGCCCCGCTTCCCCGTGTCCCAGCAATATGCGGTCCGTCAGATAAAAATACCCGCTGTCGAGCGTTTCCACGGCGGCCAGCGCGGTTTCGTCCACGCGGCGGGCGGTGGCGGCGGAGGGATAATGCGACAAATCGCTGGAGATGACTATGAGAGCTTTTCTGCCCTTAAGCGCGCGCCCTAACGCGCGTCCTGCGGCGGCGGCTGTCTCATAGTCTCCTGTATTCATTATCACGGGAACCAGCTTGAACGGTTTTTTCAGCTTCCTTTGCAGGAAGGGAAGCTGGACTTCGACGGAATGCTCCTTTGCGTGAGCCTCGCCGGAAATTTCAAAAAGCGCTTTATCCGCGGCCAGTTTTTTTATCAGCGCAGCGTCGGCGGAAACCGTGCCCAGCGGAGTCTGGAAATCCGCGTCGGACAGCGCGGCGGCTTTCACAGGCGCATGGTGCGCCGTGCCGATAATGACCGCCGTATCGTAATCCGAATCTATTCCGGCGAAGGCCGCGCCAGCCGTTTTGCCGGAAAATTCGTATCCCGCGTGCGGCGCCAGCACGCCGATAACTTCGCCCTCCGTTTTCACGGTGGATGTCGCGCCGGCGATGAAGCCCCCGGCCTGCGCGGCGAGCGTATCCGCGTCCGCACTGTAAAACGCTCCGCATACGGCGCAGGGCCGGAGACTGGCCGCCGGAGACGGCGCCGGCGGGACAATTGCCGAAAGCAGCACAAACACCGACAGTTTTTTCATGCAGCCGCCCCGCCGCGACGGCGCGTCACACCAGCTTGTAGAAATCGCTGATTACTTTCCAGGCCTCGCGGGCGGTCTCGGCGAAATGGAACAGCTTGAGGTCTTCCTTCGAGATTACGCCGTAGCGGGCGATGGCGTCCCAGTTTATGATGTCGGTCCAGTATTTTCTGCCGACGAGAATTACGGGGAAATGATGTTTTTTGCCGGTCTGCACCAGCGTGAGCGCCTCGAACAGCTCGTCGAAGGTGCCGAATCCGCCGGGATAGACCACCAGCGCCTTCGCGCGCATCATGAAATGCATCTTGCGTATGGCGAAATAGTGGAAGCGGAACGCGAATTCCGGCGACACGTACGGGTTGGGCCCCTGCTCCATGGGAAGCGTGATGTTGAGCCCGATGCTTTTCGCCCCCCCTTCGTAGGCGCCGCGGTTGGCGGCTTCCATTATGCCGGGGCCGCCGCCGGTTACGATGAGGAACCGGCCCTGTCCTTCCTGCGCGACGATGCGCCCGAATTCGCGTCCTATTTCGTAGAATTTGCACATTTTCAGCAGGCGCTTGACCGAAGCCAGCTTGTTGCAGAGCTGCGGATTTTTCGGGTCCAGCCTGCACGCTTTGGAAACCGCCGCTATCCGCGCCAGCGCGTCCTCTTTGGACCAGATGCGCGCGCTGCCGAAGCAGACTATCGTGGAGGTTATGTTGCTCTCCTTAAGTATGAATTCCGGCTTCATCAGCTCAAGCTGCAGGCGCAGAGGGCGCAATTCATCCCTGTTGAGAAACTCGAAATCCTGATAGGCTTTGCGGTAGGGCTTTGACTTGCGCAGAATCTGTATGCGTTCCTGCCTGTTGAAAGGCTTGCCGTTGTCTTGCACGATGCTCCTCCGTGATGGTTGTTATATAACTGAATTCTACCTTATAAGAGCCTGTTTGGAATCTCTCTTTCGTCGCGAAAGCGCCGATTTTGCCTCTGAGACGCAGCGGGCTGAGGCGAGCAGGACTGTTGCCTGTAAGCCGAAGACCGCGAAGTATCAGGGGCAAAAGCGGCGCTTGCAGCAGAATACGGATTCTAAACAGGCTCTAACTACGACGGCAAAAAGCTATAATGAGATGATAATTCACCGCAGGGGGAACGAATGGCCAAAAAGAATTTCCGCATAGGGCTCGATATCGGCGGCACCAAGATACTGGCGGGCGCGGTCAATGCCGCCGGCAGGCTGGTCGCCTCCGCCAAGGCGCGCACGGTGATAGACGAAGGCGAGCGCTATTTTTTCAACACCGTCACGGAACTGGTGCGCCATGTCATGGACGAGGCGGAAATCTCCGCCGGCGATATCGCGGGCATAGGCGCGGGCTGCCCCGGCGTGATAAACGCCGATGACAATATCGTCGTCCATTCGCCGAACATACCGTTTCTCGACGGCTATCCGCTGGGCCGCCGGCTGGAAAAAGAGTTCGGCGTGAAGGCCGCCGTGGAAAACGACGTCAACATGGGCCTCTACGGCGAATACTGCTTCGGCGCGGCCAAAGGGCGCAGATACGTGGCGGGATTTTTCCTGGGCACCGGCATCGGCGGCGCGCTGATACTCGACGGCAAACTTTACCGCGGATTTAGCGGCGCGGCGGGCGAGTTCGGGCACATCTGCCTTGAATGCAACGGCCCCGCCTGCGGCTGCGGCAACCGCGGCTGCCTGGAAGCGCTGGTGGCGCGGCTTGCCGTTTCCGGAGAGGCCGCCGTGCTCGCGGCCAGGGGAAAGGCGCCGGCGCTGCTGGCCAAAGCCGGCACCGATTTGCGCGCGATGAAAAGCGGCGTGCTGGCCAAAGCCGTCCAGGCTGACGCGGAGGTGCGCGAACTCGTAAAATTCAAAGCCCGGCAACTGGGGCTGGCGATGGGCACCGTGGTCAATATCATAGACCCTGAAATGATAGTGCTGGGCGGCGGCATGATAGAAGCGCTGGGCGACGTCATCCTGCCCGAAGCCGTCAAAGGCATGAAAGCCCACGCCTTATCCGTGCTTGCCAAAAACGTGCAGGTGGTGCCCGCCAAACTCGGCGATTTGGCCACAGTGATGAGCGCGGCCCGCATGGCGGAGGACAGGAAATAAAATGCCGAACGCTCAAGCCCCGGTTCCCGTAGCGGTCATAGACATCGGCTCCAGCGCCATACGCATGGCGGTGGCGGAAGTCGGCCCCGCCGGCGCGCGCACGCTGGAGAATCTCTCCAAGCCTGTCTCGCTGGGGCAGGACGTTTTCACCTCAGGGCGAATTTCCTCTGAGACTATGCGGGAGTGTCTTGCCATTCTGGCCAACTACCGCGAAGTCATAACCGCTTACGGCGCAAAACAGGTGCACGCCATCGCCACCAGCGCCGTGCGCGACGCCGCCAACCGCGACAATTTCGTGGACAAAATTTTCATCCGCGCCGGCATAGACGTGGAAGTCATAGAGGGCATGGAGGAGAACCGGCTGCTTTTGATGGCGGTGGAGAGCGCGCTGGAAAAAACTCTGGATTTCCGCCAGGTGAACGCGCTGGTGATAGAAGTCGGCGCGGGCACCACCGAAATCACGCTGCTTAACAAAGACAAGGTGGAACTTTCGCGCTCGCTGCCGCTGGGTTCGGTGCGCCTGCCGCAAAATCTGACCACCACCCGGCTCGAACCGGCGGCGATACAACGCATACTAAAACGCCATTTGCGCACCATCCTCGAAGACCTCTCGCGCGAACTCAAACTTTCGGACATTGACACTTTCATCGCCGCCGGCGGGGATATGCGCGCCGTCGCGCGCGAGACCGCGGGCGAAGACGGAGCGCCGCGATCGCGCGTTCCGCGAAAAGATTTTGTGGAACTGGTAAAAAACCTCGGCAAAGCCTCGCCCGAGGAGATAGCGCGCAAGCTTTCCCTCCCCTACACGGAGGCGGAAACGCTCTATCCTTCGCTGCTGATTTATTCTATTTTCCTGGCCGAGACCAAAGCCGAGGATATAATAGTGCCGCTCGCCAGCATACGCGACGGCGTGCTGCTTGAAGTGGGCCAGATGATGTCCGGCGCGCGCCGCAGCGAAATATCACGCCAGGTGCTAAACTCCGCCAAAAGCCTCGGCAAAAAATACCGCTACGACGAGGCGCACGCGCTCAACGTCGCCGCGCTTTCGCTCAGGATTTACGACGAGCTGCAAAAAGAGCACGGCCTCGGCCCCACCGAGCGCAAGCTGCTGGAAATAGCGGCCCTGCTGCACGATATCGGCATCTACGTCTCCCCCTCAAGCCATCACAAGCATTCCATGTATCTCATCGAGGCGGCGGAGATTTTCGGGCTGCGCAAAAGCCATAAGGACATAGTGGCCAACATAGTGCGCTACCACCGCCGCTCGCTGCCAAAACCGACTCATATCGCCTACATGTCGCTGCCGCGCGCGGACCGCACCATAGTGGCCAAACTGGCTTCCATTCTGCGGGTGGCCGACGCGCTCGACAACAGCCATCAGCAGCGCATAAAAGACCTTAAAGTCGAGCGCCGCGACGACGCGTATCTGTTGCTGGTTCCCGAAGAAGCGGGCGATTTGTCGCTGGAACGCCAGAGCCTGTACGCAAAGTCGGACTTTTTCGCGGATATTTACGGCTATCCCATAACCATCAGGCAGGCATCCGCACTTGTATGACCGCAGAAAAATATATCACCCGCGAACTCTCGCTGATTGAATTCAACCGCCGCGTGCTGGCGCAGGCGGCGGACAAGGACGCGCCGGTTCTCGAACGCCTCAAATTCGCCGGAATAGTGAGTTCCAATCTCGACGAGTTTTTCATGGTGCGCGTGCCCCGGCTGGACGCGCAAGGCGCTGTTTCCCGCGAGGTGCGCGCGAAATCCGCCGCGCTGATAGCGGACCAGAGCGGGCTGTTCACCGCCGAAATCGCGCCGGCCCTTGAGCGCGAAGGCATAGTCCGCGTCCGCGAAACAGCGGCGGATTCGGCGCAGTTGAACTATCTGCGCGGGTTTTTCGAGCGGCAGCTTTTCCCCCTGCTGACCCCGCTCGCCCTGCGGCCCGGCAGGAACATGCCGCATCTGGCCAATCTCAAGATGTATTTCGTGGCGGGGCTGAAATCGCGCAAGACGCGGGAACTGAGATACGCAGCGGTGGAAGTCCCGTCGAGACTGCCGCGCATGGTCACGCTGCCCGCACGGTCCGGACTGCATTACATGCTGCTGGAGGATGCGCTGGCGCTTTTCGCGCACGATTTGTTTTTGGGGCACGAGATAGTGTCCAAAGGCCTTATCCGGCTGACCCGCGCCGCGGAGCTGACTCTGGGCGAGGAAGCGGACGAGGATTTTCTCAAAGCGATGGAGAGCGCGGTGCGGCTGCGCCGCCGCGGCAAAATAACAAGGCTGGAAATAGCCGCGCCGGAGGATATTTACCGGTTTCTTTCCCGCTCGCTGGATTTGTCGGCGGCGGACGTGATAACCTGCGGCGAATGGCTGGACCTCAAGAGCATCTCCCAATTGGCCTTCCAGTCCGGCTTTGAAAATTTAAAGCGCCCGCCATGGCGTCCGAGAAAAGTGTCCGCCATTGAGAGCGGGCAGGACATCTGGAAACTGCTTCGCGAGCGCGACGTGCTGGTGCATCTTCCGTACGAAAGTTTCGATTCGGTAAAAACTTTCATGGCCCGCGCGGCGGAGGACCCGCAGGTGCTGGCGATAAAGCAGACGCTTTACCGCGTCGGCAACGACGCGCCCATCGCCGCCATTCTCGAACGCGCCGCGCTG